>NZ_SJOC01000006.1:0-205279 GCF_004331195.1 Acinetobacter sp. ANC 4216 | reverse complement strand
CACCCGTCCGCCGCTAGGTTAGGTAGCAAGCTACCCTTCCCCGCTCGACTTGCATGTGTTAAGCCTGCCGCCAGCGTTCAATCTGAGCCATGATCAAACTCTTCAGTTTAAAATCATTAGTAGCTTATGGCTACAAATCTTGGCTCATCAATTTTCTGACAAATATTTCTCAAATAAACTTCGAGTAATTTCTACCATCAATCAATGAAAATAATTTCGATCAATCAACCAGTAAAAATCCACACAAGTTGTTCTTCATAATCTCTTAATGATCTATTTTCTACCTCGTCAGTAGAAAATATAACGCAATACACATCTAACAACTTAACCTGTTCAGCTAAGTTCGTTTGCTGTATCGCGTCGGGATGAGCTCATTATAGGGCAATTTCGTACACGTGCAAGTGCTTTTAACTGATTGTTTTATTAAGTGTTGTATTTTTATGCACTCTTTTGGTTCATTTTTATTCTAATTTAAATATAAACATATAATTTTAAAGCAAAAATATGAATTAAATATTTCTGCTTTATTTTTTATTACTTTTTCTCTTCTGCTGCTTTAATGTTCACACTGATAATTTTCACAGCTTGCTTGGGTACATTTTGATGCATGCCAAAGTTTGCAGTCGGTACTTGGGTGATTTTATCGACCACATCCATGCCTTTAGTGACTTTACCAAACACCGCATAACCGGCATTCATCTGACTTCTGTTTAAAAAGTCATTGTCTACCGTATTAATAAAAAATTGGCTTGTTGCAGAATTGGGCTTGTTGGTTCGTGCCATCGCCAAAGTGCCACGTGCATTCTTTAACCCATTATAAGATTCATTCTGAATGGGTGCTTTGGTCGGTTTCTCTACCATGTTGGCATCCATTCCTCCAGCCTGAATCATAAAGCCGGGAATCACCCTGTGAAAAATAGTGCCGTTATAAAAGTTATCTTTTATATAGGCTTCAAAATTTTTTGCAGAAATAGGTGCCTTGTCATTAAATAACTCTATTTCAATATTCCCCATAGACGTTTTCATTTCTACCAAGGTATTTGCAGCCATCACCTGCAAACTCATACATGCAGCACTAATAGCAAATAAGGCTTTATTTAACATTTCTTTACTCTTCTACGTTAAGTTGTAATTGTGAATGTCGATATATTAATCTTTCAATATAAATATAACAGCTTCTCTTTTTGAGATAAAACGAGTATGACAATGAGCAAAGAATTAAACACAACTACTTTTTCCCTTTATCCACCGTGGCATTTACATGGGGATGCTTTTATTTTGAATTACTGGTTAACACCCAAATTTATTGAGCAGCATCAGAATTTTTATATTGCTTCCTCTCCGATTGGCCGCGTGGTACAGGTGATTTTGGTTCGTTATCATGATTCTCCTGTAGGTCCATATGATGAATTGCTGATCTTGGATCATCCTTTAATCAGTAAAAGGCGCTTGTCTTCCATTCCTAAAATTTATGTTTCTACCGAAAGTTCGATGGTCAACGGTCAACACTTTTGGGGAATTCCAAAACAGCTGGCCCAGTTTGAATGGCTCATCCATGATGATGTGGTGTATTGCAAGATTTGCTTTGAACAGCAAGAAATGAGTTTGCACTTGCAGAAATATAAACATAGTCAGACGTTTTATGTGAATAGTCACCATTTACCTGCACGGCTGCTCAATATTTACCAAGCCTGGCAAGGTTTACGCTATCAATTCACTCCACAATTTCGCGGTAAACTCAGCAAATTAAAACAAGCCAGCTGGAAAAACACCCAGGACATTTTCCCTGATTTTTCTCAGGCCCGCTATTTACACAGTTTTTACGTGCCAGAATTTAGCCTCACCTTACCTAAAGCTAAAATTGAGAAAAAATAAAAAAGTGTTTCACGTGAAACACTTTTATTGCAGCTTGTTCTTAAGCTAAACAGCTAAGCGTGTTTATCCCAAAACTTTCTATAGTTTTTACTAATTTCAATAAAATACTTTTTTGCACGATAAGACACGGGTGTTAGATTGGCAAAACCATGCGCTTGATCGCTATATTCCTGATAATGCACCTTCACACCGCGATGACGTAATTTATGGGCATAAATTTCCCCTTCATCATGTAATACATCATGACCAGCAGTCACCACAAACGTAGGGGGTAATTTGTCATGCTTGCCATAGGTCGGGGAAATGAGCGGATCATCCAGTTCAACCTGATGGGTATCTGCATAATAGTGGGTCACAAAATCCACATCTTTACCGGTTAAAACCAGCCCTTCATTATAGGCATAAAATGAAGGATGACGGCTTTTAAAATCCACTGCCGGATAGAGCAGTAATTGGGCTTGTGGTGCATAAACTTTATGGGCAGCTCGTTGTGCAACCACGGTGCTGATATTTCCTCCAGCGCTATCGCCCGCAACTGAAATCCTATTTTTTAAGATTTTAAGCTGCTTTCTATTTTGATAGACCCATGCCAAGGCATCTTCACAGGTCTGAATCAGTTTATTCGGACTTGCTTCAGGGGCTAAAGGATAGTCAATACTCAAAACCTGTACTTTGGCATGTACTGCCAGTAAACGACAGACTTCATCATGCGAATCCAGACTGCCGACAACAAAGCCACCCCCATGAAAATACACCACCATTGGCAATTTTTTAGTGGGTGCAGGATGGTAATGTCGCGCGAAAATGGTTCCACTGTGTAAAGGTAAACGCAGATCTTCCACCTGTTTCACCGGTGTAGGTTTAGCTTTGATGGACTGCATTTGCAAATCAAAGCTTTTACGCGCATGGATAATATCTTCACTCACAAAGCCATTACTGCCACGTCTTAACTGGGCTGCCATCATGCATTGGATTAAGGGATCAAGTTCAGGATACTGGTGGGGATATCTTAAAATTCTAACTAAAGATTTTTGTGCAAAACTGGGTAACCGGTCCAGAGTACGTGCAGCTGTACCTTGACCTTTTTCTAAAACGGTCTGTAAAGTTCGGCTAAAAGCAACCATCATTGCATCTTCCTTTTATTTTAATCTTCACATTTTCTACATGGTCAGCCCATGCGTGACCATAATCTTATATAAGTCTAATCATCTGTATACACAGTAAAAACATTCATACGCTAATCTTCTTTTTATACCTTGTCATTGACTATTTCCATGTATATTTCGGAGTGTTTTTGCTACTCCTTGCCACAAGAAGGATACACCTTATGGCTAAAAGACTGATTATACTCTCATTAGCTACGACATTTTTAGCTGTAGGCTGTGTGGCATTTCCTGAAGATGGTGGCTACTACAATGGCGCTTATGATGATCGCTACGACCGTGATTATGATCGGGTTTATGGTTCAAGTTATGACTATCGCTATGAACTTGAGCGGGATCGTCAACGTTGGGAATATCAACAACGCCAAAACCATTTAGAGTTAGAACGCAAAAAACGTGTGTCTGAGCGTCGTCAGTGGGAACAGAACCGCCAGAAACAGTTTGAATGGGAACGTAAAAAACGTGAACAGCAACATTCATTAGAACAGCGGAAAAGAATCGCTGAACAGCGTCGCAACCAGTCCGGCTGGAATCACCAAAAGCGTGAAATTGAACGTAAGCGCGCAGAACAGCAGCGTAAAAAGGTGCAGATACGGCAAATGCATAAAGTGCAGGAAAAACGCAGGGATCACCGTCGAGATTCAAATCATCGAGAACATCAGCAGCGTGAGAGATGATCTCATTCCACCCCTGCCAGTTCCTCCCCCTCAATATCCTTTATTTAATGAATCAGCAATCCGGCTTAGTATCGAATACTGTGCTGATAAAATCATGATTCTCTCCGCAACGAAACTTTGCGATATCTCTTAAATAGATGATAGCAAAAGCCGAGCTACCATCTATTGCAACCATCAGCTGAAAGCTTTCTCTAAGACTCTAAGAAGAAATCATCTCATCCTGGCGATAGCCTGGTGATTACTGTGCAGCTTGTGAACTTTGAGAAGCAGAGCCAGAGTGGGTAGCGCCCGCATGAACTGAAGTATCTGCCTGAACGCCAATTCCCCCCAGTTGTGCCTGAGTGGAAACCCCCAGACCTGTGGTAACTTGAGCAGTCTCAGGATTTTGTGTGGTTTCGGCAGAAGTACAACCGACCGCAGTCAATGAAACAGCAATCACGCTTAAAGATAATAAAGCCGTTTTTTTCATCCATATTTTCCTTGTTGGTTAAGTTTATGAAGCAAAGTCCAACTTTGCGCTGCCTATCATTCAAAATTTTTATTGTAACTGCCCACCTGTTGAGTTGTAGTTTTGCGAAATCATGTAATTATTCACTTGTTTTTATAATATTAAAATTCTCAATTGACTTGCTTGTTTCAGCGCAAATTTGACCATTAACATTTTGTATTTAATATTATTAATCCAATTTAAAACTCAGAAATATGACGCATTTCCCCATCCTTTAGATGAGCATTTAAATTGTAAAGATCTATCAAAATCCTGATAAAATTTTGCTAAATAAATACATAAATTCTCTTCTTTTCTGTATTCGGAAAATTTCAGGCAAAAAAAAAGCTTATCCGGAGATTGGATAAGCCTAGAAAACACATTTCTAAATACCAAGAAGAAACTACAGCGATAGAATCTGGGTTAAATAATAAGCGTACCTAGCAATTTTGTGAAATATATAATTTATAGCATATTGATCGTTTTTAAGTCTAAATAAACATCAAGAAGTTCATTGCTTGCATGCTATGAACTTTCCCATACATATTATTATCAATAGCTTAATTCGGTTCAGACTATTGCAACTGCTATTTCTGCCGTTCACTCCACTATAAATAATAGGCTTACTTAGATCAGGACACGCTAGTCACCAGGGTTCCACCTATGCTCTGCTTAACCGGGTCTAAATCCTGATATTTACCCGCAATCATCACATCATCTGACATTTTATTTTAGAAAAAATAATGCTTTTTAATAATTTTAATCAAATTAAACAGATTTAATTGCTTGTCTCGCTTGAATTTTTAGCGTCTGCCCCGAACTCTGTAGTAATCATGAATTATCACTCATGGCAGTTCAGGATTAACGCGGTTAGCACTGAGGCCAAAAGGACTGACATGTTTAAAAACCCATTCAAACGGAGTAAATCTATGGCAACTGAGCAAAATCAAGACGCTCAAGATCTAGGGCAAGAGCAAGCTGAGCAAAAAACAGCAGAATCTCAAGCTGAAACAGAACAAGCCGCAGTTTCAGTTGAAGATTTACAAGCCCAAATTACCCAGTTGGAAGAAAGTTTAAAACTTGAAAAAGCACGTACAGCCAATGCGGTTTATGAAGCACAAAAAAGCGTAGAACGTATTCAACGTGATGCTGAAAAGCATAAAGAAACGGTGATTGAGAAGTTTGCTAAAGAGTTGCTGGAAACTGTCGACAATTTAGAACGTGCCATTCAGGCTGCTGGTGATATTGAATCGCCATTACTTGAAGGCGTACAACTGACCCATAAATCGTTACTCAGTACGCTGGAAAAATTTAATGTTGTAGAAGTCAACATGAATAACGGTTTCAATGCGGATTTACATCAGGCAGTCGGTATTGCACCTGATGTCAAAGCAGGTGAAATCGGTACAGTATTACAAAAAGGTTATGCCCTTTCAGGCCGTTTACTGCGTCCGGCAATGGTCCTCGTGGGTCAATAAAGTAAAGAAATTCGAGAGTTTTTCTACTTTTTTTCATGCAAACAACTTGAAAAATTTTGAATGGCTCTCATATCGGATAACAAGCAAAAACATTGCAAAAAATAATTTTGAGGAAGCATCCAAATGGCTAAAATCATTGGTATTGACTTAGGTACAACAAACTCTTGCGTTGCCGTACTTGAAGGCGACAAAGTTAAAGTTATCGACAACGCTGAAGGCGCTCGTACCACTCCATCTATTATTGCCTATAAAGATGGGGAAATCCTGGTTGGTCAGTCTGCTAAACGTCAGGCAGTCACAAACCCTAAAAATACACTATTCGCAATCAAGCGTTTGATCGGCCGTAAGTACCAAGACCAAGCGGTACAAAAAGATATCGGTCTGGTACCTTACAAAATCATTCAGGCAGACAATGGCGATGCTTGGGTTGATGTCAACGACAAGAAACTTGCACCACAACAGATCTCTGCTGAAATCTTGAAAAAGATGAAAAAAACTGCAGAAGACTATTTGGGTGAAACAGTCACTGAAGCGGTAATTACCGTTCCTGCATACTTCAACGATGCACAACGTCAAGCCACTAAAGATGCAGGTAAAATTGCCGGTCTTGATGTGAAACGTATCATTAACGAACCAACTGCTGCGGCTCTTGCGTTCGGTATGGACAAGAAAGAAGGCGACCGTAAAGTTGCTGTATACGACTTGGGTGGTGGTACTTTCGACGTATCCATCATTGAAATTGCGGACCTGGACGGCGACCAGCAAATCGAAGTATTGTCTACAAACGGTGATACTTTCCTGGGTGGTGAAGACTTCGATAACGCGTTAATTGAATTCCTGGTTGAAGAATTCAAGAAAGAACAAAGCGTGAACCTGAAACAGGATCCACTGGCATTACAGCGTTTGAAAGAAGCTGCTGAAAAAGCGAAAATCGAGCTTTCTTCTTCTAATGCAACTGAAATCAACCTTCCATACATCACTGCAGATGCGACTGGTCCTAAACACTTGGTGATCAACGTAACGCGTGCAAAACTTGAAGGTTTGGTGGCTGATCTGGTTGAACGTACTATTGAACCTTGCCGTATTGCGCTTAAAGATGCCGGTCTTTCAACTTCAGACATCTCTGACGTGATTCTGGTGGGCGGTCAGTCTCGTATGCCACTTGTACAACAAAAAGTACAAGAATTCTTTGGTCGTGAGCCACGTAAAGACGTGAACCCGGACGAAGCAGTTGCAATTGGTGCTGCAATTCAAGGTGCGGTATTGTCTGGTGACAAGACTGACGTACTTTTACTTGACGTAACTCCATTGACTCTTGGTATTGAGACGATGGGCGGCGTGTTAACAGCAATCATCGAGAAAAACACGACGATTCCTGCGAAGAAATCTCAAGTGTTCTCAACGGCTGCAGACAACCAGCCTGCTGTAGACATTTCGGTTTACCAAGGTGAACGTAAGATGGCTCAACAAAACAAATTGTTGGGTAACTTCCAGTTAGGCGATATCCCACCTGCTCCACGTGGTGTGCCACAAATTGAAGTATCGTTCGATATCAACGCTGACGGTATCTTGAAAGTATCTGCGAAAGACAAGAGCACTGGTAAAGAGCAATCCATTCAAATTAAAGCAAACTCTGGTTTGAGCGATGCTGAAATTGAAGCAATGATCAAAGATGCTGAAGCAAATGCTGAAGAAGACCGTAAGTTCGAAGAACTTGCAAAAGCACGTAACGAAGCTGATGCTTTGGTTTCTAGCGCGCAAAAAGCAGTAAAAGATCTTGGCGAACAAGTGACTGCTGACGAAAAAACTGCGGTTGAAACTGCGGTTTCTGAACTTGAAGCTGCAACCAAAGAAAATGACGTTGAAGCGATCAAAGCAAAAACTGAAGCACTGCAAAACATCATCATGCCGATCACTCAACGCGCTTATGAAGCTGCGCAAGGTGCTCAAGGCGGCGCACAAGGTTTTGACCCAAATGCATTCCAAGGTGATGCAGGTCAACAACAAAAAGCGGATGATGGCGTTGTAGATGCTGAGTTCACTGAAGTTAAAGATGACAAAAAATAATTTGTCGAATTAACAGAAAAAAGACCGCGCAAAAGCGCGGTTTTTTTTGGTTATCTTATAGGCAACAGGAGGGATTTTGACTAACATATAACTATATAAATCACTTAAAAAATAAAAATATGCATAATTTTATCAAGCTTCTACTGATTGCTTCTGGCTTTGCAATCATGATGCTCTACCCGATGGGTAGTCTGTTTATCGTATTACCCTCTAGTGTTTTTCTTTCTCCATTTAATTATTTGCAAGCTTTAGGTATAGAGGCGGCCTTTGCTCTTGGTTTCCTAATATCAGCAATAGTGTTGCTGATATTATCGGTACCTCAGCGCTACCCTTATGGAAAAGGCTTTATCTTATTGGGCTTGGGATTAATCAGCTATATTATTTTCCAGGTGTATAAATATGAAGTGAGTTTCTATGCTTTCAATCATCGAAATGTGAATGCTTACCATGTTAAATACTTAATTGAACTTATTATTTTTTTATTCAATTTTTTAGGTCTAATCTTCATCTATCATTCTAATTTGCCCAAACAAATTGATCAGTTTAAAAAAACAAAAAATAAAGCTTAAGATGCTAAATTTCCTGAACTTAAGCATGACAAAAACTAATGTATGGAATTTAAGAAAAGACCGCACAAAAGCGCGGTTTTTTGATTTTTATTTTTGCTTAATTGTTATACAGTATAAAAAAATAATGTTTTTAAGCTTTTATGCGCTTAGTGCTCCTCAGCCTTTTGGTCATCTTTCTTTTAGGCATGACCTATCAAACCCGAAATCATCCCCAAATTCGCAACAACAAGCTGCTGGATCGTATTCAGCATCCTTTCGATACCCGGTTACGTTACCGCATTGCTGAAATTGATCCACGTTTTGGCCTGAGTGAAAATGAACTGAAACAGATCAGCCAGCAAGCCACTGACATCTGGAAAGCGGGTACAGGCCAAGACTATTTTGTTTATGATCCCGATGCCCGGCTCACCCTCCATTTAATTTATGACCAACGCCAAGATGAATCGGTGCAACGTCGCCAGCAAATCGGACAGATTCAACACAACCAGCAAGTGTGGGTCAATAAAAACCAGCAACTGAAGCAATTCAAAGATGAGCTAGACCGTACCAATGCCATGCTCGAAGCGAGAAAACATCAATTAGATCTGCAGTTACAACACTACAATCAGCAGATAGCCGTCATTAATCAGCATGGCGGAATCCCGCCTTCACAACGTGACCAGCTCATGCAGCAGCAAAATCAATTACAACAGCAAATCTTTGCACTGCAGCAGGAAATCAGTATTTATAACCAAAAAATTCAACAGCTTAATCTTCAGGTCGATGAACTGAATCAGCTTAATCAACAGATTGATAGTTCTGTAAAAAGCTTTAATCAGCGCTTTCAGCCGCGATTATTTGATAAAGGTTCGTTTAATGGCAAGCAAATTAATATCTACGAATTTGAATCCATTGAAGATTTACGATTGACGCTGGCACATGAATTTGGCCATGCATTAGGCTTGAAACATAATCAGGACCCGCAAGCGCTGATGTATCCGCTCATGAAAGATCAAAACATGCAAAATTTCCGCTTGTCCGCTGCTGATATTGCCTTGTTGCAGGCGCGTTAGGCCCAACTTGAGATACAATGCAAAAAAACCTTACTTTTTATAAATCTATGAATAGTAAGATATCGGCAATCAGGCAAATTTCATGTTATGGTAATAACAAGAAATGACAACAGAAACCTGTGGAGATGCATGTGAGTTACTACCATATACTTATTGAAGTAAATGATCACATCAGTACGATTGAGCAGACTCGCGATATTGAAATTTTTGATATTATTGAGATTCAGCCTTATCTCCATTCTATTCTTTTGCCTTATTTCAATGAGCAACAGATTGAACTTGAAGATGAAAATATTGAATATAAAGATATTCTACATTTACAAGTCAAACAGACCCTGTTGCCTATTCAAGATTTGATTGAAGAAGAACAGCGCTTATTGCCAAGCGATACCGATATCACCATTAGCGCTTATGAAATTTTTAACAATCGCGATTTAAGCCAAGATGTAACTACCGTTATTTTTGATATTTTAGAAGCAGCTAAACTACAAGCTTAATCATTTAAATAGCTTAAAACTGCAATAAAAAAGCCCCCATGTTTGGAGGGCTTTTTATATTTGATTATTCGATTAAATTGAGAAAGATGAACCACAACCACAGGTTGTTGTTGCATTCGGGTTATTCACAATAAAACGTGAACCTTCAAGCCCTTCTACATAATCAACTTCCGAGCCGACAAGATATTGATAGCTCAGTGAATCGACCAGCATTTTCACATCGCCATTGACAAATTCAGCATCATCTTCATTCATGCTTTCAGCAAAGTTAAAGCCATAAGAGAAACCGGAACAACCGCCACCTGTAACATAAACGCGTAACATTAATTCTTGGTTGCCTTCGCTATCACGCAATTGGCGTACTTTATTCGCAGCATTGTCGGTCAGCACCAGAGCTTGGGCATTCATGTGGGATTCCTCTGTTCAATTCAGGTGTCTTGAAATATAAAAGACCATATATCAAGTATAGCATACCCAATATATGGTCAGTATTTACAGATTTAAAGTTAAATCAGACTATTTTTCTCAAGATTGTTTGTAGTTTTCATCCGGCAGACTACATTCGAAATTCTTTGGATCTTGCTTACACCGGAATTGCCAGAGCAACTTCATCATCCGTTTATCATAAACACCGCGTTTGGTTAAATCCACCCGCGACTCGCGCATGAGTTTTTGATAGCCTGCCTTATCTGCTTCAGGAATTTGCATCCAGTATTTTTGCGGAATATCGGCTTTCATTTTGCCTAAAATCCCGAAGGCACGAGGTAACTGGCTTTTGACCCATTCACGTGACTTTTGCCCATATCCTGCTGGAAATTTATCTGGGCGAATAATCACATTACCAGTCACCTGTAAAATAGGATAATTCACAATTGCCCCTTTATTCCCTAAACCCTTATAGAGTTCTAAAGGTTTAAAGACGGCAGCAGGTGCACCAATAATATCGACTTGGCCATTGTTAAATTTAGCGCCAAAATTGGTGACATCTGCACTAATTGCCTGTGCACCCACTTGCTGAACCATAATTTTTTGCGCTTCGTCGTAATCAAGTACGGCAATTTTTTTACCTGCGGCTTTCGCAACGGTATTGATATTACGGTCATTGACCATTAAAAAGGCATCGCCGACTGGAATTACACCGACCACTTCATATTTACCATTCACCATATGTTTGGCAAAAGTCGGACTGGCTAAACCCTGCATGACTTTTACCGCCAGTTTTAAATCGGGAATCGCACCAATGGCATCCAGTGAACCGGTAAAATGGTTAAACTGACGACCGCGCATACCGGTCACACTAATCCCGTCACATTTTCCAGCTTTAAAATCCTCAGCGATGACCGCTTCGTTCTGGCCTACACGCAATTCAATATCAGCCCCCCAATTTTTGGCTGCCAATTGATAATCTTTCATCAGGGCAAAAACATCACCACTTTTACCCACTAAATCAAATACGCAAATTACTTGTTTGGCTTGAGTCATACTGGTAACTGCACATAAACCCAGACCAACCAGCAGTGTTTTAGAGCATGGCATCATGATTTTTTCTTCCTTGTATCATTATTTTATTCAATCTTGGATTGAATGGTTTTTTGCTTTTTTTTATTCATCAGCGATTAACGGTTGGTCTTGAAGACCTTTTTTTTGAGGCTGATCAAAATTTTACTGTTTTTTAAAGATTACGCCTTTTTTTACTCACCACAATGGCAAAGATGACACAATCCAAGCGACAAAAAAGCCTAGATTCAATCTAGGCTTTCCTTTTATAAATCAATATCATTCACCACCAAGTGAACATTCGAAATTCGCTTTATCGACCGAACAGCGAGCCTTTTTCAAAATCCCCATCATGCCTGCATCATAAATACCACGTTTGGTCATATCCATACGGCCTTCACGCAATAATTTCTGGTATTTGGTTTTATCTTCTGCATTCAGGTTCAATTTAAACTTGGCTGGAATATTGGCTTCCAGACGATTAATCAGGGCAAAACTTTTTGGTAAGTTTTTCACAAACCAATCACGTGATTTTTGACCAAAGCCTGCCGGAAATTGGTCTGGACGGATCACAAAATCTGCGGTCACCTGGAGTACAGGAAAATTAAACATTGCACCATTGGAACCTAAACCTTTATAGATTTCTAAAGGCTTATACGCATAGGCTGGTGCACCCACCATATCTACCTGTCCATTATTGAATTTTGCGACAAAGTTAGATACGTCAGAGATCACCGCTTGCGCTCCTACACGCTGCACCATAATTTTTTGTGCATCGTCATAACCCAATACGGCAAATTTTTTGCCTGCAGCTTTTTCAATCGAGTCAATCTGTTTATCACGTACAAAAATAAAAGCCGAACCTAAAGGTGAAATACCCGCCACTTCATATTTTTTGCCGCCTAAATTACTGACCATTTTCGACGCATTACGTTTATCCAAAGCAAAAGTGATGGCACGCTGAGCAATCGCATTACTGGGTGCACCACCGAGAGCATCAATAGAGCCTACGAATTTGTTGTATTGACGAGCACGCATCGCGGTCATAAACACGCCGTCACATTTACCGGCTTTAAAGTCATTATCCGCAACTGCTTCGTCTTGACGTGGAATAAGATTAATCTCCGCTCCCCATCCTTTAGCAGCCAGTGCCCATTCCTGAGCCATTTGAAAAGATTCACCCGATTTACCCAGTAAATCGAATACACATACATCGACTTTAGCAGCTTGCGCTGTGCTCGCTAAGCCGACAGCAGCCAATGTTGCGAATGTAAAAATCGTTTTTTTCATTATTTAGGTCCTTTTGGAATCTTGTTGTTTGACGAGTATCCGTTCACGCCACAAATATTAAGCAAGTTCATTCTAAAAAAATAGAGCATTTACTCCAATTAATCAGGCTTAAAATGCCAATATTTTTTCCATTTTTTAAGTTCACAATAAAAATCATAAGCTTATGTGATAACGATTTTTAGCTATAATTTATGAAATTTGCGCTATTTTACAAATGAATACAATAATGATGTCTTTATTCACCACTTAATGAACATTCAAAGTTGGTTCGTTCCACAGTACAACGGGCTTTTTTCAGCACCGTCATCATGGTCGGTTCATAAATTCCTTGCCTGGTCAGGTCTAAACGTCCATCCCGCAATAATTTCTGATATTTGTCATGATCTTCCTTAGTTAAATTAACTTTATATCTGGCAGGAATTCCTGCTTCCAAGCGCTGCACCATCGCAAAGCTTTTCGGTAAAAGCTTTATAAACCAGCTACGCGATTGGTCTGCAAAACCTTCAGGAAATTTTTCCGGGCGAATCACCAGATCGGCAGTCACATTGACGACCGGAAAATTAATCATGGCTCCGTTAGAGCCTAAACCCTTATAAATTTCTAGCGGCTTAAAAGCATAAGCAGGTGCCGCAATCATGTCGACTTCACCATTATTGAATTTTTTCACAAAATTAGAAATATCAGACATCACCGGTACGGCACCGATACGCTGGACAACAATTTTTTGCGCCTGATCATAATGCAGAATCGCAAATTTTTTACCTTTTGCTTTCTCTATAGAATTAATTGATTTATCGCGTACAAAAAGATAGGCGATACCAATTTGCCCAATCCCTGCCACCTCATATTTTTCATTGGCAATGGTACTGATCAGCCGCTTTTTATTGCGTTTGTCTAATACAAAAGAAATGGCTTTTTGTGCAATCTGATTACTTGGAACGCCACCGAGTGCATCAATTGAACCGGCAAATTTATTATAGGCACGGGCGCGCATTGAGGTCATGTAAAAGGCATCACAAACACCGGCTTTAAAATCTTTTTCTATTTTTGCTTCATCTTGATAGGGCATTAAATTGACCTCAGCACCCCAGTTTTTACTGGCTAAGCCCCATTCTTCAATTAATTTATAGGACTCACCTGCTTTACCGAGTAGATCGAATACACAGATATTTTGTTTTGCCTGAGCCAAGCCTGAAAAACTCAAAAGTGTGAGTGTTGATAAAATAAAAGTTCCTTTATTCATAATACCCCTTCTTCTTTTTTCACTTATTCCTCTTAGAAAATCACTATAATTTTGTTTTTATAGTAAAAATAGAGCAGCTGAGGCCATTCTGACGAAAGGCTGTTTTTACACAATTTGTAATATTTTTATTCATCTATTTAAAATCATGCTTTTATAAAAAGAATAATGCCCTGCCTTTTTCTTTTCTGAGTGGCTTCCTTTAGAATAAGCACATCCTTCTTCTCTTTTAGATATTTCAATGATTCAGTTAGATCAACTTTCTATACGTCGCGGTGGACGTGTTTTATTTCAAAAAGCGTCTATGCAGCTACATCCAGGATGGAAAATTGGCCTAACCGGTGTCAATGGCGCAGGAAAATCGACCCTGTTTGCGGCATTGTTGGGTGGAATGGAATCGGATGGTGGTTCTCTGACCCGTCCTGCTGCCTGGACGGTGGCCCATATGGCCCAGGAAATTAAAGCGCTGGAGATGAAAGCCATCGATTTTGTCCTGTCCGGAGATGAAGAATATTGGGACATCCAGCACAAACTGGAACATCCTGAAGACCTCAATAATGAGGAGTTAGCGCATTTATATGGTCGTTTTGATGAAATTAATGGCTACTCTGCTCCATCCAAAGCATCACAATTGATGGCCGGTCTGGGCTTCTTTGAACATCAGTCTCAACTGGATGTTTCAAGTTTTTCGGGTGGCTGGCGCATGCGTTTAAATCTGGCCCGTACCCTGATGAGCCGTTCCGACTTGCTGTTACTGGATGAACCGACCAACCATCTCGATTTGGATGCGATTTTATGGCTGGAAGACTGGCTAAAAGCCTATGAAGGCACCCTGATTTTAATTTCGCATGACCGTGATTTTCTGGATGCCGTTACCGATCATATTTTACATATCGAAAATCAGGAGCTGACGCTCTATACCGGAAATTATTCCACATTTGAACGTACCCGTAGTGAACGTCTGGCACAACAACAGCAAGCTTATGAAAAACAGCTTGAAACACGGGCACATTTACAAAAATTTATTGACCGCTTTAAGGCCAAAGCCACCAAAGCCAAACAGGCACAAAGCCGGATTAAACAATTAGAACGCATGCAGGAACTTTCTGCTGCACATGTAGATACACCGTTTACCTTCAGTTTCCGTGAACCGACTAAAATGAGCTCACCTCTGCTGCAACTGGAACATGCAGATATTGGCTATGGCGACAAGCTGATTGTAACCAACGTCAATTTGCAAATCACACCCAGCAGCCGGATTGGTTTACTCGGGATGAATGGTGCCGGTAAATCGACACTGATCAAATCTTTGGTGGGTGATCTGAAACTGCTCAAAGGGACACGCAAAGATTCTGAATTGCTGAATATTGGGTATTTTGCCCAGCATCAAATGGACGCCCTGGATGGGAGTGCCAGCCCAATGCTGCAATTGTCACGAATTGCGGACAAGAAAATCAGTGAAGCAACGTTACGTTCATTCCTCGGCAGCTTTGGTTTTAGTGGCGAACGTATGGACACCCCAAGTGAAGGCTTCTCCGGCGGTGAACGTGCGCGTCTAGCTTTGGCTTTAATTGTCTGGCAACGTCCTAACGTGTTGATTCTGGATGAACCGACCAACCATCTGGACCTTGATATGCGTCATGCCCTGACCATGGCCTTACAAGACTTTGAAGGTGCTGTGGTGTTGGTATCGCATGAGCGTCAATTGATTGCCAGCGTCTGTGATGAATTGTTGCTCGTCCACAATGGCCAATGCCGTGAATTCGATGGTGATCTGGTTGCCTATGCAGACTGGTTACGCCAGGCACGGATTGACCTGATGAAAAATGGACAGAAACCTGCTGAACCCGTGAAATCACAAGTAGAAGTAAAACCGGCAATTTCAAAACTCGATAAAGAGGCTCAACGTAAAGAAACTGCGCGCCGCCGTGAACTGAGCCGCCCGATTCGTAAAAATATTGAAAAAAATGAAGCACAGATCAGCAAGCTGCAACCACGTTTGGCTGAAATTGAAGTATTACTGGGTGATACGGCAATGTATGAAGCAAATCGTAAAGATGATCTACTCAAGCTGATGAATGAGCAAACTCAGTTAAAAAGCCAGCTGGAAACGGCAGAAGAACAGATGCTAGAGTTGATGATGGAACTGGAAGAGCTTGAAAGTTCTTTTGATTAAGGTATTTTTATTCTTAAGCTAAGCTAAAGTAATGCTTATTTTATGATCGCAGCACAATATTTAAGGCGTGCTGCGATTTTTTAATTTTTCTACACAACCTGTCTATATAGCCATTTTAGCCCACTATGGCGACCTATTGCAGCTGAAACAAGCTGATCCAGTCTTAGACTGAAAAATTGCCTTTAAATAAATTTTAAATTCAAAATTTGCCTTTTAAATTTAAAGTTTCTATCCACAACCCAATCAAAATATCAGTTTAAATTTAAAATAAAAGATGAGTTTATCTTGTGGATAAGTGTTTTTTTACTCTTCAACTGAGCCAAAATGGCTGTTCCGGAACTTATCCACAGAGCACTTGCCACTATGTGGATAGTTTGAAATTAGTTTTTTGACTTATCCTGAGCTGTTTTTTTTGCGTTTTAAAAACCTGAGTTCGATTATTTTCCAGACGCCCTCATTGACCCATAATTCCCGAATCTGTTTCTGATCCTGCAAGCCAATCAAGACCTGGCAATGCTTTAAATCTTTATCATAATCAAATTCTTCAAACTCAACTGCGAGTTTTTGGGGCTTCCAGACACCATTTTTTACAGCATGCGCAATCCGGTCATAACGGACAAAATTGCTTTCCACACGACCTTCCTGCTCGTAGACCACTTTGAACTGTTCATGTTCATACTGAGCCAGAACCTCGTAATCTCCGCTAAAAAAGGCCTGAGTCCAGATATCGCGGATCTGTTTCAATTCTTGATCCATAGCGCCCACCTCGTCATATTGCATGATGATTTCCTCTTGCTTAGAGTCATCATGACAGAGGAATACGTCATTTTAATAAAAATAAAGATGGCTAAAAGTTAATCGGATTAAGATAAAAATAGCATAAAAAAAGCACCCCGAAGGATGCTTTTTACAATTTCACTCATCAATGCATCAAGCGTCAATATCCGCATTCAAGGCATTTTCTTCAATGAAGGCACGACGCGGTTCCACATCATCTCCCATCAAGCAGGAGAACATGCGGTCTGCCTCAATGGCATCTTCAATGGTCACTTGCAGCATGTTACGGTTTTCAGGATCCATGGTGGTTTCCCACAGCTGTTCCGCATTCATCTCGCCCAAACCTTTATAGCGCTGGATCATCATGCCGCGACGTGAGTCGGATAAAATGTGCTGCCAAACCTGATGAAAAGTCGATACCTGGATCTTGCGATCACCTTTCTGCAAATAAGCGCCTTCTTCAAGCAAGCTAAACCAGCTCTTTGAATTTTGCAGCAAACGCTTGTATTCACTTGAACCGAGCAATCCGGCATCCAGTAAATAATGATGCGGCAAGTTGTGTACATAAACTGTTACGCGTGGCCAGTAATGTGCCACTTTGCTACCGTCTGCATGTTCTTTTTCAAACAGTTCAAGCGTGATTTCAGGGCGTAAACTCGGCTGTTGAACTTCAATGGCTGCACGCAACTGTTCAGCCCACTGTTTTACATAGTCTTCGTCATGGCTATGGTCGAGCTTGAATGCTTCCAGGCCCAGTAAACCGTCCAGCAAGCTTGCTGGATAACGTAGCGTTAAACGTTGCAAGCTCTTTTGTGAAGTCTGATAGTCAGCAATGACTTTTGCTAAAGATTCACCACGAATAGCCGGAGCCTCACTGCTTACATGCAGTTCCAGCTCATCAATTGCGTTAGAAATGAGATAGGTTTCAAGCGCATCATTATCTTTAATGTACTGCTCTTGCTTGCCTTTTTTCAGTTTATATAACGGTGGCTGTGCAATATAGATATAGCCGCGTTCCACCAGTTCAGGCATTTGACGGAAGAAGAAGGTCAACAGCAGCGTACGGATGTGCGAACCGTCGACGTCAGCATCAGTCATGATGATGATTTTGTGATAACGCAATTTGTCCGGATTGTACTCTTCGCGGCCAATACCACAGCCCAGTGCCGTAATCAGCGTACCCACTTCCTGACTCGAGATCATCTTGTCAAAACGTGCACGTTCTACGTTCAGGATTTTACCTTTTAGCGGTAGAATTGCCTGCATCTTACGGTTACGGCCCTGTTTTGCAGAACCGCCCGCAGAGTCACCTTCGACCAGGTACAGTTCAGACAATGCCGGGTCTTTTTCCTGGCAATCTGCCAGTTTGCCTGGTAAACCTGCAATATCCAGTGCGCTCTTACGACGGGTCATTTCACGCGCTTTACGCGCCGCATCACGCGCACGTGCCGCGTCGATAATTTTACCCGCAATTGCTTTGGCCGCTGTTGGATTTTCCAGAAGATATTCAGCAAATGATTTATTCATTGCCTGTTCTACGGCGGGCTTCACTTCACTGGAAACCAGTTTTTCCTTGGTTTGTGAAGAGAATTTCGGATCAGGCACTTTAACCGAAACAATCGCGGTCAAGCCTTCACGCGCATCATCACCAGAAACGTTCACTTTCTCTTTTTTGAGCAAGTTTTCACTTTCCATATAGCTGTTTAAACCACGGGTCAAAGCTGCACGGAAACCGGCTAAATGCGTCCCCCCATCTTTTTGGGGAATGTTGTTGGTAAAACAGCGTACGTTTTCTTGATAAGTGTCGTTCCATTGCAAGGCAACTTCCACACCAATGCCATTGTCTGCCTGAACAGTAAAATGAAAGATATCATTCAGATGGGTTTTGCCCTGGTTGATATATTTCACAAATTCAGACAAACCGCCTTCATAATCAAACACATGCTCCGCATCGATACGTTCATCACGTAGCACAATACGTACACCCGCATTTAAAAATGAAAGTTCACGTAAACGGCGCGCCAAAATATCAACATTGAAAATGGTTTGACTGAAGGTCTCGGCACTTGGCCAGAAACGCACTGTTGTCCCGGTTTTATCGGTATCGCCCACGACTTTGAGTGGATAGACCGGGTCACCATGTTTATATTCTTGTTGGTGGATATGGCCAGCTCTGTGAATGGTCAATTCCAGTTTGCTGGACAGGGCGTTGACGACCGAAACCCCGACACCGTGCAAACCGCCAGAAACTTTATAGCTGTTATCGTCAAACTTACCGCCGGCATGCAGAATGGTTAAAATCACTTCAGCTGCAGACACGCCTTCTTCAGGGTGAATATCGGTCGGAATACCACGGCCGTTATCGGATACGCTGACAGACTCATCTTCATGAATGGTCACCAAGATTTCGTCACAGTGACCTGCCAAGGCTTCATCAATGGCGTTATCGACCACTTCAAACACCATGTGATGTAGGCCCGAGCCATCGTCAGTATCACCAATATACATACCTGGACGCTTACGCACAGCATCGAGGCCTCGTAACACCTTGATACTAGAGGAATCATAAGCCTTTTCATGGGTTGGTTCTGTTTGAGAAGCAGCTTGATCTTCTGAACTCATGGTTTCTCCCTAGTGAAATATAGGTCTATCCAAAGATGGGTAAAATTTAAAAAGTTATTGCACAACAACCTGAACTTGACCATTTTCAACTTTGAATAATTGATATGAAATAGACAAATCATGTAAATGTTTTTTGACCGATTCATGCTCTAAAGTGGTAATAAAAACTTGACTACCCAGCTGGCTCAATCGCTCAATTAATCGTCGTTGTGCAGTTAAATCTAATTCTGCTGTCAGATCATCTAATAATACCACAGTTTCCTTATTACAGGCATGCAGCATTGCAATCTGTGACAGTTTTAAAGCCATAATCAGGAGCTTTTTCTGGCCGCGTGAAAGCACTACATCGGCATCGCCCATGGCTGTTTTTAAACGTAAATCTGCACGATGCGGTCCATATTCGGTATAACGGCGATCGACATCTTTCTGATGATGCGCAGTCAGGTCATGCAGCAGGCCCTGTTCGGTATGAAAGCCGGGACTATATTCCAGTTCAACCGCAAGATTGGGCAGCAAATGCTGCAAATCCTGCTCAAAATAAACCTTCCACTGCTCGACAATGCCGCTACGCTGCGAATTCAGCATTTCGCCATATTCCGCCAGCATTTTGTTCCACGGTTCCAGATCCTGCAAACTGAGATTTCTGTTCGATTTCAGCAAACTGTTGCGTTGCTTTAAGGCACGGGCATAGTACTGCCAGGCATGATAAAAATCCGGTTCCACGTGGAACATCAGCCAGTCCAGCAATTGCCGGCGCGGTTTGGCCCCATAATCAATAATATCGGTACTTTGTGGATCAATATGCTGTAAAGGCAGGATTTTGGCCAGTTGCCCTTGGGTAGCAATATGATCGCCATTGACCTTAATCAGCTGTTCACCGGAGAGCAGCTTTTGCATGCCGATTTTTTCCGTTGCCGATTGTGCAAACACAATCGCGTCGCCGGTTTCATTCTGAATATAATTTTTCGGAATATGGGTACGAAAAGAACGTCCGGTCGCCAGCAGATGAATGGCTTCCAAAATCGAGGTCTTGCCTGAACCATTTTGCCCGTAAAAGACATTAAACGGCTGCAACTCCTGGAGTGCAACCGTCTTTAAGTTTCGAACACGTTCTATATTTAAACGCGTAATATGCATGGTTAAATCTGATTCAATAGCGTTGAATTAAACACGCATTGGCATTACAACATAGGTCTGATCCTGTTGTGCCGGATCATGTACCAATACCGACTGATTCGCTTCAGTCATGGTCATAGAAACATCTTCACCATCTAACACATTCAGCACATCAAGCAGGTACTGGGCATTGAAAGACATTTCCATCGGTGCATCGGCATACTGAATGGCCAAATCTTCAATCGCTTCATCTTGCTCCGGGTTATTGGCACGCAGCTGCAAAGAATCGGCACCAAAATTCAGGAACACGCCACGTAATTTTTCATTACTGAGAATGGCCACACGCTGCAAGGATTGCTTGAATACGTCATGCGCGATCAATACGTTTTTATCGCCACCACGTGGAATCACGCGACGGTAATCCGGGAATTTTCCATCAATCAGTTTAGTCGTGAAACGAACGGTAATATCGCCCTGCTCTTTATCCCGGCTTGGGGTGCTAATGGTCACATTTAACAGTTCACGGCCAATCAATAAAGACAATTGCTCATCTTCAATGCTGAGCAGACGCTGTAACTCTGCGACTGCTTTACGAGGCACAATCGCCTGGATAGGCTGAGTTGCAGTAGATTGTGCAACAGTTTCACACAGCGCAAGACGGTGACCATCAGTCGTTACAGCACGCAACTGATTTTGGTCAATTTCAAGCAGTGTTCCGGTTAAATAAAAACGTACATCCTGTACCGCCATTGCAAAAGCCGTTTTTTCAAACAGGCGTTTTAATTCGCGCTGAGTCACGGTCACTTGCGTACCCTGGGCATTTTCGGTACTTAACAACGGGTAGTCTTCAGCTGGCAAAGTCCCCAGTACAAAGCGGCTATTGCCCGATTTTAAAACACAGCGATCTTCGGTAATTTGCAGGTCAATCAATGCCGCAGCAGGCAAGGATTTACAGATATCCATCAGTTTACGTGCCGGTACAGTGGTTTCACCCGCCTGCAGGCAAGCGCCTTCAGCCAGGGTGGTACTGGCCACCAGTTCCACTTCCAGATCAGAACCGGTAATGGTTAAGGATTCATTATTTACTTGAATTTTGACGTTAGACAGAATGTTTAAAGTATGGCGACGTTCAACCGCTCCTACGACATGTGACAGAACATTAAGTAAGCTTTCTTTCGCGATTTTCAAACGCACGGTACATTCCTCTAACAACTGAAGATGAAAATAAATAAATGTGTTTTTTAGCAGTGTACTATGCGGCAGAATATGCCGCATTGCAAGAATAGAATTTGATCAATTCAGATCAGCTTTGCAACAGCCGTTGCAGGTTTTTATAGTCTTCATTAAAGATCGGATCTTCTTCCCGAAGGCTGATCACTTTTTCACAGGCATGCATCACGGTACTGTGATCACGCCCACCAAAAGCCATGCCAATTTCGGGAAAACTGTCCCCGGTCAGTTCACGTGCCAAACCCATGGCCAGCTGACGTGGACGGGCATAAATACGGGTCCGCTTGGGACCGACAATTTCTTTTAAAGGAATACGGAAATATTCACTCACCACGCGCTGGATATTTTCAGTACTGATGGTACGGGCACGGATGGCCAACACATCTTTTAACGATTCACGCACGACATCCAGATCGATCGGCGTGCCTTTAAAACGGGAAATCGCCACCACCTTGTTCAGCGCACCTTCCAGCTCACGAACATTGGCCACCACTTGCTGAGCAATAAACAGGGCACAGTTACGCGGCAACTCCACTCCACTGCTTTCGGCTTTTTTCAGCAAAATTTCAATTCGGGTTTCAATATCCGGTGGCTCAACTCCAACTGACAATCCCCAGGAAAAACGTGAAACCAGACGTGCATCCAGTTCCGTCAATTCTTTGGGATAACGGTCGGAAGTCAGAATAATCTGTTTCGATTCATCCAATAGCGCGTTAAAAGTATAAAAGAACTCCACCAAGCTGGCTTCTTTACCGGCCAGCAAATGAATATCATCCACCAGCAACAGATCGAGCGAGCGGCAATTCTTTTTAAACTCTTCCACTTTGCCTTGCTGTAAAGAGCTGACAAAATCCTGTACAAAACTCTCGGCCGTCATGTACATCACCCGTGCATTGGGTTTGGCCTGTAACAGGGCATTGCCGACAGCTTGCATGAGGTGGGTTTTACCCAAACCGGTCGGTCCGTATAAAAATAGCGGGTTATGCTGTGAAGCGCCCAACTGAGTTAACACTTTACGGCATGTTTCAGCTGCCATCTGGTTGGAACGGCCTTCAACAAATAGTGAAAAAGTAAATAAGGGATTGAGTAAACGTTTACGGCTGTTTTTACTGCCGGTTTCATCTTTTTCTTTTTTCGGTTTGGAAACAACTGCCGGAACAGATTGCAATGCAGCCGTGGTGGTTGCTGGCTGTTCATTGGCTGACAAGATTGCACCCGGACGTGAATCCACCAGAATCTCGACTTTACGTACCCGGCCTTCAGACATCTGTTCAGCCAAAATCGTAATCAGCTCCAGATGATGCTCCTGAATATAGCGGGTCCAATACGGATTGGGTGCATAGAGTCTTAAAGTATCATTCAGCTCTTCAGCAACCAGAGGGCGAATCCACATGGTAAAGACATTTCCCGAAAGCTCTTGTCGCAAACGAGTTAGACAGTCTGTCCAAAGCATGTGAAACCCCTATTCATTCCATTGTTAGTAAAAAAATCATGCGAGCCCGACCGAGCGGGTCGCCATTCTATCGAAGTTATCCACATCTGTCATGGCAAAATTCAGGAAATATCACTCAAAAAAGCAAATTTCCGATTAAATTTAAATTTAAATCATGGTGTGGATAAGTTTATCCGCAAGCTGTGGATAAAATATAGCACAAAGTTATCCACAAATTAATAAAATCATAAAAACATAGATATCCACAATTTAAATTTATGTTTATTAAAAATAAAATATGCTTTTCCACAAAAAAAACCCACCCTAATAATAATAAATTTAAATTTATAAATTTGAATTTATTTATAGAAATGCGGTTTTGTGGGGATAACTCTAAAAAGTTATAAATTTAAATTCATTACCCAACACAATCATGTTTATTCACAACAGCCTGTGGATAATATTGTGAGTATTTCTGTTTATAACTTATGTTGTTTTATTAATCAATAATTTACACTGTGTATAAAATAGATACAATTTTTAATAATCTAACGATATGCTCAATCCGTCAATCTTGTAAAAACCGGCTTATTTTGAAAGAAAGTTTGTTTTTGATTGACAGCTCACTGAATGAACACTAAAATCGCGAACCTTCATAGAAAGATCATTTTTGGAGTTTCAATATGAAACGTACATTCCAACCATCAGAATTAAAGCGTAAGCGTGTTCATGGTTTCCGTGCTCGTATGGCTACTAAAGCTGGTCGTCAAGTATTAGCTCGCCGTCGTGCAAAAGGTCGTCATAGCTTAACTGTTTAATCTGTTAACGCTATTACGATTTTGGGTGTTATGACACTTTATGGCTTCAGCACAGATGTACGTATACGCTGTGCTGCCGATTATAAAAGTGTGTTTGATGGTGCGCTTTTTAAAGTGCATCAACCCCATTTCCTATTTCTTGCAAAAAATTCCGAACAGCCGAAAAGCCGTTTGGGTATTGTTGTTGCGAAGAAGAAAGTGCGTCGTGCACATGAAAGAAATAGAGTAAAACGTCTTGCTCGTGAAAGTTTTCGCCTGCATCAGCAGCAATTAGATTTATTAGATATTGTGGTCATGCCTAAAATGGGCATTGAAGCAGTGCCTAATGCAGAATTGCAGCAGCAATTACAATTTGCTTGGCAGAAATTGCAACGCCTTGCCAAAAAGCATAAAAAGATAGCTCCCTCCCCACAAAAGTAGAGAAGGCCAATGGTACGTTTACTGCATTGGTTGATTCGATTCTATCAGATCGCGATTAGTCCTTTATTGGGACCTCGCTGTCGTTATATTCCAACATGTTCTCAATATTCTTTGGAAGCAGTCCATACTTATGGGGCTCTGCGTGGTGCGTGGTTAGCTACTCAGCGTATTTGTCGTTGTCATCCTTGGGGGGGCTCAGGTTATGATCCGGTACCGCCAAAGGCAATTCGTTTTATTTCATTTCAGCAAATAGATTCTCAAACGCTTCACGTTGTTGTACCCTTTCGTGATCGTTTATTGAACCGAAATCACTCTAACTACTTGGGATAATAGATATGCAACAATGGGCCAGGTTTGCAATTCTAGGGGCCATGTTTGTCGTCGCATATTTGCTTATTTTGGCTTGGCAAAAAGATTATGGTCATGCAGAAACTCAACCGCAGCAACAAACTGCCGTTGTTTCACATGAAGTATCTGCAGATTTGCCAAATGGTCAAACCGCTGCTACTGCGTCTGACATGCCTCAAGCGAATATTGCGACTCAGCAAACTACAACAGATGCCACTGCACCTGTAAGTCAACAGCTTATTTCAGTACAGACTGACCTTTATCATCTTTGGATTAATCCTAAAGGTGGTGACATTGTTCGTATTGAATTATTGAACCATGATAAAGATAAAGACAGTAATGCGCCGTTCGTGATGCTGGAAAGCGATGCTCAGCGCACCTATGTGGCTCAGTCTGGATTGATTGGTTTAAATGGACCAGACAGTAACCGCAACGGTCGTCCGGTATATGAGATTGAAAAAGCGTCTTATACCTTGGCAGATGCCAAAGCGGAAAAAACCAAAGATGGTCAAGCGGTTAAAGTTTTATCGGTACCGATGGTCTATAAAACTGCTGATGGTGTCGAGATTATTAAGACCTTTAGCTTCAAACAAGGTGAATATCCGATTAGTGTCAGCCACAAAGTGGTGAACCGCAGTAGCCAGAACTGGCAGGGCCAGATGTTTGGCCAGATCAAGCGTGATAATTCGGATGATCCAGGTAAATCTTCCCAAGGTATTTTCACCCTCGGCACATTCCTGGGCGGTGCGTGGGGAACGCCAGATGAACATTATAACAAGCTGAAATTTGACAACTTCAACGATGAAAAGTTGAATGTGGAAGCCAAAGGCGGCTGGGTTGCTGTGGTGCAGCATTATTTTGTCAGTGCCTGGATTCCGGGGGATATTAAACTGACTCAAGCCAATGGTCAGCCTTATAGTGCCAAACTGGAATCTCGCCAATCTACCGATAATATGAACATTATTGGTTTCACTTCACCGACCATGAATGTACCTGCCGGTACCACGGCGGAAGTGGACGCGACTTTCTATTCTGGTCCTAAAATTCAGTCTGAATTGAAAGACCTCGCTGTGGGCCTGAATCAAACTGTTGATTATGGCTGGTTGTGGCCAATTGCCAAATTATTGTTCTTAGGTCTGCAGTTCTTCCATAACATTGTGGGCAACTGGGGCTGGTCAATTATCCTGTTGACTGTGTTGGTGAAGCTAATTCTTTGGCCATTGTCGTCCAAGAGCTACCGTTCGATGGCGAAAATGCGTGTGATTGCTCCTGAAATGCAACGCATGAAAGAAGAGTTCGGTGAAGACCGTATGCGCTTCTCGCAAGAAATGATGGCGCTGTATAAGCGTGAACAGGTCAATCCATTATCGGGTTGCTTGCCATTGCTATTGCAAATGCCGATTTTCCTGGCCTTGTACTGGGTATTGATGGAGTCGGTAGAACTTCGTCATGCACCATGGTTAGGCTGGATTCAAGATTTGTCTGCAATGGATCCGTGGTTTATACTGCCGTTACTGATGGGCTTGACCATGTTTATCCAGCAGTCCTTAAATCCGCAACCGGCTGATCCGATGCAGGCGAAAGTCTTCAAGATCATGCCAATTATCTTCACCGTATTTATGCTGTTCTTCCCTGCGGGCTTGGTGTTGTACTGGATTGTCAACAACAGTATTACCATCTTGCAGCAAGGTCTGATCAACAAAGGTGTTGAGAAAGAACGCGAAAAACGTGACGTTGTTTAAGTAACGACTGATTGCGAATAGCTGAATAAATCCGCTTAAGATGGTAATCTTAGGCGGATTTTTCTTTGGCTGTGATTTGGGATTTTTTAGGTGAATTTTATGCAAAACCTTACTACGATAGCTGCGATTGCAACTCCGCCCGGACGTGGTGGCGTGGGGGTAATTCGTCTGTCGGGTCCAAAATCTTATGCCATTGCTGAAGCTTTAACCCAAAAAGCCTTGCCTAAAGCCCGTTTTGCCGGTTTCCGCCAGTTTTATGATGCGGCTGGTGAAGTCATGGATGAAGGCTTGGCCATTTGCTTTCCTAACCCCCACTCCTTTACCGGTGAAGATGTGGTGGAGTTGCAGGGTCATGGTGGTCCGGTGATTCAAAATGCCCTGCTTGGCCGTTTGCTGGAACTGGGTGCAACCGCTGCCAAAGCCGGTGAGTTTTCCATGCGTGCCTTTGAAAATGGCAAACTGGATCTGGTTCAGGCCGAAGCGATTGCCGACCTGATTGATGCCACCTCCCAGGCCGCTGCGCGTTCTGCGGTACGCTCCTTGCAAGGTGCCTTTTCTACCCGGGTCAATACCGTGCTGGAGAAATTGATTCACCTGCGCCTGCATGTGGAAGCTGCTATTGATTTCCCGGAAGAAGAAATCGACTTTTTGGCAGACGGTAAAATTTTAGCCCTGCTGGAAGATGTGCAAAGTTCTGTCGCTGCCGTTCAGACCTCGGCACGCCAAGGCCAGCTATTGCGCGAAGGTTTGCAGGTGGTGATTGCGGGTAAACCGAATGCGGGTAAATCTTCCCTGCTGAATACCCTGGCGGGCAATGAACGCGCCATTGTGACCGATATTGCCGGTACCACCCGTGATGTGTTGCATGAAAAAATCACCTTGAATGGCTTGCCGATTACCCTGACCGATACCGCAGGTTTGCGTGAAACCGGTGATGTGGTGGAAAAAGAAGGCATCCGCCGCGCGATTAAAGAAATTGAACAGGCCGATTTGTTGCTGCTGGTCTATGACTTAAGCCAGGGCGAAGATCCGCTGCAATTGGCTCAAAACTATTTTGCCGAACATCTGGAACCGCGCCGTTTAATGCTGATTGCCAACAAGTGTGACTTGACTGGTGCAGCGGCTGCAATTGGCGACTATCAGGGTTTCCGTCATATTACCGTTTCTGCCAAGCAGGAAACCGGAGTTCAGTCACTCATAGAGGCGATTACAGCGCATGCAGGCTTCCAGCCGGAAGAAGATACCTTTATTGCCCGTACGCGTCATTTAGACGCAATGAAGCGTACTCAGGCCTATCTGGCAGAAGCGCGTGAACAACTGGTGGTGTATAACGCAGGCGAGTTGGTGGCGGAATCCCTGCGACTGGCTCAAAATGCCTTGGGCGAAATTACCGGGGACTTCAGTGCAGATGACTTGTTGGGCAAGATTTTCGGTTCGTTCTGTATCGGAAAGTAATTTCAAATTTATCCGATATTCTAATAAATTCCAGCAAGTTTTAATTTAAATAAAATAGCATTAAGTTTTAATTGCTTAGTGCTTTTTTTTATGTCATTTGATGATTCATTATCGTCTAAACCTGGATCGAATGGCATGATATTTTACTCGGCTATACATACCTCACTACATAGAAGAATATCTTAATGAAAATTTGGGCAATTCAATTCTGCCGAGAGTGAATACAAGGCGTTCAAGCGTTTTGAGAATGAGCCTACAATCTAGACTTGTGAATCAGACAATTAAAACTGAGAATAATTTTTTATCATTGAGGCAATGTGGACAGATGTTGATGTCAGAAAGTAAGAGGTAGAATCTCTTATGGAGGTGGTGAATGTTTGATGTCATGTTTTTGCGTGAATTATTAATTTCTTGGGTTCATTTCCTCCAATTATTTTTAGAAATGATTTCCGTGGTGTGTGTAATCATTGGCTTGATCAAAACCTCAATGGTGTTAATCCAGCTTAAATCAGGTCGCACAGCACGTTATTGTTTTGGAGATTGGCTTGCCACTGCACTTGAATTCCAGCTCGCCGCCGATATTTTAGCCACCACTGTCGATCCAGATCTGGATAGCTTGATTAAATTGACCATTATTGCCGTAATTCGTACTTTCTTGAATTATTTCTTAATCAAAGAGCTTGAACATCAACCTATGCAGGGAAAATGAGTTGAGGGAAAGACCAAATATAAAAACAGCTCTGCATTTGCTTTAATGCTTTATCTTCATGGGGCTTACATTTCCATGATCGCCCTCGCTATTCCGTTTTTGGGTCTGGTTTAAGCAAAATATTTTTCTACCTTAATATTTTTATGCCAAATTAATAAATATAGACAGAGCAAACAGAACGCGGCACAAAAACTGAGCACGCCTGCGGTTAAACCGAAATGATCGGCAAGATAGCCCACTGCAATAATGGGTAAAATGGTGCCTAAATATGCGACAAATAAATAGGTCGACATTACTGCAGCTCGATTGTGTGGATTGGTCATGGCGTGAATTAAGCCAAATGCCCCGATCAGGGCTAATCCATGCCCAACGCCAAGCAGTACATCACTGATAAAAAACAGAAAACTCCAGTGTAAGTACATACATAAACCCAAAATTAATAAACTGAACAACAGTGTATACAGCCCGTAATTCAGGCATTTTCTTGCAGGAATCGATCTGGAAAAATACTGCACCATTGCAGAAATCAGCAGAATGCAGGTAATGGCTAAGCCACTCACTAAAGGACCATGCCAGGGAATAATGACCTGTACAAATGAGGGGGAAAGCGAAGCGAATAGGCTGAACGCTGCAAAGGCGCAAAAGGCAGTCAAACCGGTAATATAAAATTCAGGACGGAATTGTGCTTCAGGACGTTCTAAACGGGGTGCAATTGAAAAAGCTTGTGCGGTAAATTCAGGCTGAGGCAGACGTAACAAGCCTATAAAACACAACACTGCCCCGATAATAACCGGAATATACGGAGTAAATAACGGGGTGGCAGAAAACTGGGCAATCAGTCCACCCACCAGGGGACCTAAACCAAAGCCAACGGCAGTAATCACCGAGCTGAGCTGTGGTGCATGGCTTTTATGCGATTCAGGAATGCTCCACATCAGTCCAATCAATGCCGATGTGGTCATTAATCCCGAGGCAATCCCGATAATAAAACGCCCCAAAGACAGCCATAGCGCATTGTTTGCAAACATGGACAGCAGAAGCCCAACTGTGATGATGACCAAACCCAGTTCTAAGGTTTTTAAAAAGCCAATGCTGTTACTGGTACGGCCTAAAAACAGCAGCGTGGCTAAACAGCCCAACATATAAGTGACAAAAATATAGGTGATATGACTCGGCAACAAATGCCAAAGTTGCTGATAGATGGGATATAAAGGGCTGGCCAGTGCCGTCCCCATCGTTCCAATACAAAGTGCCAGGCTGACCATTAAAAATGGGCGCCAGGATTGTTGATTTGTCATAGAGGGTCACAAAAATATTTGCCACAGCATTCAAAAGGGCAAATATGGGGAGAAAAAGGAGAATTTAGCGTACTGGCAATCCCTATATAGCGTCAATGGATAAAATGTAAGAAATCTAGCTATAACGTTTTAATAACTGAAGAAATTCTTCCAGTTCTGCTTCATTAATTGCTGTTTGTTCTCCAATCACGTGATGACGCAAATGCGCTTCAATAAGCTCATTCATCAGGCCATTCACTGCCCCCTTAATGGCTGCGACTTGTTGCAAAATACTGATACATGAATTTTCCGGATGATTTAACGCTTGCTCCACGGCATTGATTTGTCCTTGTAAGCGTTTGACCCGGTTTTGAATTTTCTTGTCCTGATGTAAATGCCCCAACATTATTCTCCAAAAATAAATATACTATGGGGGAGTATATTGAAAAGCTAGATTATGCAAAACGCCCCATTGACCCGCACCCACCATCATCAGTTTGATGAAGGTAATCCGCTTGCACAAAAACGTATTTTATTGGCGACCATTCTAACGGCAGTGATGATGCTATTAGAAGTGATTGGGGGCTGGATTTACAATTCTATGGCTTTGCTGGCGGATGGCTGGCACATGAGCTCGCATATGCTGGCGCTGGGACTGGCTTATTTTGCTTACCGTTCCGCACGCCGTTATGCGCAGGATCATCGTTTTAGTTTTGGCACCTGGAAAATTGAAATTTTGGCAGGTTATAGCAGCGCCATCTTGCTGATGGTGGTGGCGGTGTTTATGGCTTTTCAATCGGTTGAACGACTGCTTAACCCGATTGATATTCTTTATAATCAGGCCATTCCGATTGCAATTCTGGGCCTGGTGATTAATTTAATCTGTGCGTGGTTGCTGCATGATGATCACCATCACCATCACCATCACCATCACCATCACCATCACCATCACCATCACCATCACCACGATCATGCTCACGAAAATGAGCATACTCATACCGAGCATGACCTGAACCAGAAAGCCGCCTTTATGCATGTGGTTGCCGATGCGGTGACTTCAGTCTTTGCCATTATTGCGCTGTTTGCTGCCAAGTATTTGAATTGGACTTTTCTGGACGCCTTATTGGGTATTATCGGAGCCATTCTGGTAGCAAAATGGGCTTGGGGATTGATCAAGGAAACTGGAAAAACCTTGTTGGATGCAGAAATGGATCATCCTGTGGTAGAAGAAATTCGTGAGGTAATTGCAGAATTTCCAGTGGTAGAAATTACCGACCTGCATGTCTGGAAAGTGGGTAAAGGTAAATTTTCCTGTATTTTAGCTTTGGTCACCGATTCCAGTTTGAATGCAGACCAGGTTCGTGAGGCCTTATCCATTCATGAAGAAATCGTACATGTTTCGGTGGAAATTAATCCGCGATCAGTCAATGTTCCACGTGAAACCTTGCTGGGTTAATCTGTGGGTTTTCAGTAAGGCGAGCTAAAATTTTAAGATGAGCTGGCGGGTTTTTGGGTAGAATCAGCAGGAAAGATCTTAAAGCAATGAGCAAAACAGATGATTAAAAAAACATTGGCATGTGCCTTGATGAGTTTTATTTCCACTTTAACTTTGGCAAATGTCGATACGGTGAAAACTAACCTGAGCAAGCAGCATCCCAAACTGAACATTGAAAATATTCAAGCCACCGAAATGAAAGGGATTTATAGCGGCTCAATGGATGGCCAAGTGGTGTATTTGGGGGAAGATGCCCAACATATTCTGGTCGGTTCCATGTTCCGGTTAAGTGACCAGAAAAACCTGACCAAAGATTTAATACTCAAGCAGAACAGTATTGACTGGAAAAAATTGCCATTACAGGATGCAATCAAAACCGTGCGAGGTAATGGTAAACGCCAGATCGCGATCTTTTCTGACCCAAATTGCCCGTATTGTAAACAGCTTGAGACTGAACTAAGCAAATTAAAGGATGTGACGATTTACACCTTTATTTACCCCATTAAAACTCAATCTGTGGCCGTTTCTAAACAGGTATTTTGTGAGAAAGATCCAGCTTTGGCCTGGTCAAATTTGATCGCTAAAGGAATTCAACCCGGTGCCAATAAAAGCTGTGCCAATCCGATTGAGCGTAATTTAAGTTTAGGTAAAACTTTAGGTTTAACCGGGACACCCGCGATTATTTTCTCCAATGGCTTTAAAGTCATGGGCGCCTACCCTGCCCAGGAAATTGAAAAAATCTGGAAAGAACTGGGTTTATAAAATAGATTTGTGCTGATGCAAGGAACGATAAAAAAGCACCATGTACGGTTAATGCTGATCAGTTAAGGAGTTTAGAAATAAACTCTTTAATTTTTTAGTAATTCATGGCGGAGTCTTACCATTTTAAATCAATTTCTTGCAGCTCATTTGTTACTTTGGTTTTGCCCTGAGAAGCACTGCTTCGTAAGACCAAAGGCATCTTGCGGAGCAATGCTCCTCACCGCAAAACTCGTCAGCCACTATCAACTAACAAATTTGTCGCAGAAACAGTCGTTTTTTAATGTAGTCCGGCCTCAAACAGTTGCGGATGACTTTTCCCATAAATCAAATACAGTCATGAATTTAAGAAAAGAAAATGCCAGTCAATTTCTTAACTGACTGGCATTACCGTGTACGGTGCTTTTTTATGGCTGACTGCATGATTTGACAGGACATTTAACCCCTGGAATTCTTGGTCACCAGATTATAAAGAAACAGAATAATGATGGCCCCGATCACCGAAGCAATAAAACCTGCTGCAGAGTTTTCACCATACAGGCCGAGCAAGCGTCCACCATAAGTAGCCAATAAAGAACCTGCAATACCGAGCAAGGCAGTAATGAAGAATCCTGCCTTATCATCACCCGGATGAATAGCGCGTGCAATTAAACCTGCAATAAAACCGACCACGATAGCAACGATAAGTGACCACATCAGTCTTCTCCTTTTGTTATCATTTATTTAATTTCAATTCGCTTTCATTTTTATAATTAATCATTTATCGAACACGAAACAGATGAATCCTGCTAATAACTGTTGTTTTTTTGTGCCGCTTGCAATTTAAAGCATAAAAAAGTGGCCTTCGGCCACTTTAAGTATCTTTGCTTAGTCTTATAAACCAATTTCACCAATAAATGGAATATGGCGATATTTTTGATCATAGTCCAGGCCATAACCGACAATAAATTTATCTTCCACTTCAAAGCCCAGGAATTTCACTTCAAGTTCAATTTCACGGCGTGAGGGTTTGCTGATAAGCGTACACAGTTCAATAGAGTTGGGACCGCGAGTGCTCAAGATTTCCAGAACTTTGCTCAGGGTATTACCAGAGTCGATAATATCTTCCACAATCAGCACATCTTTACCGCGAATTTCGCCGTCCAAATCTTTTAGAATTTTGACGTCACGGCTTGAAACCGTACCGCCACCGTAACTGGATACGGTCATAAAATCGAGTTCATGTGGCTTGCTGATTGCACGACATAAATCCGCCATAAAAATGACAGAACCGCGAAGCAAGCCAATCAGCACCAATTCTTTGTCACTATTGGCATAGTGAGCATCAATTTTTGCACCAAGCTCTTTGACTTTGGCTTGAATTTCTTCAGTTGAGATCATCACACTCATATGAACGGTCATGGGGAGATACCTAAAAGCAAATCAAAAAATAAAAAAGGTGTTGACCAGCAACACCTCTAAAGCTATTTTAATTTTAATACATCTGTTTAAGAGATGCATCTTTTTTGCGCTTGTAAATCTCATTAGGCCTTGTGCTGCGCCGTATCACGTTTCAGTAAAAATGCACACACCAGGGCAATTCCACTCCACACAATGATCTTTTTAGCGGATTTTTTCTTCACTACACTTTTTGACATAGGCTGCTGCTCCATAAATATAGGTGGCATGGATATTACGGTCATCGCCAATGATCATCAGGGCAAATAAGGCATCTTCAATGCCTTTGGCGCGTTCCTGACGCAGTGACTGCAATGCAGTGGCTTTTAAATCCAGCACGATAAAATCGGCTTCTTTGCCCAGGTTAAAGTTACCCAGTTTATCCTGCAGATCCAAGGCTTTGGCGCCGCCCAAGGTCGCGTGATACAGAGACTCGAATGCCGAGAGTTTATCGCCCTGAAGCTGCTGTACTTTATAGGCTTCATTCAAGCTTTGCAGCTGACTGAAGGACGTGCCTGCGCCAATGTCTGTGCCTAAACCGACTTTAACCTGTTTTTCCCAGGTTTTTTTTAAGGGAAATAAACCACTGCCCAAAAATAGATTTGAGGTCGGACAAAAGGCGATGGCCGAGTCGGTGGCATGCATACAGTCCCACTCGGCATCTTCTAAATGTACGCAGTGGGCAAATACCGAACGTTGCCCGGTTAAACCATAATGGTGATAGACATCCAGATAGCCTTTTTGCTCAGGAAATAAATCTTTGACCCAGGCAATTTCATTTTTGTTTTCACTTAAATGGGTATGCACATACACATCGGGATACTCCCCTTTTAGCTGCCCTGCTTTAGCCAGTTGCTCTGGCGTCGAGGTCGGTGCAAAACGTGGGGTAATGGCATACAGGTTGCGGCCTTTGCCATGCCATTTTTCAATCAATGCCTTAGAGTCCTGATAAGCGGTCTCTGGCGTGTCACACAAATCTTCTGGTGCATGACGGTCCATCATCACTTTGCCGGCAATTAAACGCATTTGATACTGTTCTGCGGCTGCAAATAAGGCATCGACCGATTCCGCATGCACTGTACAAAAAACCAAAGCTGTGGTGGTGCCGTTTTTTAATAATTCCTGGACAAAAAACTGCGCGATTTTGTCGGCATAAGCTTTGTCTTTAAACTGCAATTCCGTCGGAAAAGTATAGGTATTCAGCCATTCGAGCAGCTGTTCCCCATAGGCCCCGACCATCTCGGTTTGCGGGAAATGGATATGGGTATCAATAAAACCTGGCACAATCAGCTTGTCGGGATAATGATGAACTTCAACATCAGCCGGAACATGCTGCTGGCCGCTTTGCCAGTCACCAAACCAGCGAATTTTGCCATTTTCGGCAATCAGTAAACCATCTTCTACATATCGCACTTGGTCGTGAATATCACGCGCTTGGGCAACCGTATTCTGAATATCTAGGAAGCGACCGCGAACCGCCGTCGTTGCAACTACAGAAGACATTGAAAACCTGCAATTTTGAATTTTTTCGATTGATTGTACCTGAAATTTTGCCCTTAAACCCGATCGGATGGGTTTCATGCTCTCCCCTGTGCGATGCATGGAGCGGCATGCGCAAGGATGAAAAACTGCATGGATAACTATCTCGTCGCTTGAAAGATGGGCAATAAAAAAGCCTTCCATCGCAGCGATGAAAGGCTCGGTCATTTGAATGAAAAATTAAAGTTGCTGTTGCTGCTTGTTGTAGCGAATCGACAGCCATGCGGTAATGGACAGGACAATTACAATAAAGCTGAGCGATATCCAGATTGGCATGTGGAACACATCCAGCATCAGCATTTTAAAACCGATAAACAGTAAAATAACCCCTAGGCCATAAGGCAGGTAATGCATTTTAGAGGCCGCCCCGGCCATTAAGAAGAACATGGCACGTAAGCCTAAAATCGCCATCAGGTTAGCGGTTAACACAATAAAGGGATCGGTGGTGACTGCAAAAATTGCCGGAATAGAATCGACTGCGAAAATGACATCGGAACCTTCAACCAAAACCAGCACTAAAAATAAGGGGGTGGCCCATAACACGCCGTTTTGACGCACGAAAAAGTTATGTCCGTCCAGATGCGGCGTAATACGCATATGTTTACGTAACCACTTGAGTAGGGCAATGTTTTCAATATCTGGATTATCTTCATGGCCTTTCAGGAATTTAAAGCCGGTATAGACCAAAAAGGCCCCGAAGATGTAGAGAATCCAGGAGAATTCTTGCACGAACCACGCGCCAATAAAGATAAAGATGGTACGTAAAACAATCGCGCCGAGTACGCCATAAAGCAGCACTTTACGCTGTAAGGCAGGAGGGATGGCAAAGGCTGCAAAAATCATTAACCAGACGAATACATTATCAATCGCCAGCGATTTCTCTAACAGATAACCCGCAAAAAACTCCATGGTTTTTTGATTGGCTAAGGCCACACTTGCAGTTTGCTGCAAATATAGCCATAAACCGCCTGCAAACAGGACTGAAGCAGTAACCCAGGCCACACTCCAATAGGCGGCTACCTTCACTTTAACGGGCTGGTCTTCGGTGTGTTTAAAACCAATAAAGTCGATAATCAGCATGACTGCTATCATCGCAAAAAAGGCCAGGTACAATCCAGGGTTGCCAATGGATTCCATAAAAATCTCCACATCTGACAACTGGCCATAAAAAACCTTGACCTGTTGCCAGATGATTTAAAAATCTCTGTCAACATGATCAAGGTCTTGCCTACATCTGAATATCTATATTTTGTAAATTCAAATGCTCAGATACCGACTTTTTGCAAAGTGTAATGACGATATTCTGACACCTGATCTTTGAGTAAGATTAAAAGATCAGGTCTGGAGGAGGCTACTCCCCTTGTTCAACTTAATTTTTTTTTGGATTTCATCCAAATGTAGCTGAAGAATCGCATATTTATGTGAATTGTGCAAATTTTATCTATTCCAAATATTTTAAAATAATCTACTTTTAACGTATTCTGGTTTCAGTCAAATAAAAAGTGAGGACTAGCGATGCAGTTTCAACACCACGATAATGGCCAACAAGGTGAATTTTTTACTTTGAATGATGCAGGTCAACGAATTGCGGAAATCACTTATATCTGGACTGGTGAGCATAAAATTATCGCCAACCATACTTGGGTGGATGATTGTTTGCGTGGCCAAGGCGTAGCACGAAAATTGCTAGATGTTTTAGTTGAATTTGCCCGTCAAAAACGATTGAAAATTGTGCCCACCTGTTCTTATGTCGATGTGATATTTAAACGTGATCAGAGTTTGGCAGACGTTGTCGCCTAAGTTTATAAAGTGATTTAAAAAGCCCAATTTTTTGGGCTTTTTATGTTTTGAACCTACTGATCCAGATCAATAATGACTTTCATGGCCTTCTGGTCTGCGGCATGTTTAAACACATCATAAGCTTTCTCAAATTCAGCAAATTTAAAATGATGTGATGCCAGTTTTTCCATAGGCAATTTTCCGGAACAGCAGGTTTTGAGGAGCATGTCTGTAGTATTGGCATTCACCAGACCCGTGGTAATGGTCAAGTTTTTAATCCATAACTTATTGATTTCAAAATTGACCGACTTGCCATGGACCCCCACATTGGCCAGATGCCCGCCTTCTTTCACCACATTTTGACAAATATTCCAGGTGGGTTCTGCACCTACGGCTTCAATGGCGCAATCTACGCCCCCTACCCTCGGTAATGTCCAAAATGCGCTGAATGGCATCTTCTTGAGCTGAATTGATGGTATGGGTTGCACCCAATTCCTTGGCCAGTGCCAAACGGTGATCATCCGTATCGACTGCAATAATGACAGAAGGCGAATAGAATTGTGAGGTCAGCACGCAACCCATCCCGATTGGTCCTGTGCCGATAATGGCAATACTATCACCGGGTTTCACATTGCCATATCGCACGCCAATTTCATGTGAAGTTGGCAGTACATCGGATAAAAACACCGCGACATCTTCATTTAAGCCTTCAGGTAAAAGGTAAAGCGAAGTGTCGGCAAAAGGAGTCCGTACATATTCCGCATGAGCACCATCGATCATGTAGCCCATAATCCAGCCTCCGCCATTCTGGCAGTGGGAATACAGTTGCTTTTGACAGTTCTCACAGATACCGCAGTGGCTAATACAGGAGATAATGACTCGATCGCCTTTCTTGAATTTTTTGACTGCGGAACCGACTTCTTCAACAATACCGATACCTTCATGACCTAAAATACGGCCATTAAACTGTCCGGTTAGGGTCTTGGCATGTTCCTGTATTTCAGGGTTTTTACCTTTCCAGATGCCTAAATCGGTACCGCAAATGGTGGTTTTGGTGACTCGGATCACAGCATCATCGGGATTAATAATTTGGGGAATGGGGCGCTCTTCAAAGCGGATATCATTTTCGCCGTAATAGACCATTGCTTTCATTGTTGTCATCAGCTTATTCCTTTGTTATTTCATCTCTTTCACACTATCAAATTAATCTCCTCTTTAAAAAAATTAAAGCAGAATATTTAATTAGAGGAACACTGAATGATGATAGGAAGAAAGAAGTTAATCAGATGCCCTGCCGTATTTATAGGACGTTGAAGTATTGAGCATGAATACGCAGAGTTTGTATATCTAAGCTAGCAATAGTAGTTGACAAAGTCATTACTCAGACAGCTTTGCTTACAGAATGATGTGATTTCAACAAAGCCTGAAATTGTGGGCTTACAGCAATAGGTTTAGCCTGATCGGCGTTCATAAAATGTCAGGAAAGATTGGACAGATTTTGCCTGTTCTATCTGACTGATCAATCTCTTAAAACAGATTTATAGGGTTTGGACTTTAACTGGTATTTTTTACGGGACTGGACCAGGTGAGTCAGGGTGACGCCCAGCAAGGCTGTCATCAGCATCATTTCAAGCATTTTATACTGTTCGAGCCAGAAAAAAGGCAATGCTAAAATAACCAGACTGACCATTAAATAAAAATGCTGATGTACCCAAAATTTAAGCGAGATTCCCAACAGGCAAGATGAAATTGCGATATTCAGCATTTCTTCCACACCGAAGCGGTGTAACACAATAATAAAGCTTAAATAAAGGCACAATAATCCAGTCATGATAAAAACTTTTTTTAACATGCTTATCTCCTGATTTTAGAAAATTGTTTATTTTTTATTTGTTTAACTTTAAGTTAATAGCATCTCATTGAAAAATTAAGCCGTCCTGATCAAATGAGCATGTAAGAATAAAATTACATTTGATTAAAAAACAATCAATTATGGTATGGGCTTAGGATATTGAGCCGTGAAAGAAAACGGCCGATTACCAAGTTGCATAAGTCAAAATAGGAATTTTTATGCTGATTCAATTATGTTATGCCAGTAGTCGTGTTGAATCCGGCAATGATCTATTACAGGATTTAAGCGATATTTTAGCGACGGCACGATCTTTTAATCAGGCACATGATATTTATGGCGTGCTTTATTATGCTGAAGGCATTTATTTTCAATGTCTTGAAGGTGAAAAACAGCAGCTGGAAGGCTTATTTTCAAAGATCAGTCAGGATGCTCGCCATCATCAGATCCACCGTTTTCCAGATCATGCCATTGAAGAAATTCACTTCAAGCAATGGTCGATGAAATACGTCAATCAGCATGGAAAAATCACCACCCTGTTCAAGAAAATGGGTTTAGATAAATTCTTGCCCCATCAATTGAATCATCAGCAAATCAACCAGTTTCTAGATTTACTGTTAAGAATGGAAGAAAGCGGACATACCACAAAAGCCAAAGTCGGCATCAAAAACCGCGGCTATCAAAATTATTTTTAAAAAAAAAAGCCCACATGATGTGGGCTTTGAATATTCAACCTCTACGCTTTTAACGCACTAATCAGTTTCTGGTGTAAGCCGCCAAAACCGCCATTTGACATAATCACTACAGCATCGCCCTCGCCTGCTTCTGTGGTCACCGTTTGAATAATGTCATCCAGCGAACGTGCCACCACGGCTTTGTTCGGTGCAGCGTCAATCACGGGCTGTAGATCCCAGTCCAGCCCTTCCGGTTGATACCAGATCACTTCATCGGCCAAACGTGCCGAGTGCGCCAGGCCCTCTTTATGGCTACCCATACGCATGGTATTGGAACGCGGTTCAATAATGGCCCAAAGTTTACGTTCACCCAGGCGTTTGCGTGCGCCGTCCAACGTGGTTTCAATCGCGGTTGGGTGATGGGCAAAGTCATCATACACTTCAATCCCCTTCACCGTATCCAGCAATTCCATACGGCGTTTGACACCCCCAAAATTTGAAAGTGCTTCACATGCCGTTTCAATGGATACACCGACATGTTCAGCTGCGGCAATGGTCGCCAAGGCATTGGCCACACTGTGCTGCCCGGTCATATTCCATTTCACGATACCTTTAACTACGCCGTTTTCCAGCACTTTAAAGTGCGAGCCATCTGCGGACAGTTGCTCGGCAGAAAGTGATGCTTTCTCATTGGCATCCAATGAAGTGCGAACCACAGGGGTCCAGCAACCCATGTCCAGAACTTCATCAATATTGGTTTCAGTAATTGGGGCAATAATGCGGCCTTCACTTGGAATAGTGCGGACCAAATGATGGAATTGTTTTTGAATCGCCGCCAGATCATCAAAGATATCGGCATGGTCAAATTCAAGGTTATTTAAAATTGCGGTTTTAGGATGATAATGTACAAACTTGGAACGCTTGTCGAAGAAGGCAGAATCATATTCATCGGCTTCTACACAGAAATATTTACCGCCACCTAAGCGTGCACTTTCACTAAAACCCAAAGGTACGCCACCAATCAGGAAACCCGGGTTTAAACCGGCCTGATCCAGTACCCAAGCCAGCATGGTCGTCGTTGTGGTTTTACCATGGGTTCCTGCAACACCCAGCACATGTTTGCCTTGTAAAACATGATCGGCTAAAAATTGCGGACCTGAAATATACGGTAAACCCTCATTTAACATATATTCCACAGCATCAATGCCACGCTTCATGGCATTACCGACGATGACCAGATCCGGATGCGGCTGCAAATGACTGCGGTCATAACCCTGCATCAAGCTGATGCCTGCATTTTCCAGTTGTGTCGACATGGGTGGATAGACGTTTGCATCTGAACCCGTCACCTTATGTCCCAAATCACGTGCCAAGAGTGCCAGCGAGCCCATAAAGGTGCCACAAATACCCAAAATATGCAGATGCATGCGTTTTAACTCCACTGCTTTTTAGACACATCACGTTGTTGTTGGTGGTGTTGTCATGATTTATTCAATTTGAAAGCAACGATATCAAGGGTTTTGCGGAAAAGATAGTCTTTCTTGTATCTATTCCCGGCATTACATCCAGTAGTTTAGGAGGCTTTGGGATCGGGATTTCTCCGAGCTAAAATCAGTCAGGAAATCACATGCTTTTTTATGGTAAAAACGTAAAATATTTGCAGTTATTCCAGATGAACTGACTATGTACTTTGCCCTGCTGCTTTTAATTATTTCCAACTGCTTTATGACTTTGGCCTGGTATGGTCATCTTAAATTTTTACATGGGGCGCCAATCTGGCAAGCAATTTTATTTGGCTGGGTGATTGCCCTGCTTGAATATAGCTTTATGATTCCGGCCACTCGCCTGCTTGCCCAACAAGGCTGGGCCGTGGGACAAATGAAGATTACCCAGGAAGTGGTGACCTTGCTGGTGTTTGTGCCTTTTATGATTTTTCTGTTTAAACAGCCTTTTAAACTGGATTATGTGTGGGCAGGTCTCTGTTTGGTGGGCTGTATTTATTTTGTATTCCGTAGCCAGTAAATTGGCCACTGCCCTATTTTCAGCGATTTCTATAAAAAAAATGAAAATATCCGCCTGCTTGTGCTGTTAAATTTTGGTGAGATGAAAAATCAGTCTATAATATCGGGCTTGTGATTCATTTAAAACTTGGCTCTTGTCGAGATTTATCCTTCCTTACATTCGTTTATGGAACATTTGCAATGAATGCGGCTGCTGCAGACACTCAACCTCTCGTTGGAATTATCATGGGTTCCCAATCTGACTGGGCAACTCTGGAACACACTGCCAATATGCTGAAACAGCTTGGCGTCCCATTTGAAGCGGAAGTTGTTTCTGCACACCGTACTCCAGACCGTTTATTTGAATATGCGGAAACAGCGCGTGAGCGTGGCATTCAGGTAATTATTGCTGGTGCTGGCGGTGCAGCGCATCTTCCAGGTATGTGTGCGGCAAAAACCGATTTACCTGTTCTGGGTGTACCGGTGAAATCTTCAATCCTCAACGGTGTAGATTCATTGCTTTCGATCGTGCAAATGCCAGCCGGTATTGCAGTGGGTACCTTGGCAATTGGTCCTGCCGGTGCAACCAATGCCGCCATTATGGCAGCACAGATTTTAGGTCTGACACGTCCTGACATTGCCAAAAATGTTGCTGAATTCCGCGCTGCGCAAACTGAAAAAGTGGCAAGCAAAAATATTCCAGGCCAAAACTAAAGCCAAGCTTAAAACGGGACACATGTTATGGATAAAACCATCGGTATTTTTGGTGGTGGTCAACTCGGCCGTATGATGGCGCAAGCTGCTCTACCGCTGAATATTCAATGCACCTTCTTTGAAGCCAATACAGATTGCCCTTCTGCAGCTTTGGGCCAGGTCATCTCAAGTCAAGCTGAAAATGGTCTGCAAGATTTCATTCACAGTGCAGATGTGTTCAGCCTGGAATTTGAAAATACCCCACTGGAAGATGTGGATGTTTTAACCCAGCAAAAACAATTGCATCCGCCACGTCAGGCTCTGGCAATTGCCCAGCATCGTCTGTCTGAAAAAGCCTTGTTTGATGAGCTGGAGATTCCGGTAGCGCCCTATAAAGCGGTTACTTCACTTGAGAGCTTGCAGGCTGCTGTGGCAGAACTTGGTTTACCCATCGTTTTGAAAACCTCACGTGGTGGTTATGACGGTAAAGGTCAGTTTGTGCTGCGTACAGCCGATCAGATTGATCAGGCTTGGGCAGAACTTGGTCCTGCCGGTGAACTCATTGCAGAAAGTTTTGTGACTTTCTCACGTGAAGTTTCAATTATTGCGGTACGTGGCCAAAATGGTGATGTGAAAACCTGGCCATTGGCTGAAAACCATCACTACAACGGCATTTTGTCGCATTCGATTGTACCGGCACCCAACAGCGCCGATTTACAGCCGGTTGCACAAGACTACATCACTCGCCTGCTCAATCATTTGAATTATGTCGGTGTATTGACGCTAGAGCTGTTTGTCACTGACAAAGGCTTGTATGCCAACGAGATGGCACCACGCGTGCATAACTCGGGTCACTGGTCAATTGAAGGTGCTGTTTGCTCGCAGTTTGAAAACCACATTCGTGCGGTGGCTGGCTTGCCATTGGGTTCAACTGAAGTGGTTCGCCCAACGGTAATGATCAATATTATTGGTCAACATCCTAAGTCTGAAGATGTCTTGGCTTTAAATGGTGCTCATTTGCACCTTTACAACAAGACTGAGCGTGAAGGCCGTAAGATTGGCCATATCACCCTGATGCCAAATGACAGTGCTGATCTGACTGCATTATGCCGCGCATTGGCGAAAATTTTGCCGAATCCACTGGCACTTAGCGAAGATATGAGCATTTAAACCCAAGTTTGAATGATAAAAAAGCGGTCATGCCAACGATCGCTTTTTTTATGCCTGCAGTTCGGGCATGATTGCGCCTCTTTTCGAGGAAGATGCCATTTATCGGAACAAGGTAAAAATAATTGTATGTTATTTGTACAATGATTTATAAATAGACTTAATAAAAAACAAACAAATAGAATGGCTCTGTATTTCAGTTTTATTGTTGTAAAACAATGCAGAAATTTTTAAATTCAAAAGATAAAAATAAATTCAAAAATATGAATTTAAATTTAAACTCGCACATTTGAATTTAAAAAAATATGAATTCAAATGGTTTGAGGGGAAATGAATTTAAACTTTTAAATTTGAAAAATAGGAGTTTGAATTTAAAGTATTCGCTTTCTAAAACTATAAAAATAGCTGGAATTAACTTATCCACAAGTCATTTGAATTTAAAATTTTGCTTTAAATTTAAAATAATAAATTTAAATTCATATTTGCCTGTGTTTTGAATTTAAAAATCTAAAAATAAAGCCTGTGGATAAAATTTTTAAATTCAAAAGTGAAATATGAATTTAAAATGAAGAAAATGAATTTAAATTTACGATTTGATTCAGAAACGATGTGCTGATGGTGGTATGGTAAAAGCATAATTTAAATTCAAAGATCGTAAAGGATACTATGCAGCGCTTAGCTTTCGTTTTAGGTTCAGTTTTCCTTGCCATGACTCAAGCCAATGCTGAGCTGATTATTAATGGTCAACCTGTCACAGTCACTTCCACGACACCTTCAAATCAAATTTTGACTCCACGAAATAATTTTCAGCAATGTATTGCTAATTTACGTACTCAGGCCATGAATTCGGGTGTGAGTGGTTCTACCTATGATCGCTATACCCAAAATTTAGTGCCCGATTATTCCGTGATTGATAAATTGAATTATCAGCCTGAATTTTCGACTCCGATTTGGGACTATTTATCCGGTCTGGTGGATGAAGAGCGAGTACAGTTGGGACAACAAAAATTAGCCCAGCACCGTGATGTGTTGAATCGTGTTGCAGCCACTTATGGGGTGCCGGCTGAAACAGTGGTCGCCGTTTGGGGTGTGGAAAGTAACTTTGGCGATATTTCTGGAAGTTATCCTTTATTGCAGGCTTTGGGTACTTTAAGTTGTGAAGGGCGTCGGCAAGGTTTTTTTCGTGGCGAATTCTTTAGCACCATGCGAATTTTACAACGCGGTGACTTAAGCGAGCAGCAAATGAAAGGCTCCTGGGCGGGAGCATTTGGCCATACCCAGTTTATGCCCTCCACCTATGAAGAGCTGGCGGTGGATTTTGATGGCGATGGTCGTCGTGATCTGGTGTCCAGTACCACCGATGCCTTGGCATCTACTGCAAATTTTCTGAAAAAACGCGGTTGGCAAACCGGCATGCCTTGGGGTTTTGAAGTTAAAATCCCTGATGGCATGTCCATTACCGGGGAAAGCCGTCGCAATAAAAAGGCTTTAAGCAGCTGGGTGAGTCGTGGTGTGGTGCGTGCGGATGGTACAGCGCTCATTCAGGGTAATTTAAGCGAGTCATCTGCTGCGGGCCTTATGGCACCTGCAGGTGCAAATGGGCCGGTATTTTTAGTCTTCAAGAACTTTGATGCTATATATAGTTATAACGCGGCGGAAAGTTATGCCTTGGCGATTGCACATTTGTCAGACCGTTTACAAGGTCAAGGCGGTTTTAGTAAAGCTTGGCCTACCGATGATGCAGGAACCTCACGTGCAGAACGTCGTGAAATTCAGCAGTTCCTGATCAATCGCGGTTATGACATTGGCAGCGTAGATGGCCTGATTGGGGATAAAACCCGTCAAGCGATCTGTCAGGAGCAGATTCGTTTGGGTCTTAGTCCAACCGGACGGGCCGGACAACAGATTTTGAATGCTTTTCGTCAGGAAAATGCCAAAAATCTGATGAGGTAACTGATCCTGTAAAGTATAGAACTACTAGGGTCTGTTGACATTTGCTGTTTAAAAAAATAGCGAGAAAGTAAAATTCAATCGCCAAACCAAATTCACTTCTCGCTATGCCTCGAACTATGCTGAATGATCAACACTGGTCTAAGATGAAATCTATTCTCCTTAATTTCCGTATTTATCTCAAACAGAATCTAAGATTATTTTTTGAAGCGATTCTTTATAGAATTCGAACAGGCTGTCCTTGGCGTGATTTACCTGAATATTTTGGTAATTCTAATTCGATTTTTAAGAAATTTAGTCGTTGGTCAAAAAAATCTAAGTTATTAAAAATATTTGAATTAATGTCTAATTCTGCTGACTTAGAGTGGGTATTTATTGATGCTACATTTGCTCGGGCTCATCAGCATGCAACTGGCATACAAGATCAATCCATTTCAAAAAGCATTGGTGGAAACAGCTCAAAAATACATTTGGCCGTAGATGCTCATGGGAATCCGATTAAATTTATAGTGAGCGATGGGACAAAACATGATGTAAAAATTGCACCCAACCTAGTTGATTCATTAGATTTGGAATCGACAGAGATTTTATGTGCTGATAAGGGATATGACTCTGAAAAATTGAGAGAAAAAATTATCGAAACAGATACTAAAGCGAATATCCCAAGGAAATCTAACACTAAATCTGATAATGATCACATGGATTGGCATTTATATAAAATCAGGCACTTAGTAGAAAATGCCTTCTGTAGGCTAAAACATTTTAGAGGGATTGCCACACGATATGACAAGCTAAAGCAAAACTATGAAAGTTCAGTTGCCTTAGCCTGTATATTTATTTGGTTACCATTATGAAATGTCAACAGACCCTAACCGTATAGAGATAAAAAGGTCTGCTTGATGCAGACCTTTTCTATGCTGAAGCTTTGAAACAAAAAATGTTTAGACTGCGGTAATACTGCCTAAAATACGATAGCCCGCTGCACCCGTAACTGCAGGCAGATTCCCGCTTTGCTGATTCACAAAACGCATCGCCAGCCATGCAAAAGCAGTGGCTTCCACCCAGGTTGGGTTCAGTCCTAAATCGGCAGTGGTTTGTACTGTCCATTCGTGTTTGCGTAAACGCCAGCGCAATTGCTCAAGCAGGTTCGAGTTATAGGCTCCGCCACCGCAGACATAGACTTCACCGGTATCCATGTCAGAACGGTAAATGGCTTTTTTAATGGCACGGGTAGTGAGTTTCATTAAGGTTGCCTGAACATTTTCAGGGGTATCTTCTAGCTCGTCATATTCTAGGTCATTACGCCAGTCGAGAATCTGTTCATCCAGCCATTCCAGGTTGAAGTCTTCACGGCCGGTACTTTTCGGGGGTTCTTTGGAGAAAAATTCATGCGCCTGCAAGCGGTCCAGCAGGCTGCGAATCGGTTGTCCGTATGCTGCCCAGTTGCCATTTTCATCATAGGGTTGACCGGTATAGCGGTGACACCAGGCATCCATGAGAATGTTGGCAGGACCGGTGTCAAAACCAAAAACGGCTTCGGGTTTGCCGGCAGGCAGCATGCTGACATTGGCAATCCCGCCCAAATTCAGAATCACACGATGAATGCTGTCATGCTGAAACAGGGCTTGATGAAATGCAGGAACCAGTGGGGCACCTTGACCGCCAGCCGCCATATCGCGACGACGAAAATCTGAAATGACCTGAATTTGCGTCATTTCTGTAATGATGTTGGGATCACCGATTTGCAGGGTAAAACCGTGTTCAGGGCGGTGGCGGATGGTTTGACCATGCGAACCGATGGCTTTAATTTGGCTACGATCTAAATGGTTCTTTTCAATGAGTGTATTAATGCCCTGACCAATCATGGTGGCTAAAGCAACGTCAGCTTTGCCCATACGGTCAATTTCATTGTCGCCCGGTAGGGTGAGTGCCATCAGTTCGTCACGAAGATCGGGATCAAAAGGCAAAGTGAGGGTCGCGTGAAGCTGTAAGGGATCAAAAGAAGCAGCAACAATATCGACACCATCCATGCTTGTGCCGGTCATTACCCCAATATAGATCGCTGTCATGATTATTCTTAAGCCTGCAATGTGCTGAAAAAGTGTTAGTATATCGCACAAATTGAATAACTGATGTGTTTGGGTTTTGTGATGTCAAATTTCCTGCCGGCTGAAGAACAACTTGCCCTCATTCAACGAGGCACGCATGAAATTATTTCCGAAGAAGATCTTCTGAAGAAATTAAAAGAAAATCGTCCGCTTAAAATTAAAGCGGGTTTTGACCCAACTGCACCTGACTTGCACTTGGGTCATACGGTTCTGATTAATAAATTGAAAGTGTTCCAGGATTTGGGGCATGAAGTTTATTTCCTGATTGGCGACTACACCGCCATGATCGGCGATCCCACAGGTAAAAGCGCGACTCGTCCGCCATTGTCCCGTGAAAAAGTGTTGGAAAATGCAAAAACCTATCAAGAACAAGTATTTAAAATTCTTGATCCGGCTAAAACCAAGGTGGTATTCAACTCTGAATGGTTTGCTCAAAAAACTGCAGCTGATTTAATCCAGCTGGCTTCACAGCAGACTGTAGCGCGTATGCTGGAGCGTGATGACTTTACCAAACGCTACAACAGCCACCAACCGATTGCGATCCATGAATTTTTATATCCGTTGGTGCAAGGTTATGACTCGGTCGCATTACATGCTGACGTGGAGCTGGGGGGTACAGACCAGACCTTTAACCTGTTGATGGGGCGTACTTTGCAAGGTCGTTATGACCAGGAAGCACAAGTCTGTATTACGGTACCGATTCTTGAAGGTTTAGATGGCGTGAATAAAATGTCTAAATCTTTGGGTAACTACATTGCCGTGTTTGATGCACCGGGTGCGATGTATCAAAAAGTCCTTTCAATGCCAGACTCTCTGATCGAGCGTTATTTTGATCTGTTAAGCTTCAAGTCGATTGAAGAAATCCAGCAGCTGTTAAAAGAAGTGGCTGAAGGCCGTAATCCGCAAGAAGTGAAAAAGATTCTCGCGCTTGAACTGGTTGAGCGTTTCCACGGTGCAGAAGCTGCGGCAACTGCACATAAAGGTGCGGGTAACCTGATTACTGAAGGTGAATTGCCTGAAGGAACACCTGAGGTGACCATTTCACGTGGGGAATTTGGCGGTGAAATCTTTATTACCTCTATTTTACGTGCTGCGGGTTTAACCAAAAATGCGGCTCAAGCCAAAGATGCGATTGGTCGTGGTGCTGTTAAAGTAGATTGGAATGTGGTTGATGCTAATTTTTCTGTGAAAGAGAACGTGACTTTGATCGTTCAAGCCAGTAAAAAAGCAATTGCAAAAGTAACTTTTATTGATTAAGCATGTGCTAAGCCATTGAAATAAAAGCAGGCTTTATCCTGCTTTTATTTTTTGTACCGTATATGAATATTTTAAATAAATAAATTCAAAAAAAAGCTTATAAAAACAATACTTAAATTTTTCCAATTGTCTTGATTTTGTCATATTTTATGTTTAAGATTTATTCATCTAGACATTGTGTAGAAAACATATCTAGAGGGTAACTCTATAAGAAAAGCTCCACAATTTTTAAGTCTCTTCCCCCGGAGACTTTTTTAAATTTTTGTAGATAACTATAATAATGACACGATGGATCGAATAAAGATTCAACTCCAAGGAAGAGATTTTGGGAGAGATCTCTTCCTTTTTTATTTCCAAATTTTCGTTATTTCCTTTGACTTTATATTCAATTGCTGCATTTTTCATTTATTTAAAATACAGGTTAGACTGCAGTGTAAGTGTTGAAATTGAATCACCTTATCAGCATGCTCATGATATGAGGTCTCAAAGAAGATCTATAAAAGTTATAAAAAGAGGATAAGTATTATTTATGTACCATTATCAGACTCAAAATATTTTTGACCAGGAAATTGATTTCATTTTACGTTTCCTTTTCGAATACGATTCGCCTGAACAGAAACGACAATCCTTTGCCCAAGCACAAGCCCTGTTTCAGCAATTAGATCTTGCATCACACTATCTTCTGTTTTCTTTGGTCAAAGAACGATTACCACGTCGGGCTAAATTGTTATTTGCTGCTGAAGACTATAGTGGCAAGAAAGAAGTGATTATGGAAGTAATGCGGCACTGGGTGGGGTGTAACTCTCAGGAACATGCGGCTTAATGAGTGTTTATATTCTTGTCCGGTATGCTGTAAATATCGAGTTTATTTGTAAGGGAGATAAAGCTATCACGAAATAGCTCGATACTTTCTAACTAAAAAGTTTAGATGGATAGGGAAAGTAAATATAAAAATATTCAGTAGACGTCAAATCGGGTGTGCGATCTATAAGTCTGATAGAAAAGTAGGAAATATTGCTCATCTTGTTTAGAGAATTTAGAAAAATTTTGCAGATCGAGATTCATTTTTTAGCTCTTATGTATTTTTTATGATTTTTTGATAGCTATCAGGTCTTAAAAAATCCAGCTATTTATATTTGAAAAGCAATGAATATGGTATTTTTTTGATAAAAATGCTCAAAATTTAGATAAAAAAGTGATTTTTTAATAAAATTCGTAGAAAAAAGATACATACGTGAAAAATATAGTGAATTGGGGGTTGCAATGATTCTGAAATCCTCTAGAATGCACCCCATACCGACGAGATAGACGGAAACGAACGAAGCGCGAAGCGTTGAGTTGTTAAGTTTATTGAATCCAGCTTCTGGCACTGACGAGGTGTTGGAAAGATCATTAAGAGATTATGAAGAACAACTTGTGTGGATTTTTACTGGTTGATTGATCGAAATTATTTTCATTGATTGATGGTAGAAATTACTCGAAGTTTATTTGAGCAAATTTTTTGTCAGAAAATTGATGAGCCAAGATTTGTAGCCATAAGCTACTAATGATTTTAAACTGAAGAGTTTGATCATGGCTCAGATTGAACGCTGGCGGCAGGCTTAACACATGCAAGTCGAGCGGGGGAGGTTGCTTCGGTAACTGACCTAGCGGCGGACGGGTGAGTAATGCTTAGGAATCTGCCTATTAGTGGGGGACAACATCTCGAAAGGGATGCTAATACCGCATACGTCCTACGGGAGAAAGCAGGGGACCTTCGGGCCTTGCGCTAATAGATGAGCCTAAGTCGGATTAGCTAGTTGGTGGGGTAAAGGCCTACCAAGGCGACGATCTGTAGCGGGTCTGAGAGGATGATCCGCCACACTGGGACTGAGACACGGCCCAGACTCCTACGGGAGGCAGCAGTGGGGAATATTGGACAATGGGGGGAACCCTGATCCAGCCATGCCGCGTGTGTGAAGAAGGCCTTTTGGTTGTAAAGCACTTTAAGCGAGGAGGAGGCTACTGGTATTAATACTACCGGATAGTGGACGTTACTCGCAGAATAAGCACCGGCTAACTCTGTGCCAGCAGCCGCGGTAATACAGAGGGTGCGAGCGTTAATCGGATTTACTGGGCGTAAAGCGTGCGTAGGCGGCTTTTTAAGTCGGATGTGAAATCCCTGAGCTTAACTTAGGAATTGCATTCGATACTGGGAGGCTAGAGTATGGGAGAGGATGGTAGAATTCCAGGTGTAGCGGTGAAATGCGTAGAGATCTGGAGGAATACCGATGGCGAAGGCAGCCATCTGGCCTAATACTGACGCTGAGGTACGAAAGCATGGGGAGCAAACAGGATTAGATACCCTGGTAGTCCATGCCGTAAACGATGTCTACTAGCCGTTGGGGCCTTTGAGGCTTTAGTGGCGCAGCTAACGCGATAAGTAGACCGCCTGGGGAGTACGGTCGCAAGACTAAAACTCAAATGAATTGACGGGGGCCCGCACAAGCGGTGGAGCATGTGGTTTAATTCGATGCAACGCGAAGAACCTTACCTGGTCTTGACATACAGAGAACTTTCCAGAGATGGATTGGTGCCTTCGGGAACTCTGATACAGGTGCTGCATGGCTGTCGTCAGCTCGTGTCGTGAGATGTTGGGTTAAGTCCCGCAACGAGCGCAACCCTTTTCCTTACTTGCCATCGGGTCATGCCGGGAACTTTAAGGATACTGCCAGTGACAAACTGGAGGAAGGCGGGGACGACGTCAAGTCATCATGGCCCTTACGACCAGGGCTACACACGTGCTACAATGGTCGGTACAAAGGGTTGCTACCTAGCGATAGGATGCTAATCTCAAAAAGCCGATCGTAGTCCGGATTGGAGTCTGCAACTCGACTCCATGAAGTCGGAATCGCTAGTAATCGCGGATCAGAATGCCGCGGTGAATACGTTCCCGGGCCTTGTACACACCGCCCGTCACACCATGGGAGTTTGTTGCACCAGAAGTAGGTAGTCTAACCGCAAGGAGGACGCTTACCACGGTGTGGCCGATGACTGGGGTGAAGTCGTAACAAGGTAGCCGTAGGGGAACCTGCGGCTGGATCACCTCCTTAACGAAAGATTGACGATTGGTAAGAATCCACAACAAGTTGTTCTTCATGACGATGTATCTGAGGGTCTGTAGCTCAGTTGGTTAGAGCACACGCTTGATAAGCGTGGGGTCACAAGTTCAAGTCTTGTCAGACCCACCATGACATACTCATACGATACATTGACTTATTGATAAGCTGGGGACTTAGCTTAGTTGGTAGAGCGCCTGCTTTGCACGCAGGAGGTCAGGAGTTCGACTCTCCTAGTCTCCACCATAGATTATAGAGCTTAGTAAGTTCATACTTATTAACCTCTGTGATTTATCACAGTTTACTGTGCATCGACGAGATGGCAGTTAATCATTAACAGAATATATTTGAGTTGAAATAAATTGTTCATACTCGTTTTAAGTAGGCAACTACAAGAAATGAGTTACTAGCGATTAAACTGAATCAAGCGTTTTGGTATATGAATCTAATTGAAGCTGTACAGTGATTAAGTTCACAGTGCTCTAAACTGTTATGTTGGTTGATCTGACTTGTAGGATCAAACGACTGTTTGGGGTTGTATAGTCAAGTAATTAAGTGCATGTGGTGGATGCCTTGGCAGTCAGAGGCGATGAAAGACGTAATAGCCTGCGATAAGCTCCGGGGAGGCGGCAAATATCCTGTGATCCGGAGATTTCTGAATGGGGGAACCCACTTACCATAAGGTAGGTATCATACACTGAATACATAGGTGTATGAGGCAAACGAGGGGAAGTGAAACATCTCAGTACCCTTAGGAAAAGAAATCAATTGAGATTCCCTCAGTAGCGGCGAGCGAACGGGGAAAAGCCCATTAAGTCATATCAGCTTTAGTGGAATGCTCTGGGAAGTGCAACCATAGTAGGTGATAGTCCTGTACACGAAAGGGCTTATATGATGATGTCGAGTAGGGCGAGGCACGTGAAACCTTGTCTGAATATGGGGGGACCATCCTCCAAGGCTAAATACTCCTGACTGACCGATAGTGAACCAGTACCGTGAGGGAAAGGCGAAAAGAACCCCTGTGAGGGGAGTGAAATAGATCCTGAAACCGCATGCATACAAGCAGTGGGAGCCGACTTGTTCGGTGACTGCGTACCTTTTGTATAATGGGTCAGCGACTTATATTCAGTAGCAAGGTTAACCGTATAGGGGAGCCGTAGAGAAATCGAGTCTTAATAGGGCGTTTAGTTGCTGGGTATAGACCCGAAACCGGGTGATCTATCCATGAGCAGGTTGAAGGTTAGGTAACACTGACTGGAGGACCGAACCCACTGTCGTTGAAAAGCCAGGGGATGACTTGTGGATAGGGGTGAAAGGCTAATCAAACTCGGTGATAGCTGGTTCTCCCCGAAAGCTATTTAGGTAGCGCCTCGGACGAATACCATTGGGGGTAGAGCACTGTTTCGGCTAGGGGGTCATCCCGACTTACCAAACCGATGCAAACTCCGAATACCAATGAGTACTATCCGGGAGACAGACTGCGGGTGCTAACGTCCGTAGTCAAGAGGAAAACAATCCAGACCGCCAGCTAAGGCCCCAAAATCATAGTTAAGTGGGAAACGATGTGGGAAGGCATAGACAGCTAGGAGGTTGGCTTAGAAGCAGCCACCCTTTAAAGAAAGCGTAATAGCTCACTAGTCGAGTCGGCCTGCGCGGAAGATGTAACGGGGCTAAAACTATGTGCCGAAGCTGCGGATGTATACATTGTATACGTGGTAGGGGAGCGTTCTGTAAGCCGATGAAGGTGGATTGAGAAGTCTGCTGGAGGTATCAGAAGTGCGAATGCTGACGTGAGTAACGACAAAGCGGGTGAAAAACCCGCTCGCTGAAAGACCAAGGGTTCCAGTCCAACGTTAATCGGGGCTGGGTGAGTCGACCCCTAAGGCGAGGCCGAAAGGCGTAGTCGATGGGAAATTGGTTAATATTCCAATACTTCAGTGTAATGCGATGAGAGGACGGAGAAGGTTAAGTCAGCCTGGCGTTGGTTGTCCAGGTGGAAGGAAGTAGGCATGCATCTTAGGCAAATCCGGGGTGCTCTATGCTGAGATCTGATAGCAAGCTGTACTTGTACAGTGAAGTGGCTGATACCATACTTCCAGGAAAAGTCTCTAAGCTTCAGTTACACTGGAATCGTACCCGAAACCGACACAGGTGGTCAGGTCGAGTAGACCAAAGCGCTTGAGAGAACTCTGCTGAAGGAACTAGGCAAAATGGTACCGTAACTTCGGGAGAAGGTACGCTGCTTTTGGTGATGGAACTTGCTTCCTGAGCTGAGAGCAGCCACAGAAACCAGGCCCCTGCAACTGTTTATTAAAAACATAGCACTCTGCAAACACGAAAGTGGACGTATAGGGTGTGATGCCTGCCCGGTGCTGGAAGGTTAATTGATGGGGTTAGCGTAAGCGAAGCTCTTGATCGAAGCCCCAGTAAACGGCGGCCGTAACTATAACGGTCCTAAGGTAGCGAAATTCCTTGTCGGGTAAGTTCCGACCTGCACGAATGGCATAATGATGGGGGCGCTGTCTCCAGCAGAGGCTCAGTGAAATCGAAATCGCCGTGAAGATGCGGTGTACCCGCGGCTAGACGGAAAGACCCCGTGAACCTTTACTGCAGCTTGACATTGAACTTTGATCTTACTTGTGTAGGATAGGTGGGAGGCTTTGAAATCAGGACGCCAGTTCTGATGGAGCCGTCCTTGAAATACCACCCTGGTAATATTGAGGTTCTAACTCTGTCCCGTTATCCGGGACGAGGACCATGTCTGGTGGGTAGTTTGACTGGGGCGGTCTCCTCCTAAAGAGTAACGGAGGAGTACGAAGGTGCGCTCAGCGTGGTCGGAAATCACGCGTAGAGTATAAAGGCAAAAGCGCGCTTAACTGCGAGACCCACAAGTCGAGCAGGTACGAAAGTAGGTCTTAGTGATCCGGTGGTTCTGTATGGAAGGGCCATCGCTCAACGGATAAAAGGTACTCTGGGGATAACAGGCTGATACCGCCCAAGAGTTCATATCGACGGCGGTGTTTGGCACCTCGATGTCGGCTCATCTCATCCTGGGGCTGAAGCAGGTCCCAAGGGTATGGCTGTTCGCCATTTAAAGAGGTACGCGAGCTGGGTTTAGAACGTCGTGAGACAGTTCGGTCCCTATCTACCGTGGGCGTTGGAAATTTGAGAGGATCTGCTCCTAGTACGAGAGGACCAGAGTGGACGAACCTCTGGTGTACCGGTTGTGACGCCAGTCGCATCGCCGGGTAGCTATGTTCGGAAGGGATAACCGCTGAAAGCATCTAAGCGGGAAGCCTACCTCAAGATAAGATTTCCCTAGGACTTTATGTCCTCTAAAGAGCCGTTGAAGACTACGACGTTGATAGGTTGGATGTGGAAGCATGGTGACATGTGAAGCTGACCAATACTAATTGCTCGTGAGGCTTGACTATACAACACCCAAACAGTTGTTGTATTAAAGCTTAATCGATTCATAACTGATCGAAAGAACAGTAAAATACTTGATTTAGTAAACGCTAAAGAACAAAATACGAAACTCAGATATAACCTGTTAATGAATTTTATTTGGTACCAAGTAAGGCATACACTGCAAAGCAGTTAAATAAGACCCGAACAAGTCCATAAACAGTTGTGCTGGCGACCATAGCAAGAGTGAACCACCTGATCCCTTCCCGAACTCAGAAGTGAAACCTCTTAGCGCTGATGGTAGTGTGGGATTACCCATGTGAGAGTAAGTCATCGCCAGCTCATTATTCAAAAGCCCCCTCTAATGAGGGGGCTTTTTTTATGCGTAGAATTTTTATTAAAAAGAAGAATGATTCAAAAGGGGTTCGTAGAGTTTAGCGGTGATTTTATTCAACACGAAGTTAGTGAGCTAAAGATTGGCTAAGATTTTAGGTTCCCTTAACTATTGATAGGTATTTATACGGACATAAAAAAGCCCCGACATCCTGTCGAGGCTTTTTCGTATTGGTTAAAGGTATCACTCCTGTTCTACCTCAGCTTCCTGCTGTTTTTACTTTTATTCTTCTTATTTTAGAAACATCCTGTTTCTGTATGAGTTAAATATAATCTGAACTTTGCTGCGTGCATAGCCTTCATTTTCTGCAGTTTATGTAAGCAAAAGCGTACAGGAGTGCTTTAGAAATGTGCTTCTATGCCGAGATAAGAGCCTTTAAATTTGAGTTTGGTTTCTGCATTTGAGCCTTCTTCCAGCTGAATGTCCAGAATGCGATAACCGACTCGGGCACCCACGTCGAGTAACAGGGTATGAATGAAATTATATTTGAGTTCCGCCTGAGCATCGCTAATTTGCTCATCATCCAGTGCAGCAAAACTGGCTTCAGCTCTTGCACTTAAACCGGTAAAAGGCAGGTTTACCCCGGCCTGGGCATAAAGCATCGGTAGCGTGCTACTCACATCTAAGGTGTTGGTATAGTTTTGCAGAATATCTCCGCTTAAACGTTTGGCACCAATGCCGACATCTGCATCGACAATATTGTCCAGCACTTCATAATACAGAATGAAATCTGTATAAGTGAGGTCGACCTGATGGCTTTTTACACCCGCCAAACTTTGATCGCTGTCAGCCTGTAAATGGCTATGTTTGATTTTTGCATTGGGCAACAATGGCACCGGATGTTCTAGCGCAACCGAGAATGTCAACGCTTGATCATTTTCCATTTGTGCTTGTGGTAGCGAAGATGCCGGTTGGGTTAAATCGGTGCTGTAGTGCCAGTAATCGATATTGCCTTTGACCGCAATAACATCGGCTTGAGTGGAACTGAACGCGCCCAGTCCAAGGGCTAGACAAAGAATTTTGAATGATCGCATGAGAATCCTGACATTGTTTAATCCGTTATTTTGAAAAATCTTTTTGTGAGTTAAATAGCATGAGTTGAGACCCAATTTATAGCGCATCATATATTGAATGCTTAAAAATTGCATTGTTGTTGTTTCTCAAAATTACAGAATGTTTATCTCTCATCTTTAGCATACGAGTTGAAAAAGGCATGTGGCATTTAATTTTTAAATTGTTATTTCACAACCATAAATAAGCAGATTGAATCATCTTAAGATAACTTTAGGTTTTTATATGTAATTTATGTATTCCCAGAAGTTTATAGGTGAATAATAAAGCAGGATTAAAATTCAGCCGATTAAATGAGCATTCAAACTCAACAGATTATAAAAATGAAATGTTTGGTAAATAAATTACAGAAAATTTTTATAAAAGTGAGTATTGTTAAGTTCATATAAAGGATGAGTATTGATCAACATTTTTAAGCAAAATTTGAACCTTACTGATCTGTTTGCCATTTAGAATACTGCACCCAAAAGGTGACCTCTAAATCAAACACAAGAATTATTTTTGAAGGGTACTTTTTGTGCTTGCGATATAAACCCGATAACAAGCAGCATTTAAAGATACCTAAGGTTTAGGTGTTTTATGACAGATTCTCGTGAAAACTGGTCATCACGATCCGGCTTTATTATTGCAGCTGTCGGATCGGCTGTCGGTTTAGGTAATATTTGGCGTTTCCCCTACGTGGCTTATGAAAATGGCGGCGGCGCGTTTCTTATTCCTTATTTGATTGCTTTAATTACGGCAGGCCTACCGCTGTTATTCCTCGATTATGCTGTAGGGCATAGAAGTAATAGCTCACCGCCAAAAGCCTACCGTAAACTGTTTCGTGGCGGTGAAACCTTGGGATGGTGGCAAGTCAGTGTATGTATCATTATTGGTTTGTATTATGCCAGCGTTTTGACCTGGGCAGGCAGTTACGTGTACTTCTCCATAGGTCAGATGTGGGGCAATGATCCGGAAGGTTTCTTCTTTAAAACCTATTTACAAACCAGCGAAGCGACCGGTTTTGATCCGCGTTTTGTGAGCCATATTTTCTGGCCATTGGCAGGAATTTGGGCACTCACCTTAATCATTTTATACGGTGGGGTGAAAAAGGGCGTTGAACTTTCCAACAAGATTTTCATGCCATTACTGTTTGTTTTATTCACCATTCTGGTGATTCAGGCACTGCGTTTACCGGGAGCGGTCGATGGCTTAAATGCCTTCTTCACTCCAAACTGGTCTGCCATGATGGATTACAAGGTGTGGTTGGCTGCTTATGGTCATACCTTCTTCTCGCTGTCCGTCGGTTTCGGGATCATGGTGACTTATGCTTCTTACTTAAAGCCAAAAACCAATTTAACCGGTTCGGGTTTAATTGTGGGCTTTGCTAATGCCTCTACGGAAATTTTGGCCGGTATCGGGATTTTCTCTGCGCTGGGCTTTATGGCTTATGCTGCGAACAGCAATGTTCAGGATGTGGTGAGTGGCGGTATTGGTCTGGCATTTATTGCATTCCCTAAAATTATTTCCAGCCTGGGTGCGGGTGCCGACCTGTTCGGTATCTTGTTCTTCTCGTCCTTATTTGTGGCTGGCATTTCATCGATGGTGAGTATTTTGGAAGTTCCGATTTCTGCCATGATGGACAAGCTGAAATGGGGCCGTAAGAAAGCGGTCACTATTGTTGGTGGCGGTAGTGCCTTGGTATCGATTGTTTTATTCTCCAGTGTGAACTCGATTAAACTGGTGGATATTATTGACCATTTCATCAATAACATCGGCATTATCGGCGGTGCGTTGCTGTCGATTATCTGTATTGCCTGGTTCAAGCGTTCGGCACTGGCTGAAATCCGGAATCACGTCAATGCCATTTCAACGGTACATTTGGGCAAAGGCTGGGACTTTACCCTGACCGTGATTACCTCGTTGATTCTGTTGGTCACCTTAACCATGACCATTTATAACTTGTTATTAAAAGGCTATGGTGATTATAGTGTAAGCATGCAGTGGCTGTTTGGCTGGGGCTGCGTGATTTTCTGTGCTGTCATTGCTTTTATTTTGGCTCGCGTCAAAGACCGCTAGGAGAATAAAGATGAATACTTCTGCAATCGTGATGATGATTATTTCCATGCTGTTTTTGTGGGGCGGACTGGTCTTGTCCATTCTGCACTTGATGAAACATCCTGAGGAACTGGATGAAGTGCTGGAAGAAGTCAAAGATCAGCACACGCTTTAAATCTGCAAGGACTTCAGTTCATACTGTTACAAAAGAAAGCCATTATCATTGATGATAATGGCTTTCTTATTTTTAAAATGCAGCATCAGAGGTGCACACCATTTTGCAGGACCAGGTCTGGATCGCATGTGCAATGACCTTTCTGGCAGGACGGGGCACACCAATAAAAACACGTGGCTCTAAGCCACCTCTTTTCATTACATCGGTTAAGCCGTTTTCTGGATACGGCAATAGAAGAATCCATCACCACGACCCACTTGTGGCAATAATTGGCGACCGTGAATTTGTTCAATGCCCCAATCGGCTTCAATTTTCACTTCTTTGGCATCGGCATGCGTAGCAAAGAATTCAACCATTTGCTGTTCATTTTCAGCTTTTAAAATGGAGCAGGTGATGTAAAGCAAGGTGCCACCGACTTTGAGTTGCTGCCACATATTGTCCAAAATCTGTTTTTGCAGCTGGACTGTTTTGGCAATATCACCCGATTGACGCAGTAAACGGATATCGGGATGACGACGCATCACGCCAATGGCTGAACAGGGTGCATCCAGCACAATACAATCGGTTTGTTCAGGGGCCGTCCACGTCACGGCATCTGCGGCGACAATTTCGACATTTTTGCCATCGAGAACCAAACGTTCCAGATTTTCAGACACACGTTTTAAGCGCTTTTCATCCTGATCAAGTGCAATCAGTTTTTTCGGCTGATATTTTTCTAAAATGTGTGCAGTTTTGCCGCCCGGTGCCGCACAGGCATCGATCACCATTTTGCCATTCAAGTTCGGCAATAAAGTGGCACACAGCTGGGCATGCTCATCCTGTACTGAAAAGCCGCCCGCTTCAAAACCCGGCAGACTTGGAATCTGTAGATTTTGATCCAGAACGATACCGACATTTGACCATTCGCAGGCATGTGCCTCAATGCCTTCATCTTCCAGAATATCCAGATATTCATCCCGGCTAACCTGGCGAGTATTGACGCGTAAAGTCAGTGGCGCAACCTGTTTCAGCTCATAGCTGAGCTGTGCAAATTGATCGCCCCAGTCTTTTTTCAGACGTTTAGACAACCAGCTTGGTAAATTCGTTGCTTGTTCAAGCACGTCATAGAACTGCTCAGTTTCACGGGTGGCACGACGTAAAATGGCATTGACCACGCCACTTAAACTTTCCATGCCCAATTGTTTGGTCGCTTCAACGGTTTCTGAAATGGCCGCATGGGCAGCCACACGTGTACAAAGCAATTGATATAAACCAAGGTACAAACAAGTTTCAACCACTTGATTGTCCAGTGGTTTAGAGAGTAATGGTAAAGTCAGTTGTTTCAATGCATGCCATTGACGTAAACAACCCAGTACCAATTCATGGAACAAAGCACGATCTTTGTCTGACACGATGTTCATCTGCTGCGCGAGCACAGATTGCAGCGATTGACCATTTTGGACAGCCAATAACGTCTTCACCACCTGAGCACGTAAATTGAGATCTCGGGTAGAGGCGTTGGGAGATTGCTTCATTATAAAATTTGTCCAATAGTCAGTTTTTGGGTTTGTAAAATTTGTACAGGGTTAAGCGGTTTAGCGCCCGGCCATTGTAAAGCAGTCAGCGTGATGACCGTGTTATTTGCACAGGCAACATGGACGCCATCTTTATCAATAGCAAGGATCTCACCCGGTTGCGCATTTTCCGCAGTGGCATGAGATAACTTGGAATTCCATACCCGCAAGTTGTTTTTCTCGTCGAGGATGATAAATGCCACCGGCCACGGATTGAAGGCACGGATATTGCGGTCAACCTGTAAGGCATCCATAGACCAGTCAATTTCTGCTTCGGCCTTGCTGAGCTTGTGCGCATAGACAGTCAAAGCTTCGTCTTGCACTTCACGGGTCGCCAGGTAGTGTTGCAGTTTTTCTTCCGATGCTAAAACAGCTGCAATTGCGCTTGCACCCTGTTCGGCCAGTTTGTCATGCAACGTTGCAGAGGTGTCGCTGGCTTCAATCGGGCAGATGGTTTTAAACATCATGTCGCCGGTGTCCAGACCCGCCGCCATTTTCATAATGGTCACGCCAGTTTCAGTATCGCCTGTGGCAATGGCACGCTGAATTGGCGCTGCACCACGCCAGCGTGGCAACAGTGAACCATGGATGTTCAGGCAGCCATATTTAGGCGTATCCAGAACCACTTGCGGCAGAATCAAGCCATAAGCTGCCACCACCATCACGTCGGCATTTAACGCGGCCAGTTCGGCTTGCGCGGCCAAGCCTTCTTCAGTCGAAGATTTAAAATGAAGCGGCTGATAGACCGGAATATTATTGGCTAAAGCCAGCTGCTTTACAGCAGAAGCCGTGAGTTTTTGTCCTCGTCCAGCTTTGCGGTCCGGTTGAGTATAGACCGCAACAATGTCATGTTCGGTTTTAAGCAGTGCAGCCAATGCAGTGGCGGCAAATTCTGGTGTACCCGCAAAGATGATTTTCACACAAAAGCTTCCAAATAAACGTGATGCCTATTATAAGGCAAAAGCATTTATTCACCTAAATTGAGTCTGAATACAGACGGAAGAAGTCTATTTTTATAAAAAAAACTTATGCAAAATTTAAAAATTATTCATGAAAGTTTTGCATTGTCTGGCCGGGGATGGCGGTATAGTAGATTTCAGTTAAAGATTTTTGTCGTCAAATCACGAAGTTCAATTTATAGACCCATCTGCCCATATCTAAGATGAAAATGCCCTCTTGAAAAACAATGGCTTGGTGTATGATAGGTTCGAAATTCGACTGATTTCATGCTCTCGATCTGTAAGATTTCGCCAGAGTGAATGAGCTCATTCAACTCAAGCACAAACTTTGTTGGAATAACACAATGCCTGACTATCGTTCAAAAACATCGACACACGGAAGAAACATGGCGGGTGCGCGTGGCTTATGGCGCGCAACTGGGATGAAAGATGAAGACTTCGGTAAACCGATTATTGCCGTCGTCAACTCATTCACGCAATTTGTTCCAGGTCACGTTCATTTAAAAGACCTTGGTCAACTCGTGGCTCGTCAAATTGAAGCGTCAGGCGGTGTGGCCAAAGAATTCAACACCATTGCCGTCGATGACGGTATCGCGATGGGTCATGACGGTATGCTGTATTCACTGCCTTCACGTGACCTGATTGCTGACTCGGTTGAATACATGGTCAGTGCGCACTGTGCCGATGCCATGGTGTGTATTTCCAACTGTGACAAAATCACTCCGGGAATGCTGATGGCTGCGATGCGCTTGAACATTCCAGTGGTATTCGTGTCGGGCGGTCCAATGGAAGCGGGTAAAGTGAAAATCCGCGGTAACGACAAAGCCATCGACCTGATCGATGCGATGATCGTGGCGGCAGATGACAACTATACCGACGAAGAAGTCGCGGAATACGAACGTTCTGCCTGCCCAACCTGTGGTTCATGTTCAGGCATGTTCACAGCCAACTCAATGAACTGTTTGACTGAAGCATTGGGTCTGTCTTTACCGGGTAATGGTTCGACACTGGCAACTCACGCAAACCGTAAAAAACTGTTTGAACGTGCAGGCTCGTTAATTGTGGAGCTGGCTAAACGTCATTATGAACAGGACGATTACAGCGTACTGCCACGTTCAATGGTGACCAAAGCATCCTATGAAAATGCCATGACGCTGGACATCGCCATGGGTGGTTCAACCAATACCGTGCTGCACTTGCTGGCAGCTGCCAATGAAGCAGGCGTTGATTTCACCATGGATGATATCGACCGTTTGTCTCGTAAAGTGCCAGTACTGTGTAAAGTTGCTCCGGCGAAAAACGATGTGCATATGGAAGATGTGCACCGTGCCGGCGGCATTATGTCTATTCTGGGTGAGCTGGACCGTGCCGGTTTGCTGGATACCTCAGTCGGTACAGTCCATGAAGCAACCCTGAAAGATGCTTTGGATAAATGGGACATCATCCGTACTGAAAATGAAGAAGTGTACCAGTTCTTCCGTTCAGCACCGGGCGGTGTACCAACGCAAACGGCTTTCTCGCAAGACCGTTACTACTCACGTTTAGATGGTGACCGTGAAAATGGCGTGATCCGTAATGCAGAACACGCTTTCTCTAAAGACGGTGGTCTGGCTGTGCTTTACGGTAACATCGCATTGGATGGCTGTATCGTCAAAACTGCCGGTGTAGATGATTCGATTCTGAAATTCAATGGTACGGCACGTGTGTTTGAAAGCCAGGATTCTGCGGTAGAGGCGATCCTGGGCAACGAAATTAAAGCCGGTGATGTCGTGGTGATTCGCTACGAAGGCCCACGTGGTGGTCCAGGTATGCAGGAAATGCTGTACCCAACCAGCTACCTGAAATCGAAAGGTCTAGGTAAGGAGTGTGCGCTTTTAACTGATGGTCGTTTCTCTGGCGGTTCTTCAGGTTTGTCGATTGGTCACGTTTCACCTGAAGCGGCTGAAGGCGGTGCCATTGGTCTGGTTGAAGATGGCGATTTAATCGAAATCGATATTCCAAACCGTACCATCAACCTGGCTGTAGATGAAGCCACCATGGCCGCTCGCCGTGAAGCGCAAGAAGCCAAAGGCTGGCACCCAGTGGAAGAGCGTCCACGTAAAATTTCCAAAGCCCTGAAAGCCTATGCCATGCATACTACCAGTGCGGCGAAAGGTGCAGTACGTGAAATTTAATTTGTAGTTTTTACAAATTTTAGAAAGCACTCCAGATGGGGTGCTTTTTTATTGATTATTGAAAATAGCACGGTCGCATTTTACTTTGTGCTCTTGCAATAGCATTGCGTAGACGATGTTTTACTTTTGAAGGCTCAAAAGTAACAAAAAGCCTTTGTTGTGCTGATGGTATATCCCTATACCACAGCACAACAGGTGACATCCTGTCACCTGTCACGATTAATATTTTAAGTTCTTGAATATTCAATCTGATATGAGTTTATCTGGAGTATATGTTTTCTTCACGAGTGGTATTTCTATACAATGATCTTAGAATAAATTGCCAAAGACTGAAGCTGAAAATCGGTCATCGCCAAGGAAGAAACCAATGAGTAAAGACAATATCCGCGAACATTCAGCACCCGTTTATGAAGGGATTGAAAATGCACCGGCACGTTCCATGATGCGTGCCACCGGTTTTAAAGATGCCGACTTTAGCCGTCCTTTTATTGGCATTGCCTCAACTTGGGCCAATGTCACGCCGTGCAATATGCACATTGATGGCTTGGCGCGTGAAGTGGAAAAAGGCGTGAATGCCGCAAATGGCAAGGGCATTATCTTCAATACCATTACCATTTCAGACGGGATCTCGAATGGTACCGAAGGCATGAAATACTCATTGCTGTCCCGTGAAATTATTGCCGACTCCATTGAAGCGGTGGTGGGTTGTCAGGCCTATGACGGGGTGATTGCGATTGGCGGCTGTGACAAGAACATGCCGGGCTGCATTATGGGACTGGCACGTTTAAACCGTCCGGGCCTGTTTATTTATGGCGGAACCATTAAACCGGGTGCCGGCCATACCGACATGATTTCCGTGTTTGAGGCAGTGGGTCAGCATGCCAAGGGTGAAATCAATGAAATTCAGGTCAAGCAGATTGAAGAAGTGGCACTGCCGGGTCCAGGTTCCTGTGGCGGCATGTATACCGCCAACTCGATGGCATCCGCCATTGAAGCACTTGGCATGAGCCTGCCGGGCTCATCGGCGCAGGAAGCGGTATCTGAAGAGAAAAAAATCGACTGTCTGCGTGCAGGTGAAGCGGTGATGAATCTGTTACGTCTGGACATTAAACCGCGTGACATCATGACCAAGGCGGCATTTGAAAATTCCATTAAAGTGTTGATTGCACTGGGTGGTTCGACCAATGGCGTGTTGCATTTACTGGCCATGGCACATACGGCCGGGGTGGAACTGACCCTGGATGATTTTGTGCGCATTGGCAAGGACATTCCGGTGGTGGCGGATGTGCGTCCATCCGGTAAGTACCTGATGTCGGAACTGATTGCGATTGGCGGGATTCAGCCGCTGATGAAACGCATGCTGGATGCCGGCATGCTGGACGGTTCCTGTATGACTGTCACCGGTAAAACCCTGGCGGAAAACCTGGCGGATGTCGAGGATTATCCGGAAGGTCAGCAAATTATTCTGCCCTTTGATGCCCCGATTAAAAAAGACTCGCATCTGGTAGTGCTAAAAGGCAACCTGTCACCGACCGGTGCGGTAGCAAAAATTACCGGTAAAGAAGGGCTGTATTTTGAAGGTCCGGCACGCGTGTTTGAAGGTGAAATTGGTGCCATGCGCGGTATTCTGGATGGTGAAGTGCAGGAAGGTGAAGTGGTGGTGATTCGTGGTGAAGGACCGAAAGGCGGACCCGGTATGCCGGAAATGCTGAAACCGACCTCGGCCATTATTGGTAAAGGACTAGGAAAATCGGTGGCACTACTCACCGATGGCCGTTTTTCAGGAGGCAGTCATGGCTTTGTAATTGGTCATGTGACCCCTGAAGCCTATGAAGGCGGACCGATTGGTCTGGTGAAAAATGGCGATAAAATTTCCATTAATGCCGAAACCCGTGAGATGACGCTGCATATTTCCGATGAAGAACTGGCGGCGCGTAAAGCGGCCTGGGTCAAGCCTGAACCGAATTATCGCTATGGTGCTTTGGCGAAGTTTGCCAAATTGACCACAGGTGCGGAAAAAGGGGCAGTGACCGATCTAAATTTAGATGTATAATTGATCATTACCTAACAAATTGTTATAAACCCTTGTAGCACACAAGGGTTTTTTTTCGAGGCTGATCTCATGTCACTGTTACGCCGTTGGTTTGATCCACTTCGATCGAGTTGGTTTTACCAAAAGCCGACCCGTCAGGTGGAATTATCTACGGAGCAGGGTTTAACCATCCACTTGCGTCTGGATGATGTCTATAGCTATCTGGCTGCACAGCAGTTACCTGAACTTGAAGAAATCTTGAGTGATGAGATCAAACCCTTAAAGGTGATCATTTCCAGCCGAACGGCAGAACCTCCCAATAACATGTCAAAAATGGAGTGGCAAAATTACTGCCTGAACGATGCCAAAATTCTGTCCAAACAGCATCGCTTTAGTTTCCATGAAACCCCAGAACAACCGCCGCTTGAGGCCATCACTCAAGCAGAAACCATCCTTCGCAATACGCCGTTACGCGGCCAAGATTTCCTGTATTTACTTGAAGACGTGTTCCACATGCTGTGGCAAAAACAGTATGGAAAATTACGTACCTTGCACGCCATGGCCAGCCGCCATCATCCAGCGCAAAACTTTCCGGAACGGATTTTTAACGATGCCGAAGTGCTGGTCAGTTACTTTGAATTTGGTGGACGCAAATATCATGCGGTGGATGATCTGCTGCGTCTGACCCGCCGTCTAAAACAACAAAAATTGCTGACCGACAATCCCATCTTCCTGATTAACCATATTGAATGGCGCGAACATCTGATCAGTGATGCAGAAGAACTGAACGAGATTCAGGCGCTGGATCCGGAACTGGATTTGTATATTGCCCTGGAAGATCCGATTTCCTGGCTATTATTGGCCTATATTAAAGAAGAGCTGGCTAATTTTTATAATATTCACCTCAATGTTTACCCGCTATCTTATCACGGACGAGACCTGTTTGACTGGGGGCTGGCGACCCGTTTGTCCAAACGTACCGAAGTAAAATTTACCCCGTTTTGTCGTCCTACCCAGCAAGCAACTTATGAGATGGCGAAACTGTTTTATAGCGTGCCTGAAGAGCAGCGTGTGGAAGCCATGTACAGCATTTTGCAAGCAGTCTGGACCAAAGGCAAAGACCTGTCATTCAGGTCGCATTTTGACCAGATCAAGCGTGATTTAGAGATCAATGAACTGAGCACTGAAGATATTGCTGCCAAATTAAAAGAAAATGACATACTCTGTGAAATGAAGTCTCAGCCCGATTTTCCTGTGCTCGAACTGCGCATTGATGGCCAAAGTTATGTGTTTAATAGCCTGTACCGGGTCTGGATGATCGAAAGTATTTTTAGTAATGTTTTAGAAGACCAATATAAAAGTGAAAATGATGACAGCAAAGATGAAGAAAGAGAAATGTGAGTCTTTAGAACAAGCCCGTGCACAGATTGATGCCATTGATACCGCACTCATTGAAATGATTGCCATCCGTCAATTTTATGTCGATCAGGCTGCGCGTTTTAAGCGAACTGTACAGGACGTACAATCACCTGAGCGGGTAGAACAGGTCATTCAGAAAGTACGAGCACAAGCACTGGACCTGGGCACCGATCCGGATCTGGTGGAACACTTATATCGTGAAATGATCCAGCGTTTTATTCAACGTGAATTGCGAGAATTTCGTCCTTAATTTTACCCTGTTAACGTCTATAAAAAGTAAGACACCTGAAAAGGTGTCTTAGGGCTGAAGTCTATCTATTACGCCAGGCGGTAATAAGTATAGCGAACTTGATCATTCTTATAGACAGCATGGCTTTTTTGCCTGAAATCAGACACCCATTGACGGCCGGTATAGGCAGCAATATGGCCATAAATGTGCTTTTGGGTTCTGTGGATAATATAAATATCGCCTTCTTTCGGATTATCGAAAGATGGATTGATTTTTTTATAGCCAATGGTCTGGAGGGTATGTCCCCAATCTGCCGCTGCCACCGGATGATTCAAAATTCGGGCACCCGCAGACTGCAATGCAATCCGGATACTTCGCGCACATTTTTTGGTACTGGTCGCTGACGACATGCTATGTAACTTCTGTGTGAATTTACGTACATCCAGATAGGGAATGCCTTTATTTTTGGAATTTTTAGCGCCTGAACCTGCCTGGTTTTTCTGGAAATTTTGGGAGATTACTGCAGTATTCTGATCTGCAGTGTTAATCATATTGCTATGATGTCCATCATAAATCATTCTTCAATCTCTACCTTATCTTCAATTGCTTTTAGAAAAAATAGACAGCATTTTCAGAACTAAAACCCGAATATTTTTTCTCTCAATGGTACAAATGCTATGTTATTACATAGCCCATTCATGCGAAGCGCGTACTTTAAAGAGCTTTTGTTTGAAAATCCACCCGTTTTAGATTAAAAAAAGACCGTTTTAGGCTGAAAAAAGCGCTAAATTTGCTGCAATCAGGGCAAAAAATAAACCCAAGATAGTTCATAAATCATACAGTTAAGAAAAACTTAATAATATGTTATTAATTGATGGAATTTTTATGTAAACATGCAATTAATTGCTCAATTGTTAATCAATAATTAACATTTTGTCATATTTAGAGTGCTTTTTTTTAACATTCCTTCGCCTGAAAAGCCTCAACTTTTTCTTGAGGCTTACTCTGGAAAATAGTGATTTTTAAAGGGCTCTGAGTCACCTATGATCAGCTTAAAATTTAACGGGTGTTGAATATGATTGGCTTTGTGATTGGGGTGTTTGCCATTGCAGGCATAATTAAAGGCACCATTGGACTGGGTTTGCCTGCGGTTTCCATGGGCTTACTGACGATTTTTATCAGTCCCTTTCAAGCAGCCACTTTGTTGATCGTACCGTCGATGGTGACCAATTTTTGGCAACTGTTTGCTGAAGGTCAGGTGCTGAAACTGGTTCGTCGCTTTTGGCCGTTGTTGCTGGGCATTGTGGTTGGTTCCATCTGGAGTATTTTTCCTACACTAGGACATGGAGAATTTCAGAGTGAGGCGCTGCTCGGTGGAATGCTGGCCTTGTATGGTTTGTACGGTCTATTTGCCAAGAACATGCCCAATCTGGCCGCGCATGAAAAATGGTTATCTCCGATTATGGGATATTTGGGCGGGGCACTCACAGTCGCTACTGGTGTGGTCGTTATTCCTGTGGTGCCTTACTTACAATCGTTGCATCTCAAACGTGATGACCTGGTGCAGTCGCTGGGTTTAGCATTTACCACCTCCACGATTTGTCTGGCTGTATTTCTGCATCAGCATCCGGTGGAAAATATTCCTATCGACTATAAGATGTCATTTATTGCCCTGCTTCCGGCCTTGGTGGGAATGTGGGTGGGAACCAAAATTCGCTATCGCATTCCCGAACAAAAATTTCGTAAAGTATTCTTTTGCGGGCTGGTCATTTTTGGTGGTTATATGGTGCTGCATCAGTTGGGTCTGCTTTAAAGTCAGCAATAAAGCCATCTGAGCAAAAGTTTTTAACTCGGCAATCTGGATGTATGGGAAACTAAAAACTGACTGAAATGTTGATAAGCGATTGGCAAAGTATCAAAGTTTTTTGCTGCCAGTAACAGCTTGCGATTGGCCCAGTCTCCAGTCAGTTCAATTTGCTGAAAAGAATAAACTGACTGTAAACGATTGGCTGCGCGTTTCGGCATAATGGCAATCCCGACGCCATTGGCAACGACCTGAGCAATCGCAGCAAAATTGGGTAAGCGTAAACGGTACTGAATTGAACAGCCCAGTAATTTGGCTTGGGTTTCGATTGATTGCTGCAAGGAATGATATTGCATCAGGCCGACAAAGGGATAATTCAGCACATCGGCTAATTGCAGGGCGGATTGCTGCTGCAGTTCATGATCCTTGGGGCAAATCAGCACCAGAGGATCATCGGAAAACTCTAGGGTTTGTAACTTTTTTGAATTAAAAAAACCTGAAATCAAGCCGAGCTGTGCGCTGCCATTTTCCAGTGCCTGAATAATGTCGTTACTTTCCGCTTCTTTTAGCTCAATCTGGATATTGGGGTTTTCAAGCAAATAAGAGGGTAAAAGCAGGGGAAGATATTCACTTTGAGCCGAGGAATTACACCACAGCGTCATTGCACTTTGCGCGCCTGTAGCGAAGGGCAGCATCTGCTGTTGCAATTGTTGAGCCTGGTGAACCAACATCTGCGCCTGCGAGGCAAACACCTGTCCAGCAAGGGTAAGCTTGACTCCGGAAGCATGTCGGGTAAATAAATGCACAGCAAACTGCTGTTCAATTTTTTTAATCCGCTCACTGGCGGCTTGCAGGGAAATCGCGGAGCGCTCTGCACCCTTGGTCAAACTACCCGTATCTACAATATTCAGGAAAAGTTGCAAATCAAAAAAGTCGAGACGCATCTGCTGAGTCTGCTCAGTGAAATTTGAACCATCATACTAAAATTTTCTCAGCCGCAAACATAAAAAAAGCAGCCTTGCGGCTGCCTGAAAATGTGTAGTTATCTTTATGATTTATCGCCCAAGCTAAAGAACCAGTTCAGGATTAAGGCAGCAAACGTAGCGGTACCAATACCTCCCAGATTAAAGCTGCCAAATTGCAGGGCAAAGTCACCGGTGCCTAAAATAATGGTCACCGCAGCCACCATCAGGTTTTTGTTTTTAGAGAAATCCACCTTGTTTTCAATCCAGATTTTTGCCCCGGCAATGGTAATTAAACCGAACACCACAATCGATGCACCGGTTAAGATGGCAGTCGGAATGGTATGGATAATGGCACCAAATTTTGGTGAAAGTCCCAGGAAAACTGCAAATACACCGGCAAAAACAAAGATGATGGTGGAATAGACACGAGTCACTGCCATCACGCCAATATTTTCACCATAAGTGGTCATCCCCGGCGCACCGACACCACCCGATAAAGTGGTTGCAAGACCATCGGCAACAAAGGCTTTGCCAATGTGTGGATCCAGGTTTTCACCGGTCATGGCACCTACTGCCTTGATATGACCCAGGTTTTCAGCCACTAAAATCAGGGCAATCGGCGCAATAATCAGCATGGCATTGGCATCAAATACCGGCGAATGGAAAGTTGGCAGACCAAACCAGGCTGCTTGCTGAATTGGAGCGAAATTAATTGGCGTGCCAAGTCCCATAACATTGGAAACAATGTAATAAATCAGGTAAGCCAGCAATAAACCAATCAATAACAGCAGACGTTGCAGCAGGCCTTTGGTAAATACTGCAATCGAGCCCATGCACATCACGGTGACCAGTGACATCCACATATTGAAGTTATTCCCCGCCACGCCTTTAACCGTCACCGGTGCCAAATTCAGGCCAATGATCATAACCACAGCGCCGGTCACTACAGGAGGCATGAGTTTTTCAATCCATTTGGTGCCGGTAGCCATCACAATAAAGCCAAAAATGGCATACAGCACACCACAGGCCATAATACCGCCAGCAGCCAGGGCCAGATTGGCATTGGGTGCGCCCGTACCCGAAGCGCCATAACCTGTTGCCGCAATCACCACCCCAATAAAGGCAAAGCTGGACCCCAGATAACTTGGTACACGTCCCCCGGTCATCAGGAAAAACAGAATGGTACAGATCCCTGACATTAAAATGGCCAGGTTCGGATCAAAACCCATCAGGAAGGGTGCAAGTACCGTCGCACCAAACATGGCAAAGGCATGTTGTACCCCTAATACAACACTCTGTGCAGGTGGCAGATATTCATTGGTACCGACAGGACGTGCATCGATGCTGCCTTCATACGGGCGCCATTTGGGAAACCAATTGGACATTTTTTGAGCACTCTAAAAACAAATTGTGCACATCATACGCTTCTTTTTTGGAAGATTTAATCATTGAAACAAAATTTTGTTTAAACTAATGCCATGACTTTTCAAGTGTTTTTACCATATGGTAAAAGTTTAATTATTTAAAAATAATGCTAAATCAACAGTTAATAGGAATGAAGATGTCTTGATCAATTCATAAATATTTTTTGTTTTATTTATAAAAAATAATGGGAAGCTTTTGACCATAAGGTTAAAAAAAAGCACATTGCGGAAATGTGCTTTTTTTATGGAAAATCAGAATTTAACCGGTATTACGCAGTCCGGCCGCAATCCCGGCAATACTTACCATTAAGGCATGATCGACTGGGGTATGTTCTGCCTGACGTTCTGCCAGATAGCGACGGCGGCGTTTCATCAGTTCCGCCTGGAGTAAATGCAGCGGCAATAAATACGGTTTGCGTACCCGCATAGACTGGTCCAGCACTTCATTGCTACTCAGCAGTTGAGATTCACCTTTCAGAGCCAGCAAGGTTTGTACCGCATCTTTTAAGCGTTGACGCAGTTCGTTTCCGAGAACTTTTAAATCTTCATCATCGGTCAAATGTGATTCGTAATAGAGTGCTACATGGCTATCGGCTTTAGAAAGGACCATTTCCAGCATGTCAATCAGGGTCTGGAAATACGGCCATTGTTGCAGCATCTCATCCAGCAGCTGTTTTTGCCCCTGATCAATCATCTGGTTAATGGCTGCTCCAGTGCCCAGCCATGCCGGAAGCATCAAACGGATTTGGGTCCAGGCAAATACCCAGGGAATGGCACGTAAAGATTCGATCCCGCCGCTGACCTTGCGCTTGGCCGGCCGTGAACCGAGCGGCAGCATTTGCAATTCGAGTTCAGGTGTAACCGTACGCAGGTATTTCACAAAATGCGGATTTTCACGCACGGTTTGACGGTAGACCTGTACCGATAAATCGGTCATGGTATGCATCAACTGACGCCATTCATCTTTAGGCACCGGTGGCGGCAACAAGGTTGCCTCTAATGTGGCTGCGGTATAAATTTCCAGGTTTTGCAGTGCAATGCCTTCCAGACCAAACTTGAAGCGGATCATTTCGCCCTGTTCGGTCACGCGGATGGCACCGGAAATCGAACCTGGCGGTTGTGAAAACAGCGCCTGCTGGGTGGGTGCGCCCCCCCGGCTGATCGAACCGCCACGCCCATGGAACAGTGTGAGTTGCACGGCATGTTTTTTTGCAACAGCCGTCAGTTCTTCCTGCGCACGGTATTGCGCCCAGTTGGCTGACATGAATCCGGCATCTTTGGCAGAATCCGAATAGCCAATCATTACCTCATGCTTGCCCTGAATATGCTGTTTGTACCAATGCATATTAAACAGGGTGTTCATGGTTGCGGCTGCGCCGTCCAGGTCTTTCAGGGTTTCAAATAATGGCACCACACGCAGCGGATGCTTGATGCCGGCTTCTTTTTGCAGCAGTAAGACCGCGAGTACATCACTCGGATATTCCGCCATGGAAATAATATATGCGCCCAGGCTTTCTTCCGGCTGTTCAGCCAGCGTGCGCATGGTGGCAAACACTTCCTGCACATCCGGATGTTCAATCAGGCTTTGTTTCGGTTCATTCAGATGTTTAGGCAACAACGGACGTTTGCTTTGCAATTCCTGCAACAGGAAGTTTTGGCGTGCCTGTTCGGTCCAGGTTTCAAAATTGCCCAGACCCAGATATTCAGTGATGGCAGAAATGGCCTGACGATGGCGACCGGATTCCTGACGGATATCCAGTTTCAGCAGTTCAATGCCAAAGCAGTTGACGCGATGGATAAAGTCCAGCAGTTTGCCATTGGCAATTTCAGGCAGGTTGCAGGCAATCAGTGAACGGTAGCACAGCAATAAAGGCTGTAATAGTTCATCTTTGCTTTTAATGACCTGGCTATCATCGGCATCTTGCCCTTGCAGTTTTTGCGCCAGCCAGTGACGGGTGGCTTTAAGGCGTTCGCGAGTGTCACGCAGATATTCACGGTAGGGTTCGGGGTGGTTATGACCCAGTGCCTGTAACAGTTCATCACTGGCATTCTGAATCGACAGTTCCCAGCGCAGGTCTTCCATATCACGCAGATATAAATCCGCCGCTTTCCAGCGCGACAGCCACAGTACTTCCTGGGTAATGTTATGCGTAACATTCGGGTTGCCATCACGGTCACCGCCCATCCAGGAGGCAAAACGCACCGGTGCAACGGTTAGGGGTAAACGCTGGCCACAGTGATCTTCAACCATTTCATCCAGTTCACGAATAAACTTGGGAACTGCATTCCACAGGGTTTGCTCAATAGTGGTAAAGCCCCATTTCGCTTCATCGACTGGGGTCGGGCGGTGCTGGCGGATTTCATCAGTCTGCCAGGCGGAACAAATCAGCTGTTTGAGTTCTGCCAGTACGGCCTTGCGTTCACGTGGGGTCAGTTTTTGTTGATCAGACTTAAACAGACAGTCATTAATATCGTCATATTTTTGAATTAAGGTACGACGGCTGACTTCAGTCGGATGCGCAGTCAACACCAGTTCAATTTTCAGTTCACAGATTTGCTGGAATAGCGTGTCGGCTGAAATTTCGTGATCTTTAAACTTCTGGAACAGATGATCAAGCGGATTAGGGGAAGGCGCATTTTCATCGAATTCACTCTTACGGCGACTGCGCACCACATTGTACTGTTCGGCAATATTGGCAAAATTCAGAAAGTGGGTGAATGCCCGGGTGAGCGGAAGAATTTCATCATCTTCCAGACTTAAAAAAAGTTGTTCAAGCTGTTTTTCGGCTTCCACCTGCCCATCACGTGCACCTTTGGACAGCGCACGAATCTGCTCCACCTGATTAAACAAATCTTGTCCTGCATGTTCCTTGAGGGTTTCTCCCAGTAGGTTCCCAAGTAAGCGTACATCCTCACGCAGTGGAGCATCAATTTGTTGAATCATTTTTTTCATTCTCCTAGGCTACTCTTTTGAATATACCCCGATTCGATGACATTCCAAGTAGGGGGCAGACAAAAGTCGGTATCTTTTGTTGCTAAAACTGGCAATTGAGGTGCTGTTTGTGCAGTCAGGAAAATGGAATTACAGATTTTAAGGTTTTTTTTGATATTTCAGCATAAAGATTTCAATACTGTTCAGGATAATCTGCTGTTTCTCTTCAGCAGTTGGAACTTCCCGGACCCCAAGCAGCACTTCATGATGGCGCAGGCCCAACAGTAAAGAAAGGATCAGTAAGGTCAGGTTTTTTAAAGCTTCTGGCTGAATAAAGCCCAATTCTATAGCCTGCTGAAAAAAGTTTTCCCACAGTGCATTCATACGCAGATGGCAGGCATTATAAAATGTCTGTGCCAGTGGATTTTGTTCCGCCGCCAGTTCCACCAATAAGCGTTCCAGTTTGATGGCTTCTGGCAAATTGGTGATATTGAGGGCCAGCTCACAGGCATGCACAAATTCTTGATAAAAATTACTGTCGGCTTGCAGGTTTAAGGGGCGAGCACTGAGTAATTCTTCGCATGTGGCAACAATGGCACAAACAAATAAATTGGCTTTATCCTGAAAGTGATTGTAGACCGTCAGTTTGGTGACACCGGCTTCCTGGGCAATCTGGTTCATGCTGGAACCCTGATAACCACACTTCAAAAATAAGCTTTTCGCCGCATTTAAAATACGCTGACGTTTTTCTAAGTCCTTGGGACGACCAACATTTATTTGCACAATTTTTTCCAAAAAAATGAAAAAGGTCATTGCTTTGACCTGATTATTATAATTACTGTACCAGGCAGTATATTAATTAAAAAATGATCAATTTAAGATATTGCTTATTTTGCCCTAAAAAACATTTTGAGATAAGAGCGAACTTCATGAGCACAGTAAAGATTGCAGTAAAAACCGCCCTGGCCAGCATGATGATTATTTGCAGTGTGACTTTATTGGGCTGCAGCACGGAGGCAACCGAAACAGAACAGGTCCCGTTTGTGATGGTGACTCAGCCGAACAGTACTCATAATGAACAGAAAAGCTATGCTGGAGATGTGCAGGCACGCCAGCAAACGGCTTTGGCTTTCCGGGTGGGCGGACAGATTATCGAACGTTATGTCGATGTGGGCGATCAGGTCAAAGTGGGGCAAGTACTGGCAAAACTGGATGTGAAAGATGCCCAGCTGCAGCTTAATGCAGCAAAAGCTCAACTAGAAAGTGCCCAGTCGGCAGCAAAAATTGCCGCAGATGAACTGCAGCGCTTTCAGCAACTGCTGCCGATGAATGCCGTGAGCCGTTCGCAATATGATGCGGTAGATAACCAGTATAAATCAGCGATGTCCGCGCTGAAACAGGCGCAGTCCAATTATCAGGTTACGAGTAACCAAACCGGTTATAACCAGCTGATTGCCAATAAAAATGGCGTGATTACCGCACGTAATATTGAAGTGGGGCAGGTGGTCGCTGCAGGACAGTCGGCTTATCAGATAGCGATTGCCGGTGATCGTGAAGTGGTGATCGGGGTGCCGGAACAGGCCATTTCAGAGATTAAAGTCGGTCAGGCAGCGTGGGTGACCTTATGGTCCAAGCCGGAAGATAAATTTGCAGGCTATGTGCGTGAAATTTCTCCGGCAGCCGATCAGTCCCGGACCTTTAGTGTCAAGGTGGCCTTGCGTGAAGGCAACGCTGCCATTCAGCTGGGCCAGAGTGCCCGGGTATTTTTTAACAATAGCCAAAACAATGTACTTAGCGTGCCGTTGTCCAGTGTTTCGGCCAATGGCCAGCAGGCCTATGTCTGGGTGGTGAAACCGGATCAGACCATCCATAAGGTGGCGGTGACCCTGGGGGCCTATGGCCGTGACAGTGTGCCGGTATTGTCCGGTCTGAATCCGCAAGATTATGTGGTGATTGGCGGTGTGCACTTATTGCGTGAAAAACAGAAAATCCAGCCGATTGACCGGGAAAACCGTGCCGTGAACATCCAGTCAGGAGCTGCATCATGAATTTAGGCACGAACTTTAACCTGTCGGAATGGGCACTGAAAAATAAGGGCCTGATCCTTTATTTCATGCTGCTGCTCGGCATTGTCGGCATTGTTTCCTATTCCAAGCTGGCACAAAGTGAAGATCCGCCGTTTACCTTTAAGGTGATGGTGATCCAGACTTACTGGCCGGGCGCAACCGCACAGGAAGTGTCTTTGCAGGTGACGGATCGCATCGAAAAAGAACTGATGAGTACCGGCAATTACGAACGCATCATGGCCTATTCGCGTCCCGGTGAGTCACTGGTGACGTTTGTTGCCAAGGATTCGCTGCGCTCAAACCAGATTCCCGATGTCTGGTATCAGGTGCGCAAAAAAATCGGTGACATCCAGCATCAACTTCCGAGTGGGGTACAAGGGCCGTTTTTTAATGATGAATTTGGTGATACCTTCGGGAATATCTATGTCCTGACCGGCAAAGATTATGACTATGCCATATTGAAGGAATATGCCGACCGTCTGCAACTGCAACTGCAACGGGTCAAGGATGTCGGCAAGGTTAATCTGGTGGGGCTGCAAGACCAGAAAATCTGGATTGAACTGTCCAATACCAAGGCGGCTCAACTCGGCATTCCGGTCACGGCGATTCAGCAAGCCCTGCAACAGCAAAATACCGTAGCCAGTGCCGGTTTCTTTGAAACCGGGACCGACCGCATTCAAATGCGGGTCAGCGGCCAGCTGCAAAGTGTCGATGAACTCAAGCAGATGCCGCTTTTGGTGGCAGGAAAAACCATTCAGCTGGGCGATGTTGCCGAAATCTATCGCGGTTTCAGCGAGCCGGCCCAGCCACGCATGCGCTTTATGGGCGAAAACGGGATTGGCATTGCCGTATCCATGCGCAAAGGTGGCGACATTCTGGCTTTAGGTAAAAATTTAGAGGCTGAATTTGCCCATCTGCAAAAATCTTTGCCCTTGGGGATGGAACTGAAAAAAGTGTCCGATCAACCGGTTGCGGTCAAACGCAGCGTGAATGAATTCATGAAAGTGCTGGCAGAAGCAGTGATTATTGTCCTGCTGGTCAGCTTCTTTTCACTGGGTTTCCGTACCGGTCTGGTGGTGGCATTTTCCATTCCGCTGGTGCTGGCCATGACCTTTGCCGGCATGAATCTGTTTGATGTCGGGCTGCATAAAATTTCACTGGGCGCTTTAATTCTGGCGCTCGGTTTATTGGTGGACGACGCCATTATTGCCATTGAAATGATGGCCGTGAAAATGGAGCAGGGCTATAGCCGGCTGGAGGCGGCAGGTTTTGCCTGGAAAACCACGGCTTTTCCAATGCTGACCGGCACCCTGATTACCGCAGCCGGCTTTTTACCGATTGCCACTGCTGCGTCCAGTACCGGTGAATATACCCGTTCCATTTTCCAGGTGGTGACGATTGCCCTGGTGGTGTCATGGTTTGCGGCGGTGCTTTTTGTCCCCTATCTGGGCGATAAACTGCTGCCAGATTTTAATCAAGACCTGCTGCAAAAAGCGCCGTGGTATCAGCGCTTATGGGCGCGCTTACGCAGGCAACCCGAACCGCCAGCTGTGCTGCATCATGCCGGTGAGCATCATGACCCTTATCAAACCAAGTTTTATCAAAAATTTAGAGGCTGGGTGAGTCAGTGTATTACTTACCGTAAAACCGTGATTGCGACCACGGTGGGAATTTTTGTGCTGTCGGTGCTGATGTTTAAACTGGTGCCGCAGCAATTTTTCCCGCCGTCCAACCGTGCCGAAATTCTGGTCGATTTAAAACTGGAAGAAGGTGCATCCCTCACCGCCACAGAAAATGCCGTGAAGAAAGTGGAAAAATTCCTGTCGACCAAACAGGGCATCGACAATTATGTGGCCTATGTCGGCACGGGTTCCACCCGTTTCTACTTGCCGCTGGACCAGCAGCTGCCACAGGCCAGTTTTGCCCAGTTTGTGGTCTTGGCTTCGTCCCTGGATGACCGCGATGAAATCCGCAAATCTCTGGATCAGGAAATCCGTAAATTGCTGCCAGATGTGCGTACCCGGGTCTCGCTGCTGGAAAATGGTCCGCCTGTCGGTTATCCCTTGCAGTACCGTGTTTCCGGGGAAGACCTGAATCTGGTGCGTCAGTGGGCACATAAGGTTTCCGCCGTCATTGCAGAGAATCCGAACACCACCAACGTTCATCTGGACTGGGGCGAACCGAGCAAGGTCATCCAGCTGAAGATTGACCAGGACCGCGCCCGTCAAATGGGGGTATCGACTTTAGATTTGTCGCAATTCCTGAACAGCTCCATCAGTGGTGCCGTGATTAACCAGTATCGTGAAAAACGTGAACTGATTGAAATCCGTTTGCGTGGAGATCGGAACGAACGGGTCAATGTAGAGTCCTTATCCAGTCTGGCCGTACCGACGGCCAATGGCGGTTCTGTACCTCTGGCGCAAATTGCCAAAATTGAATATAAATTTGAAGATGGCCTGATCTGGCATCGTAACCGTTTGCCGACCATTACCGTGCGTGCCGATATACGGACCAAATTGCAGCCTGCAACCGTGGTCGGGGAACTGGCCGATAAAATGGATCAGCTGCGTGCCGAATTGCCAGGCGGTTATCTGGTTGAAGTGGGCGGTACGGTCGAAGAGTCGGCACGTGGACAAAACTCGGTCAATGCCGGTATGCCGTTTTTCCTCGCGGTGGTGATGACCTTGCTGATGATTCAGCTGAAAAGTATGTCCCGCGCGTTTATTGTGTTTTTGACGGCACCTTTGGGCCTGATTGGGGTGGTCCTGTTCCTGTTGTTGCTGAATAAACCCTTTGGTTTTGTCGCGATGCTGGGAACCATTGCCCTGTCGGGCATGATCATGCGCAATTCTTTAATCCTGATTGACCAGATTGAACAGGACATTCAGGCTGGACATGATCCCTGGAATGCCATTATTGAGGCAACCGTACGTCGTTGCCGGCCGATTGTGCTGACTGCCCTGGCCGCAGTACTGGCGATGATTCCATTATCACGCAGTATTTTCTTTGGTCCGATGGCTGTCGCCATTATGGGCGGTTTGATTGTGGCCACGGTTCTCACCTTGTTCTTTTTACCGGCATTGTATGCACAATGGTTTAAAGTGAAAAAAAATAGCCAAACGGTGTAATTTTTTGACAATAAGCAGGTGCGAAATATTGAAAATTTCAATATAGTAGCACCTAATATTCGTACACATTTCTATAAAGCAATTTACTGCATATTAAAAATCTAAAGATGTGGTAAATGGGGTTAAAACGCACATGAAGCAAGACAACTTAAGCCGACTTCGCCGTTCTATTGCGATTTCCTATGTCTTGATGTTTTTGGCCTTGTTTACTGTGATTAGCGGCATATTTGCTTACTGGTTTGCGCGCAAAGTCACACAAGTGAATGAAGTGGAGGTCTGGCTTCAGGCTCAAGCCCTCTGGATCATGCGTAATATTGTGATTTATATGATTCTGGTGTGTTTTGCGGCCCTCTGGTTTATTCCGCTGATTTTCTTTTATTGGGATAGTGCAGTCTGGGTAAAAGGCTGTACTGTTACAGGCGTGATTTTCGCCCTGATTGCCTTTTTATTTTTGTTGAATGCCTGGCTGAAAGGAATTTCCCGGTTTTTCAAAAATAAAGCCGTTTTCTAATCTGGATAAATTTTTTTCCCATCGTCCCCTTGTAAAATTTGTTTGCATCCCCAATTTCACTCCACAGTTAAGTATTAAATAAAATTCCGTGAGGAGCATCGCCAGACATGGCTAAACGTGATTATTATGAGGTTTTGGGCGTCGCTAAAACCGCTAGTGATGATGAAATTAAAAAAGCCTACCGTAAGTTGGCGATGAAATATCATCCAGACCGTAACCCGGACAGCCCTGAAGCTGAAGAAAAATTTAAAGAAGCTGCTGAAGCTTATGAAATTTTATCGGATAGCGAAAAACGCAGCATGTATGACCGTATGGGGCATAACGCTTTTGAAGGCGGCATGGGTGGTGGTGGCTTCGGTGGCGGTTTCAGCGCAGAAGACATCTTTAGTCAGTTTGGCGACATCTTTGGTGGCGCATTCGGTGGTGGTGGTGGCCGTGGCCAGCAACGTGCACGCCGCGGATCAGACCTGCGCTATGTAATGGAATTGACGCTTGAAGAAGCGGTCAAGGGCGTGAAAAAAACCATTACTTTTACTGCACCGGCACCGTGTGAGGCCTGTGACGGTAAAGGTTCTAAAAACCCGAACGATGTTGAAACCTGTAAAACCTGTCATGGTGCAGGTCAAGTGCGCATGCAGCAAGGTTTCTTCTCTGTTCAGCAAACCTGTAGTACCTGTCGCGGTCAAGGCAAAATCATCAAGAACCCATGTAATACCTGTCATGGTTCAGGCGTAAAAGACCGTCAGCAAACCCTGGAAGTGACCATTCCTGCAGGGGTGGACAACGGCGACCGCGTACGTTTAAGCGGTAAAGGTGAAGCGATTCGTGACGGTCAATCCGGTGACTTATACGTAGAAGTGGTGGTGCGCGAGCATGACATCTTCCAGCGTGACGGTGCAGACCTGTATATGGATGTGCCGGTATCTATTGCGGATGCTGCATTGGGTAAAGAAATCCAGATTCCAACCCTGGATGGCCGTGTCAGCCTGAAAATTCCTGAGGGAACTCAAACCGGAAAACTGTTCCGCCTGCGTGGTAAAGGGGTTAAACCGGTACGTACCAGCATGCAGGGTGACTTGCTCTGCCGCGTAGTGGTCGAAACACCAGTAAACTTGACTGCGCGTCAACGTGAATTGTTAAAAGAATTGCAAGAAACGATGGATGGTGATGACAATAAATCATCGCCTAAGAAAAAATCGTTCTTTGGTCTGTTTGATTGATTTCAGACACAGTTTGAAAAAAAGGGGGGATATTGATATTCCCCCTTTTTTATAGCCATTTAAGCCCTTATTCGACGATTGGTTTGTCAATCGCTTCGACATCTACCGATTGCGTTACTGCTTCGCTAGCCGGTTCTTGCTTGGTCACTGCCGGATTATTTTCAGCTTGAGCCGGTGTAGTGCTATGGGTACGAATATTTATTTTGACTTGCGATAAGCTTTCCAAAGTATCTCCCGCTTGGATTGCCGGTTCTGCCCACGCTGTGCTGACGATGGTTGCCATAAAAACGGTTAACGCGATTTTTTTCGAATGCATGCTGATCTCCTTATAATTCATCTTTTTATCACTCGTGTCGCGTAGTCTGCGCAGTGATGTTTACAGGGAGATGAAAATCAGCAGCAAAATCATTTATTTTTAACGCTGAACTTTCAATACAGCAACCAGTCGGGGTTGAGCCATTGTATCTTGCTTTGGCATAAACATTCGTCATGACCGGTTTCTCTTTTTTAAATAAAAAATTTCAGGCTGAAACTTAGTCTCGGTACAGAGTTTTGATATAGTAACAACAATTTAGAATCAACATTGGGAATATGTTATGTCAGCAGCTCCACGCATTGGTGTATTAGGTGCAGGCGGTCGTATGGGACGCATCCTTATTCAAGCCGTGAAAGAAGCCGGCTATCAGCTTGCAGCAGCAGTTGAACGCCCTGAAAGCAGCCTGATTGGTGCAGATGCAGGCGAGCTTGCTGGTATTGGTCCAGTTGGGGTCAAGGTTGTTGGCAATTTACAAGACGTATTAAAAGACTGTGACGTGGTGATTGATTTCACGGCACCTGTCGCGACTGCACAGCATTTGAAATTGTGCCGTGAAGCCGGCGTGGCCATTGTCATTGGTACTACGGGTATGAATGACGAACAAAAAGCATTTCTAGATGACAGCGCAACGCAAACCCCTGTAGTTTATGCCGCAAACTATTCGGTTGGCGTGAACGTTTCCATCAAGCTGTTGGAACTTGCTTCTAAAGTGTTTGGCGACACAGTGGATATTGAAGTGATTGAAGCGCATCACCGTCATAAAGTCGATGCACCATCAGGTACGGCACTGATGATGGGTGAAGCGATTGCTGATACTTTGGGACGCAATCTGAAAGAAGTGGCAGTGTATGGCCGTGAAGGTCATACTGGTCCACGTGATCGCCAAACCATTGGTTTTGAAACCATTCGTGGTGGTGATATTGTCGGTGAACATACGGTAATGTTTATTGGCGAAGGCGAACGTGTTGAAATTACCCATAAAGCAACCAACCGTATGAACTTTGCCGCGGGTGCTGTTCGTGCCGCAGCTTGGGTAGTGGGACGTGAAGCCCGTAAATATGACATGAAAGATGTACTGGGTTTTAACGATATTTAAGTATAAAAAATCGTTAAAATCATTTATAACAATATCTAGCAAAATTAAAATAAGAAGCACAATGGAATGAAAAAAGTGATATTGATGGCCTGTGCAGTAGCAATGCTTGCTACTGCGCAAGCTAAACCTGTGGATAATGCCAAACTCAGTATTAACAAAAATAATATTAAGGTCTGGACCTATCAAAACAGCCAGAACCCGGTATTTTTATATAAAGCTGAAACCACCTACGATACGCCTTTTGAAAAGGCCGTTGGTCTGATTCTGGATGTCGACCATGCGGTGAAATGGGTGCCGTATATGGGCAGTATCAAGGTCCTTTCCCGGGATGACAAAAAAGGCGAATTTTTATTGTATATGGTGCTGGATTTTCCTTTCCCGCTGAAAGATCGTGATCTGGTGGTGCAAGGCAAAATGATGAAAGATGCTCAAGGCATGATCACCATTAAAAATAAAGCGGTTGATAAAGCGTATGCCAAAAATCCGAATTATGTACGTTTGACCCATTATGAAGGCGATTGGACTTTTCAGAAATTAGCCAATAACAAAGTCAAAGTTTCCACGTATGGTTATGCCAACCCTGAAGGTTCTATTCCTTTAACCTTTGTGAATATGTTTGTACAGCAGCAACCTTATCAGATGCTGCAGAAGATGAAAGCTGAACTGGCCAAACCCTCGAGTATTCCGCTGTTGCCTGAAGCTTTACGCTAATTAAAAAACTAAAAGTCCGCATTGTGCGGACTTTTTTCTAAATATTTTATGAACAGGATGGATCATCTCCTGCTTTACAGCAGTGAGCTAGGGCAAAGGTGGCTGGACCGTAACTATTGAATGCCAATGCAAGCGATGGATTGCTGTATGTATGCAATTTTTAAGTTTTGAAGATAAACGTAATTTTAAAGGTTTGTTGTTGTTAAAGAATACATTACTTTGCACAATATTATTGATGAATAATCAATACATGAGTGGAAGATGAAATCGACCATTGAAGAACTCCACGCTTTTGTGACTATTGTCGATAGTGGCTCGATTGTGATGGCAGCCGAGCGTCTGGGACAAACCACATCCGGGGTGAGTCGAGCTTTGCAACGTCTGGAGAATAAGCTCAATGTGACCTTGCTGGAACGTACCACACGCAAGTTGAAATTGACCCAGGAAGGGCAACTATTTCTGGAAAAAGCCCGTAAAATTTTAAACGATTTAGCCGAAGCTGAAGATGCCTTGCTGAAATCTGATAGCGATACTTCGGGACGGATTCGGATAGATTCTGCGACCCCTTTTATCTTGCATGTCATTGTGCCGCTGATGCAGGAGTTTATGCAGCAATATCCCAACATCGAAATTGAACTGAATAATCATGATCAGGTGATTGATTTACTGGAGCATAAAACCGATGTCGCGATCCGGTTTGGAGAACTGCACGATTCAAGTTTACATGCCAAGTTATTATGCCGCAGCCGTCTGTATATTGTGGCGAGCCCTGTTTACCTGGAACAATATGGAGTACCGCAATCTCCAGCGGATTTATCCCAGCATACTTTACTGGGTTTTAGTCAGCCGACGCATTTAAATACCTGGCCGGTTCAGTTGAATGGTGAAGATTTGACGGTTCATCCCCAAATAAAAGCCTCCAATGGAGAAACGGTCCGGCAACTGGCTCTACAAGGCTTGGGAATAACCTGTTTGTCGCGCTTTTTGGTCGAAGATGATTTACAGGCCGGTCGCCTGAAGGCCTTATTTGAAGACCAAATTCGTCTGCATTATCAGAACATCCATGCAGTGTACTATCGACAAGAACATCTGCCGAAAAGGGTGCGCTTATTTATCGAATTTCTGGCACAAAAACTGGCTGTATATTTATAAGCGATTTAAAGACCAAGTTGTCAGAATGAATAAAAATCTGCCAAGCGCTATAGCTCTTGGCAGATTGGATTTAAGTGAAAATTAAATTGAAAAATGAACTAGAAATCTGCTTTGAGTACAATCCGGTAACGGGCCTGACCCGAATGGAGATGTTCAATGGCTTGATTGAGCTGTGACATTGGAAAAACTTCAATTTGCGGTGCGATATTTTTACGCGCTGCAAACTTCAGTAATTGGCGTAGTGCCGCAGGGGAGCCTGTAGGAGAACCGGTCACGGATTTTGCACCGCCAATCAATGTGCCGGCTGAGATCTGCATGGGCTCCAGGGGAAGCCCCAGCATATGCACGGTACCGTTTGGCGCAAGAGTAGCAAGGTAAGCCTGCCAGTCCAAGGTCACGTTGACGGTGCTGAGTAATAAATCAAACTTGCCGCGTTGCGATTTAATGGTCTGAAGGTCACGGCTATTCACCACATGGTCAGCGCCCATGCCTTTCAGCTCTTCAGTTTTGTCCAAATTTGAAGTAAAGGCGGTAATTTCACAGCCCCAAGCTTTTAGCAGTTTGATTGCCATATGACCTAAGCCGCCAATCCCGATTACTCCTACATGATGTATAGCCTGAATCCGGTGTTTGAGAATCGGATCAAATACGGTTATGCCGCCACAAAGTAACGGACCGGCACTTTCCGGATCCAGATCTTCGGGCAGGGGAATCACCCATTGCCAGCCGGCACGGACCTTGTCGGCAAATCCACCGGCATGGCCTACAATGGTCGCTTTTTTTTCACCGCTACACAGCACTTGCTGACCCGATACGCAGGGATCGCAATACTGGCAACTTTCTGCTGTCCAGCCGATGCCCACGCGCTGTCCCACTTTCAGGCCTTTGGCTTCTGAACCCAGCTGTACAATGGTGCCGATAATTTCATGCCCGGCCACCACGGGATAAACCGAAGACTTCCAGTCATTATTAATCACTGAAATGTCGGAATGGCATAAACCGCAGTATTCAACTTTAACTTCAACCTGATGCGGCTGCAGTTCTCCCGCATCAAACTGATAGGGTTCAAGTGCTGCACCTGCCTGCATGGCTGCATAAGCATGGATAATATTATTACTCATGGCAAAATCCTTTCCTGATCATTTTAATGATGAAATTGTTTTAAAAGAGCAATGGTTTTCATGGTCATCGACCATACCCACCGCTTGCATAAAGGCATAACAGGTGGTGGGTCCAACAAATTTAAAACCTTTCTTTTTTAAAACTTTTGAGAGTGCAAGACTGATGTCGGTTTGGGCCGGTGCCTGACGATAATTGGGTACATCATTGTATAGGGTTTGATATTCAACAAAGCTCCATAACCAGTCGCTGACATTGCTCTGTTGTGGTTTTAGTTCTTGGCTTAAATGCTGCCAGGCCATGGCATTGTCACGAATGGCTTTGAGCTTGCCGATGTGCCGGATCAGGCCAGCATCCTGGAGTTTATTTTCCAGCTCTGCATCACTGAACTGGGCGATCTTGGCAATCGGAAATTGAAAGAAATGTTCACGGTAAGTTTCACGCTTTCTCAGCACGGTAATCCAAGACAAACCGGCCTGCTGTCCTTCCAGGCACAGCATTTCAAATAAATGCGCCTCATCATGACTGGCTTTGCCCCACTCATGATCATGGTAGACCATATACAGTGGATCATTTGAGCACCAACCACAGCGTTGAATCGACATTTCTGATGCTCCTTAAGCACTTATAGCTTAAATTCAGTCCATTGATCGTGCTGGTTATCCCAGTAATACAGTTCGGCTTGCGGTAAGTCAGTGAACTGAATCCACATGTCTTTACCCGTTTTTTCTGCAAAACCGGTGCTGATCAAAAGCGCTTCTTCGGTAATTTCCATCACCCAGCCTTGATGGGTTTGTCCCGCCAACACAATTTTTTGTTGATTGCCTGATTCAGCAAATTCGACCAAACGATTGATCAACGCTTCTGACATGAATAGTTCCTAAAAAATTAACGTAAATAAGGATAGGGATTGACCACACCACGACCCTTACCCTCAAGGTAAATGCCATAGTGTAAATGCGGTGCCGTATGGCGTGCATTGCCGGTATTGCCGACATAACCAATCAGATCACCTTTTTTGACATAATCGCCGACACTTAGGCCGCGTTTATGCTCATCAAGATGGGCATAGTAATGCCAGGTTCCACCCGGTCCCAGAATCCAAACCACTTTACCACCCAAATTGTTATTGCGTAAGTCGGCAATGAGACCTTCTGTGGCACTCAGTACTTTTGTTCCACGTGGAGCCATAATATCAATGCCTTCGTGGGTGCGGCCATGACTGCGCGAAGCTCCCCAGGTATCCTTTAACTGTCTGGCTTTGATATTCTTTACCGGAATAGGCAATGACGCGTTCAGCTGCATACTTTTCAGCTTTTGCACCTGAGCCGGGGGGAGGGGGGAAGTAGATGGTTTATGCGGTGTCGAGGTACATGCCGCAATCCACAAAATGCTAAAACCCAACAATAAGGTTGAAATAAAACGTAGCACTGTTCATCCTTTTTTCATTCTAATCTATATGAAATTATTCGAACTACAGTGCCTGACTATCTCATAAATTTACTGCAGAGATCAATTTTTTCATTGCGGTGGGCAGCCCCATGGTTGTTGCAGTTTCGGGGTCTAACCATGTGCCATTCAGTTCGATCGCCAGATGTTCCTGCTGGTCAGGATCGACTGCAAAGCAGAGAGCTTCCAGTTGCCAGGTAAAGTGAGTAAAACTATGCGTGATTTGCGCCCGTTGAATCACTTTTTTTAAACCTAAAGATTGGCACAGTTGTTCAAATTCGGCAGGATCTTCAAGAATGGGCAGGCACCACAAGCCGCCCCATAGTCCGCTATTGGGGCGTTGTTGCCATAACCATTGATCATCAGACTGAATCAGCAAAACTTGCGCTGATTTTAGCGGAACAGGTTTTTTGGCTTTTTTAAACGGCAGCTCGGTTTCCAGTCCCTGTTGATGGGCCTTGCAGTGCTGCTGCATCGGGCAATATAAACACAAGGGTTTTTTCGGCGTACAGATGGTTGCTCCCAAATCCATAATTGCCTGGGTATAGTCATGATTGCGCTCAACCGGGCACAGCTGTTCTGCCAGTTGCCACATGGCACGTTCATGCACCGGTTTGGACAGGTCATCTTCAATGGCAAAGAAACGCGCCAATACCCGTTTGACATTGCCATCCATAATCACGCCGTACTGACGCAAACCGAGGGACATCAGTGCTCCGCCAGTGGATGGGCCAATTCCGGGAAGTTCAATCCATTCTTCTAATGTCGCTGGAAAATGACCTCGACCAGCCACCATTCCCGCCGCTTTATGCAAATTTCGGGCGCGGGCATAATACCCCAGACCTGCCCAATACGGGGCTACATCATCCCAACTGGCCTGTCCTAAATCTGCTACCGTCGGAAAGCGTTCGATAAAACGCTCGAAATATTGCAGCACGGTTTTCACTTGAGTTTGCTGCAACATAATTTCAGAAACCCAGACCTTGTAGGGATCATCCGCGATTTGCCAGGGCAAATCATGACGGCCATGAACGTCAAACCAGGAAAGCAGGGCATCGGCAAAAGAAAACTGTGACATGTGAACCGTAGCGTGAGAATAGATGAATAGTATAACGAAAATTGCCCAGTACTGCGGCGTTGTCCGAAGCAAAAAAAATGATGCCGAAGCATCATTTTTTGAGTGATAACGCACAATCCATTTTTAATCGCTGATCATGCCCCAACGCTCATCAAGCTTCAATGTCTGACCTTCATAGCGTGGAATGATGTGAATATGCAGATGTTCATCAGCCTGACCAAACACCGCACCATCATTAAAGCCAATATGAAAGCCGGCAGGATGATAACGTAGCTTCAACTCATTACGGGCAAGCTCAAGCAGGGACATCAGACTTTTACGTTCTTTGTCGGTGATATCAAAAAAAGAGCTGACATGGCGCAGGGGAACAATAACCGAGTGACCTTGAGATAAAGCATTTGGCTCGGGCAAAATTACACCGAAATCATTCTTATCAATGATGTCATATTCATCAAAATTGCAATATACACAATTGTTTGTCGTCATTATTGTATCCTCTCTAAATGATCCATCACTGGATGGGTAAAAATAGCAGGGCCATCTTTACCTTCATTGTTATTCACCAAGTCGCGTTTTAAATAATTCATACATAGCAGATAAGCCTTGCTGCTCAGCTGCTGCGTTATAGCCCAGATCAATACCATTGGCTTTGGCACGCTCATCTGCAAGCGGGTTGCTAAAGCCATGTTTGGAGCCTTCAAAAATGATCACTTCATGCTCGACTTGAGCAGCATGCATCTCTTCTTTAAAGCGAGCTACATCATCCAGGCTGACCATGCTGTCCAGTTCTCCGTGGAGCACCAGAATTTCTGCTTTCACCTGTCCGGGTTGTGCAGGAGTTTTCGGGGTCAAGTTGCCATGGAAGGTCACGACCGCTTTTAAATCGGCACCGGAACGTGCCAGATCCAGCACCACCTTGCCGCCATAACAGAAGCCTATAGCTGCCAGTTTATCTGCATTTACTTCTTCTTGCGCAGCTAATGTGGCCAAACCTGCGGACGCACGAGTCACAATTGTTTCCGGATCTTCAAAGGTTTGCATCATCCATTCGCTGGCTTGAGGCACAGCTGTAGTGACTTTTTTATCCCCGTACATATCAATGGCAAAAGCAGCATAACCATGTTCGGCCAGCTCACGCGCGCGTTGTTCGGTGTAATCGTTTCGTCCCCACCATTCTGGCACAACAATAATGCCCGCGAGCGGTTTCTCTGATTCAGGTGCGGCAAAATATCCAATCAACTGGGTTCCGTCTGGCGCGGTGTACTGAATTTCGCGAGTTTTAATGCTGAGAGCCATGGATTTGATCCTTGTAATAAATAAAAAATGTCTAAATTAAAAAGATAGAAATGAATTTTCTTTAATGATTGTACAAGATCGTTCAGTTTTGGCAGCAACTATTCTGCATAAATTGAAACATGCTTTTAATTAACCAGGATATGTATCTAAATGTTGAATAAATATAGGGTTAATCTTATTTCTAGGGTGTGGCAAAAGAGAAAATAGATCGGCAGGATTTCAAAAGAATGACCTCTGCCAGCATGAAGTGCAAATGGTCTAATGCATTTCATCCATGTTAAAAATGGCGAGCAGCCCTAACTGTGGGGGGGGTTCAGGTTAACTCACTCGCTATTTTTACATGAAACATGGGCTGATCGATTACTTGCTGGATTTAGGCAATACTTCAAGCAGTTCGACATCAAAAATCAAGGTGCTATTCGGTTCAATCACATCGCCGGAACCAATTTGACCGTAGCCAAGCTGTGCCGGAATGAAAAAGCGGTATTTGGCCCCTTCTTTCATCAGCTGTAAGCCTTCCGTCCAGCCTTGAATCACCTGGCTGACCTGAAATTCCGCTGGCTGGTTCCGGGCGATTGAGCTGTCAAACACGGTTCCATCAATGAGCCGGCCTTCATAATTGACTTTAACCACGGAATTGGCCTTCGGTGATTTTCCTGTACCCTGTTTTAAAATCTGATATTGCAAACCGGATTTGGTGCTTTGAACACCTTCTTTTTTTGCATTGACAGCTAAAAATTCAGCCCCAATTTTGGCATTGGCTTCAGCCTTTTGTTTTAACTCAATCAGTTGTTTTGCTTCACTCTGTTTTTTATGCTGGTTCAAAACACGAACCATTTCTTCATCGGTCAGGGCAGATTTACCGCCCTGCGTGGCTGTCTTTAGACCCAGAATGAAAGCCTCCAGGTCTAAATCTTTAAACGAGTCAGCATTGCTACGCCCCATTAAGTAACCGAAGCTGTAACCAACCTGTTCCTTTAAACTGCTGCTATTGGTCACCGTTTTTGCAAAACTTGCCGTGGTACACATGCATAAACAAAGGAGTGTTATAGATGTTTTCATTTTCTTATCTCAAGATAAATAAGGAGAGCAAAAGCTCTCCTTAAAATTTTTATTTTACTTTAATCAGTTCAACATCAAAAATCAGGGTGCTATTGGCAGGAATCATGCCTGGAACACCTTGTTCGCCGTAGCCCAATTGTGAAGGAATATAAAGGGTAGCTTTACCGCCTTCCTTCATCAGTTGTAGACCTTCAGTCCAACCCGGAATGACCTGATTGAGCGGGAATTCAATCGGTTGTCCACGTTCAATCGAGCTGTCAAATACCTTACCATCGACCAGTTGGCCTTTGTAATGAACGGTAACAACAGAAGTTGCGGTCGGCTGCTTACCGGTACCTTCTTTGGTGATTTTGTACTGCAAGCCTGAAGCCGTGGTTTTCACACCCGGTTTTTTCGCATTTTCAGCCAGAAAATTGTCACTTGAGGATTGAGCTGTTTTGGCTTGATCCAGCTGTTTCTGTTGCATCTCTTTCTGGAACTGCTGATAGGCTTGTTGAAGTTCTTGTTCTGTATAAGCCGGTTTATTACGAGCATGTCCTTCACGCACACCTGTAACAAAGCTGTTAATGTCTAGTTCAGGCGGGGTTTGATGTGCGACTTCATAACCGAGCGCATAACTGATTTTTTCAACAGCAGAGGCATTTTTTGATGCTTTTGATGTCACAGTAGCCGGGTTTTGAGTTGCATAATAAACAGGTACAAGTGCAGCACCGCCTAAAAGAACAGCGACAGCGATGGGTAAGGCTTTACTCATAGGTTTTCCCAAAATCATTTTATATTAAAAAAGTTGCATTAATTTTAGCAGACTTTTCTATCCAGCACGTTTCGAGCGAATCGTGGTGTATAGAAACCCAATATATTCTTATCAACCCAACTATTCTATAACAGTCTGAATATATAAAACATTTCTCATACAATAAAATATCTGTTTTTTATTTTTATAAAAATAATTATAAAAAACAAAAGCCAGTGATTTCCACTGGCTTTTAGCCTACAACGCTTCAAATTATATTCATGAAACAGATTTAATCATTATTTTTCGAAGCCTTATAACTATAAGCATAGTTATAGCCATATCCATAGCCATAAGCGCCCGAGCCACGTTGAATATCATTCAGAATAAAGCCATTCACTTTCACATTGACCTGTTCAAAACGATTGATCGTTAACTCCAGTTCTTTCATCTGCGATTTTGCATATCGTGCAATAACTAAATTCACACCCGCATATTGTGAAATGATAATACCGTCTGTTACTGCCAGTACAGGTGGGGTATCAATAATAACATGATCATAGCGGGGTGAAATTTGCTCTAAAAGTTCCGAAAATTTTGCCGAACTTAAAAGCTCTGAAGGATTGGCTGGGCTTTTGCCACGAGTGATCACATCCAGATGGGGAACTTCAGTGGATTTAACAATACTCTCAAGTGCTTGTTGACCATTTAAATATTCAGCCAAACCGGATTGATTGTCCTGGTTGAAATATTTGTGTAAATAACCACGACGCATATCGCCATCAATAATTAAGACCCGTTTATTGCTTTGCGCCAAAATTGTCGCTAAATTGGCTGAAATAAAAGATTTACCCACTTCAGGGGCAGGGCCGGAAATCATGATGATATTGTTTTTGGCTTCGCTTAAAGCAAAATGAATGGCAGTACGCATACTGCGTAAGCTTTCAATCGCAATATCATCGCTATTTTTAATGGCTAAGATAGGAATATGCTTTTTCTTTTTCAGAAGCTTAATCCGACTTTCTTGAATCGGTGAACGTGGAACAGTGGCATAGACCGGCAAATCCAGTTCATTTTCAATTTGATCGGAATCTTTAATCCCGGAGTGCATCATATTGCGAAATAAAGCCAGTAAGGTTCCCAGGAAACCACCCAAGAATATGGCCAAAATTAAAATTTGCAGTTTCTTTGGCTTAATCGGTTCAATTGGTAATACCGCAGTATCCACAACCCGGACATTGCCAATTTCACCGGCTTTGGCAATACGCAATTGCTGGTATGAGTTAAGCAGGGCGGTATAAAGCTGCTGTTTGACTTCAACTTCACGGTAAAGCTGCAAATAGCGGCGCTGCAAATCAGGCAGCTGTTTTAAGGTGCCATTCAACTCGCCAATTTTCTTGTTGATTGCGCCCAGTTGAGCATTCATCTGTTCCATCACTGGATGTTCACTGGTGTATTTTGCAGAAGCTTCCGCCAGTTTCTGTTCCAGTTCAGCTTTAGAGGTTTCAAGCTGAATGCTCTGGGTCAAATACAGTTCGGATTCTTTGGTCACATCAACAGTATTATATTGTTGACGGAATTTATTGAATTCTCGTTCAGCCACATCAAGCTGCTGTTTTAATTCCGGTAACTGTTCTTCAAGAAATTTAAGTGTTTGTGCAGTTTCAGCGGAACGGCGTTCAATGTTTTGATGGCTATAGGCAACCAGAATTGAGTTAAGGACTTTGGTGATATGTTCTTTGTCCTGACCTTGATAATTTAGACCCAAGATGCCGGTCATTTTGCCTTTTTCGGCCACAGAATAGTTATTTGTGATTGAACTCATGGCTGCGGGTAAAGACATTTTTTGAATGTTGTAGCTGTCTTTTAGCTGGCCTTGAGTATAAATGGCGACTTTCCAGGTCCCAGATGCTGAGCTGTGTTGGCTCTCCTGGTTGATCGGGCCACTAAAAACCACTTGCTGGGTTGCTGTATCTGTTAGAGTGAATTTATTGTCATTAAAATTAAGCAGCAAATTTTTGTCTAAATAGTCAGGTGGAACTTCAAACTTGCGAACCTCAAAGGACTGGGCATCATCCTTAAATAAAACAGATTTGTTTTGATATTGGGTTTGATAATCATGGGGGTGTAATAAACGATCAAAAAAACTGTTTTCTGTCCCGGAAATCTTTAAATCCAGGTTTAGGTTTTTAATGACAGAGCCAAGTACTAACCGTGATTTGAGCAGTTCTATTTCAGCTTGAGCTGGTTGCTTCTGCTCAATCATATTGGATAAATCACCCAATAAAGCAGCAGAGGTTCCCTTACTTTCCTCTACTTGTACCAGGGCATCCACTGAATAGGTATCCGGCGTTGTTTTTAAATACAGCAGTGCAGAAACCAGACTTAAAATGATGCAGAGTGCAATAAGTTTCCATTGCGCAATCAGTGAAAATAAAAGTTCTTTTAAATCAATAGTATCTTCAGTATTGGTATTTTGGCTCATAATTTTGCTATCAAAAAGTTAAATATGTTGTGTCCAGTCACTAATACAATCCTGTATTAACTGACAGGTTTCATCAAAGACCAATTGCTCATGCTGGTAAGGGTCAGGAACGTTTTTGCCTTGCCAATGCCCTAAGCGAAAAGTTTTTCCTTTCGCAAAAGGCCAGGTCTGCTCTATATGCTTTTGCTGATTTTGACTCATGACTAAAATCAGATCGGCCTTTTTAATCAGATTGGCGTTCAGCTTTTTGGCAATATGCGCGCTCATATCAATGCCTAGGCGCTGCATACACAGGGTAGCTTTTTGATCTGCAGCATGACCGGTTAAACCGGAAATACCTGCAGACTCAATATGCAGTTGTGGATACTGCTGTTTTAAGAAATATTCAGCCATCGGACTACGACAGATATTGCCTACACAAACCACGAGAATATTCTGAATTTGCATTATTGCCCCAGGCGATCCAAATTATAAAGTGCGTTCGAGAAAGGAATAATTTGGTTGACCACACGTTGCCAGCGGGCTAAACCTGAAGCATCGACATAGACAATATCATTGCTGCGCATTTTGAATTTATTGGCCAAACCAAAATCGGCAATACTGGTTAAATCCAGTTGATACACTTCTGTGGAGGTATCTACAGCATTGCTACGGACGACATAAATTTTACTTCGACTTGCAGACAGCGGATTTAAACCTAAACTTTCACCTAAAACATCACTTAAACTCATGCCTTGATCGCGCATTGGCAGGGATTGGTTTTTACCCGATTCACCCATCACATAAACTTTTTGGTTTTCACGTGAATTGACATATAAAGTGTCATTGGGTTGGAGCAGCAGGTTATGTAAGGACAGTCCGGCTTTTTCCAGCTCAATACTATTGAGTTGATAGCTACGACCTTGTCTGACCAGCGTAATCGAGGTGTTATCGCCTTGTTGCGTATTCACCCCACCCGCCATACCTAAAGCTGTATACACACTTACCGGTTGATCACTCAGTGCAAATTGCCCACCTTTCATCACATTGCCTTGCACGGAAAAACGCTGACCTTGATAAGACAATACCCGGGCAATCACATCCGGGGTTTTTAAATAATGGGAAAGTTGGCTACGTAACTCCTGATTGACCTGAGTCAATGACTTTCCTGCGGCCTTATAACGTCCAATCATGGGAAACTGGATATAGCCATTTTGGTCAATTTGATAACCGTTGGCCTGAACGGCTTGTTCATTATTAATTGTATTGGTCGGTGGAGTAATTTCAGGATAGGCCCAAAGATAAATGGAAAGAATATCTCCAGGACTCAATTTATAATTTTTATGGGAAGTATTAAATAAATGGGCATAATCCTGACGAATATTGATTTCAGCAGGTTGCACGGCAAACAACGATTCTTGGGTGAGTTTGATTACATTGACTTGAGTGCCCAAATCCGTTTGATAAACTCCTTCGCTTGGTAAGTCATAAGTTTGAAGACCTGATGTAATAGCACAACCAGTCATTCCTAAACTCAGTGCAAACATAACGCTATAACGGTAATAACTCACTCGAAATCCTGTTTATAAAAATAATTTTAAATTAAATATATAGGTCTAATTCGTCCAAAAATAAATTTGAACCCTATTATTTTATACCATTAATGTTTTGTTACCTAGTCTAAGATGTTGTTGAATCGTAAGATGTTAGGTATAGGAGAGGAAATACTACTTGGTTATCATTAAATAAGGAATTGTGGGAAAATGAAATTTATTTATTGCATGATATTTTTCGCGTTTATAAGTCCTCATTTTAAGGTTGACTTAAATTGCCCGTTTGAATGATCTCTCCTCTAAAGACAATATTTTACAATTAAAATTACTGCAATTTCTGTTATATTATAATGCTATTTACAACGTCACGATGATCAAGAATTCATCGATCGCATAGGCTTCTATATGTTACAACTCTCTGAACTGAAAATAGCAATTATTGGGCTAGGTTATGTAGGTTTACCCTTAGCTGTAGAGTTTGGAAAACAGGTTTCTGTTGTTGGTTTTGATATTCATCAAAAGCGTATTGATGAATTAAAAAGTGGTCAAGACCATACCTTAGAGGTCTCGCCTGAAGAATTAAAACAATCTACTCATTTAACCTATACTGCAAATCTAGAAGATCTAAAAGACTGCAACTTCTTTATTGTGACGGTGCCGACCCCGATTGATGAATATAAACAGCCCGATCTGACGCCATTGGTCAAAGCCTCACAAAGTATTGGTAAAGTACTAAAAGACGGCGACATTGTTGTTTATGAGTCAACGGTTTATCCGGGAGCCACTGAAGAGGTGTGCATTCCTGAACTGGAAAAAGTTTCAGGCTTGAAATTTAATCAGGATTTCTTTGCCGGTTATAGTCCAGAGCGTATTAATCCGGGTGACAAATTGCACCGCGTGACCAATATTCTCAAAATCACTTCAGGTTCTACGCCTGAAGTCGCTGATTTTGTTGATCAGGTCTATAACCTGATTATTGAAGCCGGCACGCATAAAGCCACCAGCATTAAAGTGGCCGAAGCGGCAAAGGTGATTGAAAATACCCAGCGGGATGTCAATATTGCGCTGATTAACGAGCTGGCCTTGATTTTCAATAAAATGGGGATTGATACTGAAGCGGTGCTTGAGGCTGCGGGAACGAAATGGAATTTCCTGCCGTTCCGTCCGGGTCTGGTCGGTGGGCATTGTATCGGGGTGGATCCGTATTATCTCACCCATAAAGCACAAGCGATTGGTTATCACCCTGAAATTATTTTGGCCGGCCGCCGTCTGAATGATGGCATGGGTGCCTATGTGGTGACTCAGCTGGTGAAAGGCATGCTGAAAAAACGCATTCAGGTGGAAGATGCCAAGGTGCTGATTTTAGGCTTAAGTTTTAAAGAAAACTGTCCCGATATCCGTAACACCCGCATCATCGACATTGTCAATGAGCTGAAAGAATATCACGTGAATGTAGATGTTTATGATCCATGGGTAGATTGTGCCGAGGCCGAGCATGAATATGGGATTCAGCCTGTTTCGACATTAACAGACCACAGCTATGACGCCATCATTTTGGCGGTGGCACATCATCAGTTTAAAGAGATGGGCGTAGAGAAAATTCGTGCCTTGGGCAAAGCAGAACATGTTTTATATGATTTGAAATATGTACTTGCACAGTCTGAATCTGATCTTCGTTTATAATTGATAAGGATATTATAAAGATGAGCCAATATCAGACAGTATGCGAGCAATTAAAGCAGAGCCCTAAAATCTGGCTAGTCACGGGGGTTGCCGGTTTTATTGGCTCCAATCTGTTAGAAACACTGTTGAAACTCGATCAAACGGTTGTCGGTCTGGATAACTTCGCTACCGGTCATCAATATAACTTAGATGAAGTACAGTCATTGGTCAGTGCGGCGCAATGGGCGAAATTCACCTTCTATGAAGGCGATATCCGCAATCTGGAAGATTGCCAAAAAGCCTGTGCCGGTGTGGATTATGTCTTGCATGAAGCTGCGTTAGGCTCAGTACCACGATCAATTGCCGACCCGATCACCACCAATGAAACCAATATCAGCGGTTTCCTGAACATGCTGACTGCGGCGCGTGATGCCAAAGTCTCCAGCTTTACCTATGCAGCCAGCAGCTCAACCTATGGTGACCATCCAGCATTGCCGAAAGTGGAAGAAAACATTGGCAAGCCTTTGTCGCCTTATGCCGTGACCAAATATGTCAATGAGCTCTATGCCGATGTTTTTGCTAAAACTTATGGCTTTAAAGCGGTTGGTTTGCGCTACTTTAATGTCTTTGGCCAGCGTCAGGATCCGAACGGAGCCTATGCGGCGGTGATTCCGAAATGGACCGCAGCCATGATTGCCGGTGACGATGTATTCATTAATGGTGATGGCGAAACCAGCCGTGATTTCTGCTTTATCGATAACACGGTGCAAGCCAACATTCTGGCAGCGACCACAGCCGATGATACCGCAAAAAATCAGGTCTATAACGTCGCAGTCGGTGACCGTACCACCTTGAATGATTTGTATCGTGCGATTCAGGCTGCACTGGTTGAAAATGGCGTGAACTATACGAAAGATGCGGTGTACCGTGACTTCCGTGCCGGAGATGTACGTCACTCCCAAGCCAGCATTGCCAAAATTGAGAAAGCCCTGGGTTATGCACCTGAGTTTCGAATTAATGCCGGTATTCAGCTGGCCATGCGCTGGTACGTTAAAAATCTGACATGATTGCACGTATTTTTGCCAAATATCAGTCGATTGGCTTAATCACGTCGAGTTTATTAGTAGGTGCGATAATCACATTTATCGCACTTCCTTTTTTAACGCGCCTTTATTCGGTTCAGGATTTTGGTGAATATGGCATTGCATTGGCTGTAGTCAGCGTTTTATCGACCATTGCCAATTTGCGTCTCGATCAAGCCTTACTGGTCGCGGAAGAGCAGGACAAAAAAAGCCTGATCTTTGAAGGAGCGATGTTCTCTACAGGTATTGTAGCGGTCAGTGCTATCATCTTAAGTTTTATTTTTGATGTTGCTGTGGTCGCTGCCATTTGCAGTGGTGTGTTGGCCAATACCCTGATTCAAACTATCTATAACTATAAATTTGCCGCACATGCCGAATATTTCTGTGCCGGACTGAATATTTTGCGTAGCCTGATTGTGGTGCTGGTACAGCTAGGCTTGCCTTTGTTGATGAGCATCAGTCTGGTCAACAGTTACAGTGTCAGTTCAGTGCTGATGCTGCTGTTTGTACTGATTTATATTGTAAAAAATCAGCTTTATCAGGTCAGTTGGCAGGCATTTAAGCACTATCAGGATTTTATTTATTCCAATACGCCACATGCCTTGCTGAACAGCTTTTCGCATAACTTGCCTTATTATGTGGTCTCGCATTTTGTCGGCGTGCAGGCGATGGGCTTCTATGCCATTGTGGAGCGGACTTTGCGGGTGCCGATTAATTTAATGTCGCAAACCATTCGCCAGTTTTTTATCCGCAAATTTAAACATCTGGAAAATAGTCAGGAAGCCCTGAAAAGCAGTGTGCTGCTGAGTCTGCTGTCTTTGCCGCTGTTTGCCGTGTTTTTTGTGCTGCCAGAATCCCTGTATTTATGGGTATTTGGCCAAGACTGGGTCGGCATCTCTACCTATTTCCAGATTTTGGCTTTGGGCTATTGGGCCATTTTTTGTAATCCGCCCAGTTCGGCCTTCCTGATTGCACAGCGTAGTAGCCATGTGCTGTTTAGATTGCAGATTATTGAGTTATTGATTAAATTCGTTTTATTTTTCGGCCTGTATCTACTGGTAGAAGATAAAATCTATATGCTGCTTGCCGTACCGGTTGCCTTGATTTTTTATAACTTTGCCATTTTATTCTCTGTGTGGAGTAGCAAAAAGTGATGTTTTTTAAAGCTTTAAAACTCATGAACTGGTTCACTGCACAATGCCGCAAGGTTGTTTATAATCAGGCCTTTGCTACCCGGTTTAAATATTTTGGCAAAGGCACTACGCTTGAAATTGCAGGTCAGGTGCGTATGGGTAAAAATGTCTATATCGGCGATCAGGTCAGCCTGATTGTGGAACCAGGCGCAACGCTCAGCATTGCCGACAACAGCTTTATTGGTGAAAGTTGTTATATCAAATGTTTTGGTGGCAATATCAGTATTGGTCAGGATGTCAGCATCAATTCCAAGTCATTTATCAATGGCTGTGGTGGAGTCAGCATTGGCGACAATACCCGTATTGGCACGCAAAGTATCATTATTGCCAGTAACCATAAATTTGATGATCCGGATATCTTGGTGAAAGACCAGATTACCAAGCAGGGGGTCAGCCTGGGGGAAAATATCTGGCTGGGTGCCCGGGTGACGGTTCTGGATGGCGTCGTGATCCCCAATGACAGCGTCATTGGTGCCTGTAGTTTGGTCTCCAAACCTTTGCCTGAGTCCGGTGTTTATGTCGGGATTCCGGCTAAAAAAATCAAATCGGTGTGATGGCGTATCCATATCGTTTAAGTCATTTTCAGCGTAAAATATTGCACTAATTTTTCTCCTTTCCAATTTAGGTCCTTCTACTCAGGTCATACGTATGGCATTTATGGTTTCTGCTTTTCGACAGCTGTTTGATCTCGCTTATTTTTTCGCGAAGGGCAGCGTGGCTTATGCACGCCGTAAAGGGGTAACGGTCGGGGAAAACTGCCGGATTTATATTCGCAGTTGGGGTTCAGAGCCATTTCTGGTCAGCCTTGGCGATGACGTCACCGTGACCTCAGGGGTAAAATTCATCACTCATGATGGCAGTACCTGTCTGGTCAAAGACCAGCACGGCAAACGCTATCAACGCTTTGCTCCGATTCAGGTTGGTTCGCATGTGTTTATCGGGGTCAATACGATTGTTATGCCGGGGGTGAAGATTGGTTCCAATGTCGTCATTGGTGCCGGTTCGGTGGTGACCAAAGATATTCCGGATAACAGTGTGGCGATTGGTGTGCCCGCCAAGGTGGTTTCAAGTTTTGCGGACTATGCGACCAAGATTCAAGCCAGTTGTGCCAGTGATTCTGAACTCGCCGGCATCCAGGATTATCAGCAACGTGTGCAACGTGCGATGGATCTGCAAGACTCCAAAAACGTTCATTAATTTCTCCCATTTTCAGGTACTATTATGCTCAATAAAATCATGTTTTTTTTGCCGAGCTTAGGGGGTGGTGGGGCAGAACGTACCGTGATTCAGTTGGCCAATAACCTGGTCCAGCAGGGACGCAAAGTGGATGTGGTGGTCTGTGACATCAGCGGGGTAAAAGGTAAACTCCTGCCCGAGGTTGATCCGCAGATTCAATTGATCGATCTAAGCTGTGGCCGTGTTGCCAATGCCATTTTTCCACTGAAAAAACTGTTGCAGGCGGTGGACTATGATGTGCTGGTGGCGACCCAGACCCATAGCAATATTATTGCAGCCCTGGCCAGACGTTTGGCCAAAAGTCAGGTCCGGTTGATTCTGCGCGAGGTTTCCACACCTTCCAAAAATATGAAATTGCAGGGCATGGCAAAGTGGCTGCTGAAAACCCTGGTTAAAATGACCTATCCATCCGCCAGTCAGGTGGTCTGTGTGTCCAATGGCGTGCTGGAGGATTTTCGTGAATATTATGCCTATGCCCAGAACAATTTAGTCACCATCTATAACCCGGTGATTGACGAGACCTATGCTAAAAAACTGCAAGTGCCCGTTCAGCATCGTTTCTTCCAGCCTGCACATAAAGTCATTCTGGCAGTCGGGCGTTTAACCGAAGCGAAAAATTTCGGCTTCCTGATTCGTTCTTTTCATGCCTTGTATCAACAGCACCCGGAAACCCGCTTGATTATTCTGGGTGAAGGGGAGCTGCGTGCCGAGTTTGAATCCCTCATCCTGGAACTGGGGCTGGCTGAGGTGGTCGACCTGCCCGGCTTTGATCCCAATCCCTATGCCTATTTTAAATATGCCGAGCTGTTTGTCTTGAGTTCCAACTGGGAAGGCTTGCCCGGGGTGCTGATTCAGGCTTTGGCCTCGAAAATTAAAGTGGTGAGCACCAATTGCCCCAGCGGTCCAAAGGAAATTTTGGCGGATGCTAAATTTGGCTTGCTGGTGGAATGTAATGATCAGGCGGGCATGACTGTGGCAATGCAGCAGGCGATTTTCGGTGAATATGTCACGTATGATGACACTGAACTGGCTGCACATTGTCTGCAATTCCATAAACATACCGTGCAACAGCGTTATCTGCAGCTGATGGAGCCCTCCGCATGAATCAGCCGAAACCAGTCATGGTACATGTGATTACCAACTTTGCCGGAGTGGGCGGGGCAGAGATGATGTTGGCACGCCTGATTCAGCAGACCCAGGATCAGTATACGCATGTGATTATTGCATTGATGAAAACTTCGGAGGTGTATGCCGAAACTTTAGCGCGTTGCCAAAGCCATCATGCATTGGGCTGGAATGGGCTGAATACACTGGGGACGATTGCCAAATTGAGGCATTTACTCAAGTCCATCGCGCCAAAAACAGTGCAATGCTGGATGTACCATGCCAATGTATTGACCAGTTTAAGTTGCATCGGTCTCAGCCCAAAACCCGATATTTTTTGGGGCATTCATCATTCGCTGGCATCTCCCAAAGAAGAGTCACTGAGTACCAAAGTCGCCCTGGTCATGAGTAAAGTTCTCGCTGCGCAGTCCCAAGGCGTGATTTATTGCGCGCATTCATCCTTGCAACAGCATCAACGCTTTGGCCTGAAAAATAGCAATGCTCAGGTGATTGCCAATGGCGTGTTTCTGGACAAGTTCCAGCCCAATTCTGAACTGCATCAACCGATCAGCATTGGTTTTGCCGGACGTTATCATACGGCAAAAGGCTATCCGTATCTGTTTGCGACTCTGGCAAAACTGAAAGATCAGCCGATTATTTTCAAAATTGCCGGCAGTGGGGCAAGCTTAGAGAATCCCGAAGTAAAAGCTTTATTCGAACAATATCAACTGGATAAAAATAAAGTCCATTTGCTCGATCAGGTTTCTGATATGCCGGCATTTTATCAGTCGGTGGATGCCTTTTTGATGACCTCGATTACCGAAGGCTTCCCCAATGTGCTGGTCGAAGCCATGGCATCCGGTCTGCCCTGTATCAGTACCGATGTCGGCGATGCCAAATATATAGTCGATGAGCTGGGTGCCATTGTGCCGCCACGCGATCCGGAGGCGCTGGCCAATGCCATTTTGGACTATGTACATTCCAGCCAGGCGGAAAAATTACAGTTGAAACAAGCCAGCCGTGCACGGGTGGAACAACATTTTAGTATTGAAAGCGTGAGTCAGCAGTATCTGGACATGTGGAGACAAGGTGCATGAAGTTTTTGATGATTTGTAGCTATCTACCTTCAGCCTTGAACTTTAGGGGCAAACTGTTAGAAGCGATTCATGCTCAGGGTTATGAAATTCATGTGTTTGCACCGGACCTGACGGATTTTCCCGATGAATTAAAGCAGTTGCAGCAGTTGGGCTATCAGGTGCATGGCATTCCCATGCAGCGCGCAGGCACCAATCCACTGGCCGATCTTAAGCTGCTGCAAACCCTGTATCAGATGATCCGTCAGATTCAGCCGGATATGGTGCTGAGCTATACCATTAAACCGGTGATTTATGGCACTTTGGCGGCATGGCTGGCGCGGGTACCACAGCGTTTTGCCTTAATCACCGGACTGGGTTATGCCTTTCAAAATATAGAATCGGGCAAACGCAGCTTTTTTCAAAAACTGGTGCATGGCTTGTATGCCCAGGCTTTAAAACATGCCCATAAAGTGTTTTTCCAGAATCCTGACGATTTAAAGCTGTTCCAGCAGATGCATTTACTTGATTCAAACAAGCCGACTGTGGTGGTCAATGGTTCAGGCGTGAATGTGCAGGATTTTGAGCTCATGCCTTTACCGCTCAATGAAGACGGACAAGTGAAAGCCTCATTCCTGTTGATTGCCCGTTTACTCGGTGATAAAGGTGTACGCGAATATGCTGAAGCAGCCCGCATCATCAAGGTCCAATATCCTGAAACAGAATTTCATCTGGTCGGCTGGATTGATGACAATCCTTCTGCGATTTCGCAAGCTGAGCTGGATACCTGGGTACAGGAAAAAACCGTGAAGTATTGGGGTAAACTGAGTGATGTACGTCCGGCCATCGCGGCAAGTTCGGTCTATGTATTGCCTTCTTACCGGGAAGGAACCCCGCGTACCGTGCTGGAAGCCATGGCGATGGGACGAGCCATTATTACCACCGATGCTCCGGGCTGCCGTGAAACGGTGAGCAATGGCGTAAATGGCTATCTGGTGGCGGTTAAATCGGTCAATGATCTGGTGCAAAGCATGCAGTATTTTATTGAAGATCCCCAGCTGATTACCTATATGGGACAGCGTTCACGGGAAATGGCACTCAATAAATATGATGTGCATCAAGTGAACCGACATATGCTGACAGAAATGCAGATCATTGCTAAGCCATGACCGAGATGAATTGGCTGGACAGGATAAATAATTCAGAGATGGTCTTATGATCGTGAAATACATTAAAAGTGACTTGTATCGCTATACCGGAAAGATCAGCTTTAAACTCTTTTTAAAAAACTATTTGTTTAATCGTGGTTTTAACTTTTCAGTCTGGTTGCGACTCGCCAGCGCAAAATCCATTTGGGCAAAATTTGCCTATCCCATTTATTATTACAAGAAAAAGCAATACGGCATTGATATTCATATCACCACAAAGATTGGCTATGGCTTGTATATCGGTCATGGTGGGCCATTGGTAGTCAATCCTTCAACAATCATTGGGAATAATGTAAATTTGTCGCAATTTAGTACCATTGGTGCGAATGGGGGACGTCAGGCTGCCGAAATCGGTGATAATGTTTATATTGGTCCTCAGGTCTGTATTGTGAACCAGGTTAAAATTGGCTCTAATGCAACGATTGGCGCGGGCAGTGTCGTCACCAAAGATATTCCAGAAGGTGCCACCGCTGCGGGCAATTATGCAAAAGTGTTGCATATGAACAATCCGGGTGGATTGGTGAATAGACGTTGGACTGATCTTTAATATATAAAATGAGTGAAATGAATGTTAAAGCGTGTTCTGGATGTCGTGATTGCCTCCACGGCCTTGCTGCTGCTGTCTCCAGTCTATTTTTTTGTCGCCTATAAGGTCCGTAAAAATTTAGGCTCACCGGTGCTGTTCCGTCAGGTGCGTCCGGGTCTGCATGGCAAACCCTTTGAAATGATCAAGTTTCGCAGCATGAAAGATGCGGTGGATGAAAACGGAAATCCATTACCCGACAGTGAACGTTTAACGCCCTTTGGTCAAATGCTGCGTTCAAGCAGTCTGGATGAAATGCCGGAACTGTGGAATGTGATTAAAGGTGAGATGAGTATCGTTGGACCACGGCCACTGTTAATGGAATATCTGCCTTTATACAATAGCCAGCAGGCCAAGCGCCATAATGTGCGTCCCGGCATGACCGGACATGCACAGGTCAATGGGCGTAATGCCATCAGCTGGGAAGAAAAATTCAAGCTGGATACCTGGTATGTGGAAAATCAGTCGCTGTGGCTGGACTTTAAAATTATGCTGAAAACCGTAAAAAAAGTGCTGGCCAAGGATGACATCAGTGCCGAAGGCGAGGCAACCATGACAAAATTTACCGGTACACCGGAACAGAAAAATGACTAAACTCTATGCCATATATGGGGCTTCGGGCTGTGGGCGTAGCCTGATGCCGGTGGCGCGGCAGCAACTGGCCCGTGAACAGGACCGATCTGAAATTGTTTTTATTGATGATGCACAGACTGCCATCACCACGGTCAATGCTCATCGTGCCATGAACTATGCCAGCTTTCTGGTTGAACCCGCTGTGCAAAAACAGGTGCTGATTGCAATTGCCAATAGCCAGGTGCGTGAAAAAATCGCCAATCGCCTGGAAGCGGATGGTATTCAGCTCTGGTCGGTTATGGCAGATAATGTGGTGCTGATGGATGATGTCCAGATTGCAGCTGGTGCAGCCTTGAGTCCATTTGTGACTATTACCTCGAATATTAAAATTGGAAAATGCTTCCACGCCAATTTATACAGCTATGTCGAGCATGATTGCGTGATTGGGGATTTCGTTACCTTTGCACCAGGGGTAAAATGCAACGGCAATATTCATATTCAAGACCACGCCTACATTGGTGCCGGTGCCATGATCAAGCAGGGCAGCCCCGATCAACCTTTGGTTATCGGTCGTGGTGCGATTGTCGGTATGGGCGCCGTGGTGACCAAAAGTGTGCCGGCTGGCGTTACCGTGGTGGGCAATCCGGCGCGTATCGTTGAATCCAGATAGAATTTAAAGCTAGGAAAATTCCATGTTAAACAGTGCATTTGAGCCGTGGCCAAGTTTCACGCAAGCAGAGGCAGATGCGGTTTCAAAAGTCCTTTTATCCAATAAAGTGAATTACTGGACCGGTCAGGAATGTCGTGAATTTGAAAAGGAATTTGCACAATTTGCCGGGACGGATTATGCCGTGGCTGTGGCGAATGGCACCGTAGCACTGGATCTGGCTTTAAAAGCACTGGGCATTGGTCAGGGTGATGATGTGATTGTCACCTCACGCACCTTTTTGGCTTCGGCAAGTTCAATTGTGACAGCCGGGGCCAATCCGGTTTTTGCCGATGTTGAACTGGATTCGCAAAACATTTCACGCCGTAGCATTGAAGCCGTATTAACCACAAAGACCAAAGCGATTATCTGCGTGCATCTGGCCGGCTGGATGTGCGATATGGACCCGATCATGCAATTGGCCGAGGAAAAAGGCCTCTATGTAATTGAAGACTGCGCCCAGGCGCATGGCGCGATGTATAAAGGAAAATCTGCCGGTTCCATCGGTCATATTGGCGCCTGGTCCTTCTGTCAGGACAAGATCATGAGCACCGGTGGTGAAGGCGGTATGGTCACCACCAATGATGAAACATTGTGGAAAAAGATGTGGTCGTATAAGGATCACGGCAAAAATTTTGACAGTGTGTATAACAGGCAACATCCACCAGGTTTTCGCTGGTTGCATGATTCATTTGGCACCAACTGGCGCATGATGGAAATGCAGGCGGTGATTGGACGTTTGCAATTGCTGGAAATGCCGGCCTGGACAGAAAAACGTAATAAAAATATGGCACGTATTCAGGCAGCATTTGAAAATAGCCCATATTTTACCGTGGCAAAACCATCCAGTGATTATGTGCATGCTGCCTATAAATGTTATGTGCAAGTCAATGTCGATGCCTTGCCAGAAGGCTGGTCACGCGACCGCATCATGGCAGAAATTAATGCGCTGAACGTACCATGTTTTAGCGGTTCATGTTCAGAGGTGTATCTGGAAAAAGCCTTTGAGCATACGCCTTGGCGTCCTGAACAGCGTTTGCACAATGCGCAAGCTTTGGGTGAAAGCAGCCTGATGTTCCTGGTCCATCCAACCTTGTCTGAACAGAGCATGCAAAAAACCATAACTGCAATTCAGACGGTGATGGCAGATATTTAAAGCGGAATGGGCGTATAATATGCGCCATTCAGTTTTCTGACTTTTACCGATTTAGAGCCCTTAGTGAAAGACATCATCCGATATTTAGCATCTTTGCCGCGTCGCCAAAAACAAATCGTGTTGGTGGCAATGGATATCTGTGTTTTGCCTGTGATCATGTGGCTGGTCTATGCCATCCGTTTGGCAACGCCAAACGTTGCAGTCATGCAGGGGCTTGATTTCTGGTATGTCTATGTCGGCGTTTTTGGTGTTCTGGTTTTTACCTTATTGGGTATTTATAGCGCCATTGTCCGCTCCTTTAACGAAGACTATTTGCTGCGTCTATCCATTGCGACCTTTATCCAGATTGTGGGTTTATATGCCATAAAAAAACTTAACTTGGCATTTATTCCTATGAGTATTCCACTCATGTACGGCTTTGTGCTGTTCTCTTATATGTGGTGGAGCCGCGCGGTGATTCGTTATGCCACGCTGCGTACTTTTGCCAAAAAACAGAACCGTAAGCGGGTCGCCATTTATGGCGCCGGGCTTGCGGGCCAACAGATTGCGGCTGCCTTGCATCGATCTGATGATTATCTGCCGATTTGTTTTATTGATGATAAAGCCTCGCTGCACGGTCAGTCGCTCAGCGGTTTAAAAATTTATGCGCCGAAAAAAGCCTTGGGTAAATTAGGCAAATTTCATATTGAAGAAATCTTGCTGGCCATGCCCTCGGTCAGCCGGGCGCGTAAAAAAGAGATGATTGAATCCTTTGAGCTGGCTGATGTCAAAATCATGGAATTGCCGGGCGTGACCCAACTGGTCGGGGGGCAGGTGCAGGTTTCCGATATCCGTGAGGTGGATATTATTGACTTGCTGGGCCGTGACCCTGTACCGCCAAAGCCGGAACTTCTAGAAAAAAACATTAAAAATAAGGTGGTGATGGTGACCGGGGCAGGCGGCTCGATTGGTTCGGAACTGTGTCGCCAGATTGTCAAACATCAGCCCAAGCTATTGGTTCTGTTTGAAATGTCAGAGTTTGCGCTGTATTCGATTGACCGTGAGCTGCAAAATTCGGGTATCCAGGTTGTTCCTGTTCTGGGTTCTGTCACCAATCAGGCCAAATTAGAACGTATTATTGCCGAGTATCAGGTACAAACGGTCTATCATGCCGCAGCCTACAAACATGTGCCATTGGTGGAAGCCAATCCGTTTGAAGGCATTTATAATACTTCAATTGGTACTGCACGCAGTGTCGATGCAGCGGTGAAGCAAGGGGTGGAAACTTTTGTTTTAATTTCCACCGATAAAGCGGTGCGCCCGACCAATGTCATGGGGGCATCTAAACGGATGGCAGAACTATACTGTCAGGGTTTGGCTGCAACAAAACCGCAAACACAAATCAGTATAGTGCGTTTTGGCAATGTATTGGGATCTTCGGGTTCCGTGGTTCCCTTGTTTAAAAAGCAGATTGCCCAAGGCGGACCTGTCACGGTGACGCATCCGGAAGTGACACGTTACTTTATGACCATTCCTGAAGCAGCCCAGCTGGTAATTCAGGCAGGGGCGATGGGTACAGGCGGTGACGTATTTTTATTGGATATGGGTGAGCCGGTAAAAATTGTCGATTTGGCCAAACAGATGATTCGCTTAAGCGGTTTTCGTCCTATTGATGAAAATGGCCTGGGTGATATCGAGATTCAGTTTACTGGACTTCGTCCTGGTGAGAAGTTGTATGAAGAATTGCTGATTGATCAGGAAAATGTAGAGAAGACTGAACATGAACGGATTTTAAAGTCATATGAAAAATATTATTCATGGCAAGAGATTTTAAGCGTTTTTGATCATTTAAATATGCTTAGCAGAGAAAATGCTGAAACAAAATTGCTATATACGTTATTAAATAAATATGTTGCTGGTTTTAATCGCTAACTATGAATGCGGTTATTTTAGTGCTGGGCATCATTATATTTTTTAGTCCCGTAGTCCCATAAATAAAGTCGTGATAAAAAAAGTAAACAAAATCTTTTATTTAAAATAATCATTAATATTGCTAGAATGTTGACCTTAATTAAATCTTATTTTTACTATAATTTAGATAGGGATTTTACGTGAAAAAAGTTCTACTTGTTTTTGGTACACGGCCCGAAGCAATTAAAATGGCGCCTTTGGCGTTGCAGTTAAAAGAAAATAATGAAAGCTTCGAAACAAAGGTTTGTGTAACGGGCCAACATCGTCAAATGTTGGATCAAGTTCTTGAACTATTTAATTTAACTCCCGATTTTGATTTAAACTTAATGAAACCGGGCCAAACGCTTTCCGATGTGACTTCTGGTGTTCTAAAGGGTTTGGAAGCAGTTTTTGAAGAATGGTTACCAGATGTAGTACTGGTGCATGGCGACACCGCAACCACATTTGCAGCATCCCTGGCTGCTTATTATCATAAGGTGAAGATTGGTCATGTTGAAGCCGGATTACGCACTGGCGATATTTATTCGCCGTGGCCGGAAGAAGCAAACCGTAAGTTAACGGGAGCATTGGCAAATTATCATTTTGCGCCGACTCAGTCCTCTTATAATAATTTAATAAAAGAAAATATTAATCCGGAAAATATAACAATTACAGGAAATACTGTAATTGATGCTTTATTAAAGGTGAAAGAAAAAGTAGAAACTGATTACAAAATTATCGCTGATTTTAAAGCCCAATTCAGCTTTTTAGATGAAAGCAAAAAATTGATTTTAGTTACCGGCCACCGTCGCGAAAACTTTGGTCAAGGTTTCTTGAATATTTGTCAGGCATTGGCAAATATTGCTCAAAAATATTCAGATGTACAGATTGTATATCCAGTGCATTTAAATCCAAATGTGCAAAAGCCTGTAAATGAGCTTCTATCTGGAATTTCAAATATTCATTTAATTGCACCACAGGATTATCTGCCATTTGTATATTTAATGAATCGCAGTTATTTAATTTTGACCGACTCTGGCGGTATTCAGGAAGAAGCACCTTCATTAGGCAAGCCGGTATTGGTTATGCGAGATACCACTGAACGTCCTGAAGCTGTAGAGGCGGGTACGGTTAAACTGGTAGGAACGGATGCAGACCTAATTGAAAAATCTGTAACGGATTTATTAGTAAATACCGAACTGTATCAACAAATGGCAGAAGCCCACAACCCTTATGGTGACGGAACTTCATGTCAGCAAATTATTGAATTTTTAAAGAATAACTGAGCAATTAAGTAATATTATGAATAATCAATTTAAACATATTTGTGTTATTGGCTTAGGGTATATCGGTTTACCTACAGCAGCGACTTTTGCTGCACATGGCATTAAAGTTACAGGTGTAGATGTCAATCAGCATGCTGTCGATATGATTAACCAAGGTAAAGTACATATTGTTGAACCGGACTTGGATGCCTTGGTGAAAGTAGTTGTTGCAAAAGGTATGTTATCTGCACGCACAAAACCGGTTGAAGCAGATGCTTATATTGTTGCTGTACCGACACCGTTTAAAGATGATTACCAGCCCGATCTTAAATATATTGAAGCAGCTTCTAAAGCGTTAGCACCTTATTTAAAACCGGGTAATTTAGTTATTCTCGAGTCAACTTCACCGGTAGGTGCAACCGAACAAATGGCGGCATGGTTAGCTGAAGCACGTCCTGACCTAACATTCCCTGAGCAGGCAGGTGAAGCAGCAGATATTCTAGTTGCACACTGTCCTGAACGTGTATTGCCGGGCAAGGTTTTGCAAGAACTGATTAGTAATGACCGAATTATTGGCGGTATGAATCAGCTGAGTTCAACAGCAGCAAGTAATTTGTATAAAACATTTGTGCAAGGCGGTTGCATTGAAACTAATGCACGTACAGCCGAAATGTGCAAGCTTACTGAAAATTCTTTCCGTGATGTAAACATTGCCTTTGCCAATGAATTATCGGTGATTTGTGACAAGCTCGATATTAATGTGTGGGAGCTGATTGCTTTGGCAAACCGTCATCCGCGTGTCAATATTTTACAGCCGGGTCCGGGTGTGGGCGGGCACTGTATTGCGGTTGATCCGTGGTTTATTGTGGCAAGAACTCCTGAACAGGCGCGTTTAATTCGTACTGCGCGTGAAGTGAATGATGCAAAACCTGAATGGGTGATTGATCAGGTAAAAATTAAAATTGCAGATTTTTTACAGGCAAACCCGGAAAAAACTATTCAAGATGTAACAGTTGCCTGTTATGGACTGGCGTTTAAACCAGATATTGATGACCTGCGTGAAAGCCCTGCTTTAGAAATTACAAAGAAATTAGCGGAACAAGGCTTAAATATTTTAGCGATTGAGCCGAATATTTCTGATTTGCCGGCAAAATTACCAGCTAATGTGAAATTAATTGATTTAGATGAAAGAGATAATGCTGATATTCATTTAATTCTAGTCGATCATAAACAATTTAAACAAGATTTAGCTATTGAATCCCCATATACGGTGAATACTAAAGGAATTCAACTGTAGTGGGAGGATTAGTCTATTCTATAATATATAATCTATTTTCAAAAATTAGCATATTATTATCAAGTTATTTAGGTTTGCTTATGTTGAATAAGCATGATTATGGTCTGTTTTCCTATTATACTATGTTAATTGCGAATTTAAGTATATTTTTTATATGTGGTGGAAGTTTATCAGTTAATCAGGCATATTCTTCAAATATAAAAAGTACTTTAGAAAAAGAGGCTATTTTAGCCTCTCATTTTCTAATATTGCTCATACTTTCTATATTAGCTTCATTCTTTTTATATTTTAATTATAACTTATATTATATTTTGGCTATTTTTATATCTTTTTTTATGGGCGCATCAGCCTTAATTGAAGGTAAAATGTATGCTACTAAAAATTATAAAAACATGGCCGTAAATGCAATTATCAGTTTTATAATTATGCTTCCGCTTATTTATTTTTTTATAAAAAAATATAATATAGCGGGTGCCTTATTTGCGCTCTTATTATATAGATTTATTTTATTAGCTTTAAATTTATATAAATCGGATGGATTGATTTTTATAAAAAAAGAATCTTTAGCTTTTATTCTTTCAAAAAAAAATATTCAATATTTGAAAAAAAACTCTCTTCCGATATTTTTATCGGCATTATGTGTAGCTCCAGTATATTTTATTTGTATTAATTTAGGAAAATACTATGGATTGTCATATGAGAAATTAGGTGAGTTTTCATGGTTTTTTCAAATATATAATATAGCAGTTTTTTTTCCAAGTGTAATAGTGGGATTTACACTTAAGAAATTTAATGAAGATAAGTCAAGATTAAATAAAATCTTCAAATATTATTTAATATTTTCTATTATTTGCTCTTTATCTTTAATATTTTTAAAAGATTTTATATTTTTTATATCTAAATTAAAAGGTAGTGAAGATATAAATACACTATATTATTGTATGATATTTTCAATGTTTTTATATATATTGAATTCATCTTTTTCTGGATATTGGATTTCTCAAAATTTTGCAAGAATAGGTTTTTTTATAAATTTAATATGGGCTATATTTGTAATTTTGTTAAATTGGATACTAATGTTAAATAACATGGGATTTGAATCAATATTCATATCCACAGGAATAGCTTATATAATCCTCATATCTTTTCAATTGATGCTGAAAAGGAAATTTTAAATGACTGATGATTTTTTAGGACTATTGAATGTCTTACTTTCTTTAATAATTTTTTTTGTATGCTCAATATTTTTCTATAAAAAGCTGATAACAAGAGATTTTGTTTTTGTTTTTTGGGGAGGACTTTTATATTTTTGTGCAGTACCCGTATTAATCGATAGTTTTTTAATTTTTTTTGGTGGTTTAGAAAGTTTAAACTCAATTATATTAGAAGATACACCAAGTTATTGGGATGGTGTTAATAATGAAATTTTGCTTAAAATAAATACTTTTACTTTTGGTTTTGCTTTTGTTTTTATTTTTTTTGATACTATTTTTAAAAAAATATTTAGAGTTGAGTATAGAAAAAGTTACGATTACAACTATATTCAGCTAATCATTTTATTTTTGTTGGCTATAACACCATGTGTTTTCTTGTTTCAAGAGGGTTTTAATTTTATTTCTAATCAAAAAGAAGGGTTAGATATAAGTAAAACGGCTAAAAATTCATATATTTTATTGCCGATTGGTGCTATAGTTGCATATAATTTATTTAATAATAAAAAATATTTTTTAGGCTTTATTTTTTGTATTCCTATATTAATAATTTCTTTTTTAAGTCAATCTAGAACTCTATTTATTCTAGTACCTGTTGCACTTATAATGTCATATATATTTACTGCAAAAATAATAGAATTTAAAAAAATTCTTATATATGTAATTTTAGTTCTCAGCTTAACTCAATTTGTTAAAATTGCTACCAATGATGATTATGGTATTTATTATACAGATAATAAAACATTGTTTTTAGTAAATAAGATGATCAGGGATATCAGTATTGGTGATGCTTATTATTCTTTTCATATCAGAGATATAGATCCTAATTTAACTACAGAAGGTTCCTCTAGTTTAGCTTTAATATCTGTTGGAGTTGTACCACCATTTATAAATAGAGAATTATTTCTTCCAGAAAAAACAGCAACTTATAAAATATATCAGTTGAGATATGGTGACTTTGATTTTGGCTCTATTCATCCTACATTAATAGGATATGCATATTTTGATTTAGGATTTTTAGGAGTATTCTTGGCTATATTTTTTGCAGCAATAATGAGATTATATTATTATTTAATGTCAAAATTTAGTTTTTCTCAAGCAATAGCACCTGTTCTATTAGGTGGATTTATATTCGTTTCTTTGAGGGGAAGTATAAATGTTGCTTATTTCAATTTAGTCTATAGTGGTATTTTAATATTTTTAGTATTAATGCTGATTAATGGTGTTAAAAAAACTAATATTGGGAAATTTTGATGAAATTTTTATATCTTAATCTTAATAATAAAGCTGTAGAAAAAGCTTATGATAGAATTTATGACTTATTTGATATTAATAAGGTAAAAATTTATCATAAGAAAGAAGTAGAGAATTACTTATCATTAAAAGATGATAATGATGAAATTTTTGTTTGTGCTAACATTTGGCATGTTTTATATTTGAAATATAAAGCTTTAGTTAAATTGAAAAGAATAAAGATTATTTTTTGGGTTCAAGGCGCTGTCGCCCATGAAAGTTTTTTAAAAAATAAATCCTATTTTCGTTTTTTTATATTATGGTTTTTAGAGTATATTTCTCTAATATTAAGTGATTTTTACATTTATGTTTCACCCTATATGAAAGATTATTATGAAAAGAAATTTTTCACTTCAAGTAAGCAAAGTATAGTAATACCATGTATTTCTGATCTCAATCAGAATATTAAAATTAAGCGTGATTCTGAAAATTATTGTTATATTGGTGGTATGTCAAAATGGCAAAATTTTGAAACAATTATAAAAATGATGAATATAATTGTTGAACATAATAATGAAGTTAAATTTTCAGTTGCAACTAATGATTTAACAGTATGTCAGGCTAAACTGGAAGAACTAGCAACAGAAAAATTATTGAAAGTAACATCAGTAGTATCATTAGTTTCTAAGCAAGAAATAGAAAATTTCTTATCTGCTGCTTCTTTTGGTTTTTTAATTAGGGATGACATTGTAGTAAATAATGTTGCTTCGCCAATTAAACTCGCTGAGTATTTATCATGTGGAGTTAATGTAATTTCAACTAAAGGTATTACTTCTTATAGAAATTTAATTGAACAGGCTGGATATATTGTTGATGATAAAAATTTAGATTCTATTCGAGAAATTAAATTTGAAGCAAATGAAGAAAAAGCTTTAGAAGTTTTTCAAGAAAATTTTAGTTCCATTAGTATTTCTAATTCTGTAAATACTTTTTTAAAAGAACTTGGATTGTAATGTAATGAAAGAAAAATTATATTTTATTGGTACATTACCTGAACCTACAGGTGGAGTTACTATATTTAATAAAAGAAAAGTTGGCCTACTTCAGAAAGATTATGACGTTTGTGTAATTGAACCAAACCTAAATACTTTATGGAAAATTATATATATCTTTCTTTTTAAGAAAGATCTTATATATATTAGTACATTTAACTTTTTAATTGTTTTTATTGCGGTAATTTGTAAAACCAAAGGTTTTTATTTTATTGATCATAATACGTCTAGACATATCGAAGATTTTGGTGGTTTTAAGAAAAATATTTGTTTAAAATTTTTAAAAAATGCTAAAGAGATAGTATTGGTTAGCTCGCATTTAAAAGATAATTATAAAAAAATTAATTTTTATAATAATTTAAATTTTAAAATAGAACAGGCATTTATTCCACCTAATGTTGAAGAAGCCGAGAATATTATTAATTCTATCTATCCAGATAAATTAAAAAGTAATCTTTTAAAAAAAAATTTAGTAATCGCTAGTGCATCAAAAACAAATTTAGATATTTCTGGACAAGATATTTATAGCTTGGAACTTACATTAAAAGCTTATGACAGACTGGCGAATGAGCATCCAAATTTAATATTCGTTATGGCAATTGCTGAATTCTCTAATGATGAATTTGGTTTAAAAATCAGGAAGATGTCAGAAAATTTGCAAAGTAAGTATAACAACTTCATTTTATTAACAAACAATACTCCTATTTGGCCACTATTTAAATTTGGACTGGTTTTTCTACGCATAACGACAACAGATGGCGATTCAGTAAGTTTGAAGGAGTCGTTATTTTTTGATTGTCCAGTCTTAGCGACTGATGTAGTTTGTAGGCCTGCTGGAACAAAGCTTTTTAATTTGAAAAATGATGATTTATTTAATGCAATCGAGAATTTGATAGAAGAGTCCAAATGAAAGTATTAAGATTAATAAACACTGTTAAGTGTTTAAAATTTATACAAATATACTATCGTTTACATTATCTTTTGCTTAAGCCAAAAACGAAGCAAACAGTATTTAACATTCAGCTTAGAAATGTAGCCCGAAATTGGCACAATACAGTAGCTAAGCCTATTAGTATGTTAAGCCCTTCCCAGTTTTTATTTTTGAATCATCTCGGTCAGTTAAATACCGCTCAAGATTGGAATACCAATCAGCAAGAAAAATTATGGCTCTATAATTTACATTATTTTGACGATCTTAACGCAGAAAATGCTATTGAGCGTAAAGATTGGCATAATGATTTAATTCATAAATGGATTGATGCAAATCCCTATTCTTCAGGTAATGCCTGGGAACCTTATCCAAATTCTTTAAGAATCGTGAATTGGGTTAAATGGTCATTGCAAGGAAATGTACTCAATGAGGTTCAGCTCCAGAGTTTGGCTTTACAAGCTGAACATTTATCTAAAACCGTTGAATGGCATATCTTGGCTAATCATTTATTTGCCAATGCAAAAGCGCTGATTTTTGCAGGACTGTATTTTGATACTACTGAATCGAAAAAATGGCTGAACTTGGGGCTAAAAATTTATAAAAAAGAAATTGATGAACAGGTTCTGTCTGATGGTGCAAATTTTGAATTAACACCAATGTACCATGCAATTTTTTTGGAAGATCTTTTAGATATTTACCAATTAATTGCTATTTGTTATTCAGCTAATGACTTAATTGATGTTAGCCATTTAAAAAATAAAATTATTAAAATGCTTGAATGGCTTAAGCATTTATCTCATCCAGATGGCGAAATTTCCTTTTTTAATGATGCTGCCTTTGGTATTGCATCCACCTATGAAAATTTGCGAAATTATGCTGAAAACTTAGAAATAAGTGTAGCCTCAACAGATATGACGGATGTCAGTTTGACTGAAAGCGGTTATATTGCTGTCCAACGTGAAGCCTATAAATTTATTATGGATGTTGCAGAAGTTGGGCCAAGTTATCAACCAGGACATGCGCATGCAGATACTCTCAGTTTTGAATTAAGTATCTGGAATTCAAGATTTATAGTAAATTCTGGTATATCTCAATATGGTTTAGGGGGTGAAAGGCTATACCAGCGCGGAACGTCCGCTCATAATACAATCGAAATTGATCAGCAAAATTCCAGTGAAGTGTGGTCGGGTTTTAGAGTTGCCAGAAGGGTAAGTCCTAAATTAAATACAATCCATTATAATGATAATAGAATCCTGAATTTTTCAGCATCTTATAAAAGTTTAACTGGGGTGGTTCATAACCGTACTGTAGATTTTCAAGATAACCAGATTATTTTAAAAGATAATTTACTAGGACGATTTAACTCTGCAATTTCATATATTCATTTTCATCCTGATGTAAAAATAGAAAAAGAATCAAATCACGATTTTGTATGTGAATTAAATGATCACATCATTGATATTCAACTCAAAGGGGAGATTGAAACTGTATTTAAGGATGATTATTGGCATCCTGAGTTTGGCAAATCAATTTCAAATGTTTGTTTAAAAATAATTTTATTATCAAACAATTATGAAATTTCAATTTCTTGCAGAGATACAGGTTTTTAAAATGTCAAATATATGTATTATTAGTGCCAATAGTCTCGAAAATGAAAATGCTTCAAGAAATCGTGTGTTAAGCTTTGTAAATTCATTTATAGCAGCTGGACATCAAGTTAAATTGATTTCTATGGATAATGAAGGTTTTAATTTATTGGAAAATGAAAACTTCACACATTTTAAAATTCCATTTATTGATACCAAGATTCCCTCTTTTATCAAACGTGCTTTTTTGGAAATGAAAATAGCTTCACTGGCATTAAATAAAGCCAATGAGCTTAATTGTGACATTAATTTAATCACGATTCCATCAATGTTTTTACTGCATTTAAGCTTTTTATTAAAAACAGGAAAAACTAAGATTTTAGATATTCGTGATTTAAGCTGGGAATATTTAGATGAAAAATCTTTAGTGAATAGAACTGCTAAAAAGATTTTTACACAAAGTGCACTGCTCAACTTAAAGAGATTCGATATTGTTAGTGTCACAAATGATCATGAGTTTGATTATGTTTCTAAAAATAAATCTGATTCACAATCAATTATTAAGGTACCCAATGGGGTCTCACTTTCAATTTTTGAAAAATTAGAAAATATTAAGTGTAATACTACGAACAAATTTACGATTACATATGTTGGTAATGTAGGTTTAGCCCAAGACCTCGAAACTTTGGTTGAAGTAAGTAAATTATTACCTGATTTTATCTTTAACATTGTAGGTGCAGGTACTGATTTTGAAAGAATACATACATTAGCTAATCCTAACCAGCAGAATTTGAACTTCTTGGGTCGTCGTCAGTTTAACGAGCTTTTAGAAATATATACCCAATCTGACGTTTTATATGCACAATTGACTCCAGAATTTGCTACTGCTATGCCTTCTAAATTATATGAATATTTATCTACCGGAAAATATGTATTATATGGTGGTGTAGGAGTAGCAGGAAAAACACTAGAAAATTTTCAGAATGTGTCTTTAATTCCCCCTTGTAATATTCTGGCCTTGAAGGATGAAATTCAGCAGATTCAGGAAAGCGGTAAATATCAGCAATTATGTGTGGAAAATAGAGAAAAAATAAAAGCTGAGTATTTACGTGATGTTACAGTTGAAAAGCTTATATCTATGATTTAAGTAAATTTACATCAAAAATACCTTATTTCAAGATATAATACTTTTTAAGAGAAAAGTTGTGGAATATGAGCATCTTCATAAAAATTGCTGCATTCATAAGCATTGAATAATTTTAATTTTGTAACTTTCTTGAGGACTACATAAGGATAATTAAGGTTATATAAATGAAACGTTTAATTGATTTTCTAATAGCTTTAACAGCATTAGCTCTGTTGAGTCCAATTTTTCTTTGGGTCGCTTATAAAGTTCGTAAAAATATTGGTTCACCTATATTTTTTCTGCAGGAACGACCTGGTAAAGATGCAAAAATCTTTAAAATGATTAAATTCAGGTCTATGCTAAATGCAACCGATAAAGAAGGAAATCCTTTACCTGACGATCAACGCATTACTCCTTTTGGGCATAAATTGCGTTCTACAAGCCTCGATGAAATGCCACAGCTTATTAATGTTCTAAAGGGGGATATGAGTATTGTGGGTCCTCGTCCTCAAATGAAAGATTTTTTGGAACACTATACCCCTGAGCAAATGCGTCGCCATGAAGTAAAACCTGGTATGACGGGACTTGCCCAAGTGAGTGGTCGGAATCATTTATCCTGGGAAGAAAAATTTGAATTAGATGTGCAATATGTCGAACAACAATCCCTTTGGCTTGATTTTAAGATTATGTTTAAAACCGTTAAAGTTATGTTAAAAAAAGAAGGTATTAATGCTCCAGATCAGGAAGTAGGTGCAGCGCGTTTTTCGAGTAAAAATATTTCGGACACCACTCTGTCGAAAAATAGATAAAATAAATTTCTGTTCATTTCCAATCTTGTAAACATTATGATCAAAAAAGCCATTCTCCCGGTTGCAGGTCTGGGTACCCGTTTTTTACCGGCCAGTAAATCCATTCCTAAAGAAATGGTGACTGTGGTCGACCGTCCAGCCATTGAATATGTAGTGAAAGAAGCTGTGGCGGCAGGCATTGAACAGATTATCCTGGTAACCCATTCTTCCAAAGCCTCCATTGAAAATTATTTTGACCGGAACTTTGAGCTGGAAACGACTTTAGAAAACAAAAAGAAATTCGATTTGCTGAAAGAAATTGCCGAAATTTTACCCCCACATGTCAGTGTGATCAGCGTACGTCAGCCACAGCCTTTAGGCTTGGGTCATGCCGTGCTCTGTGCTAAAGATGTGATAGGAGAAGAGGATTTTGCCGTTTTACTGCCTGATGTACTGGTGAAAGACTCTGATCCGGTTAATGATTTAAGCTTGATGATTCAACGTTTTAACGCATCTCAAGCTTCACAAATTATGGTGGAAGCAGTGCCTGATCATCTGGTCGATCAATACGGTATTGTCGATGTTGCAAGCTCACCTTTAGAAGGTGAAAGTAGCGTGATGCGAGGGGTTGTAGAAAAACCGGCAGTTGGGACTGCACCTTCCAATCTTTCCGTCGTAGGGCGTTATGTGTTACCTGCCAAGATTATGCAGTTATTGGAAAATACCCCCAAAGGCGCAGGCAACGAAATTCAGCTCACCGATGCGATTGCGGAATTACAAAAGACGGAAACGGTTGAAGCCTATCGAATGAAAGGTCAAACCTTTGACTGCGGCAGCAAACTGGGGTATCTCAAAGCCGTGTTACATTATGGTGTAGATCATCCTAAATTGGGTGAGGACTTTAAAGCACTTATCCAGGAACTTGCATTATAAGGCGGTGAATGATGAAGGTTGCAGTATTTGGACAAACCCTGTATTCAGGTGTTCTTTCAGCATTGTTGGCCGAATGCGGTCATCAGGTGTACTGGTGTGATTTTCTAAAAAAAAGTGCTTTAGAACACGCTTATGCCCAAGATGATGCAGTCAAACAGTTACTGGATAAACAGGAAAAAAATGGTTTTTTAAAATACTCTCACCTGAATGATATTGCCCTGGATATCGATGCCTATTTCTTTAGTTTTAATCCGACTGAAGAAAATTTAGGCATTGAAATATTAAAAGAAATCGGCCAGCGTCAAATTATTCATCCTAAACTGATGATTAACGCGTCCACACTAGGCTTGCATGGCACGGACAAATTACAAAAGTATTTACCTGAAGATGACTGGGTGTATTTACCCGATATTATTCAGGAGGGGAATGCCTTGGCCAGCATGACTCAAGCCGAACAGTTGATTGTGGGCTGTGAGCAAAGCAAGGTTCAACTCAAAATCCAGGAATTATTGCGGCCACTATTTCCGCGCCATCAGCAATATTTATTTATGCCCATTTTGGATGCTGAATTTACCAAACTCAGCATTTCTGGCATGTTGGCGACACGCATTAGTTATATCAATGACCTGGCTGTCGTGGCTGAAAAACTGGGCATTGATATCGAGCATGTGCGTCAGGGCATGGCAGCGGATAGCCGGATCGGGTCGTCGTATCTGTATCCAGGTGCGGGTTTTGGTGGAGAGAATTTCTCACATGATATTCTCACTTTGGCCAATACCGTGTCTGGTACAGGAACCAAAAGTCAGCTGTTGGCGCAGGTTTGGGAAATCAATGAACAGCAAAAAGAGCTGCTGTTTAGAAAACTGTGGAATTATTACCATGGCGATTTAAAAGCTAAAACGGTGGCAATTTGGGGTGCCTCTTTTAAAGAAAATACGGCACGTATCCAGCAGTCACCGATTCATATCATGCTGAAAGCCTTATGGGCACAAGGCGTGACGGTCAAATTGCATGATCCGCAGGCATTGGCGGAAATTGAGAAAGTCTATGGACATCGTGCGGACCTGATTTATTGTACAGACCAGTATGAAGCCGTAAACGGCGCACATGCCTTATGCCTGTTAACTGCCTGGAAACAATATTGGAGTCCGGATTACCCGACTTTATTAAAAATCATGCAGCATCCGCTGATTTTGGATGGTCGAAATATTTACGATCCCGACTATGTGAAAGCGCAGGGATTTGCCTATATGGGGGTAGGACGTTAAATGATGACTCAAGCACAACCTTATCCAGTAGAAGAGATTGATACTGTTCTAAACAAGCTGGTGAACTTGAAAAATGAATACGAGAACAGGCATTTAAGCGATTTTTTTGCAGAAGAAGATGACCGTTTTCAAAAATTCTCTGTAAATTTAGAGACCATTGTCTTCGATTTTAGCAAGCATCGGATCAATCCGGCTGTACTTGACCGTTTGGTTGAATGGGCCCATGCACAAGAACTCAAGCCCTGGATTAAACGGCTGTTTTCTCGTGAAGCCATTAACTATACCGAACAGCGTGCAGTGATGCACTGGGCATTACGTTTGCCTCCGCATAATCAACAGCATGCTGAAGTTGCAGAGCAGGTTCATCAGCAACTTCAGCGCATGTATGCCCTGGTGGAAAAAATTCATGCCGGTCAGTTTCGCGGTGCAACCGGGGAAGTGATTCAGGATGTGGTCAATATTGGTGTTGGAGGGTCGGATCTTGGGCCATTAATGGTTAGTCATGCTTTATCAGATTTTAAAAAACAGACCACCAAGCCTTTAGATGTACACTTTGTCTCGACCATAGATGGCAGCCAGCTTTCAGCATTATTGCATCAGCTACGCCCTGAAACGACATTATTCATCATTTCATCCAAGTCTTTTGGCACCATTGATACTTTATCCAATGCGCAAACCGTGCGTTTGTGGCTGGAAAAAGCACTTGGTCAACATCCACATATTCTCAAGCACCATTTTATCGGAGTATCCACCAAACCTGAGAAAATGACCGAATGGGGCATTGCGCCTGAAAATCAGTTGTTGCTCTGGGACTGGGTCGGCGGACGTTATTCGCTCTGGTCGTGTATTGGCTTGCCGATTGCATTAACCATTGGAGTTGAAGGCTTCAAGCAGCTGCTGGCCGGGGCTTATGCCATGGATCAGCATTTCCGGAATGCTCCTTTTGCACAGAATATTCCGGTGTTGATGGGCTTGCTGGGTGCCTGGAATACCAACTTTCTAGATATCCAGACCCATGCCATTTTGCCTTATGACGGCCGTTTAAAATACTTTGCTTCGTATTTACAACAACTGGAAATGGAATCGAATGGCAAATCGATTCAACGTACAGGTGAGCACGTTGAAACCAATACTTGTCCGATTGTTTGGGGTGAAGTCGGTCCCAATGCCCAGCATGCTTTTTATCAGTTATTGCATCAAGGCACACAAGCCGTCAGCTGTGATTTTATTGCACCGGTAAAACGCTATAATGCCCAGCAATTTACTTATGTAGACAATGCCGATGCCTTGATTGAGCAGCACCATTTGGCACTGTCCAACTGTCTGGCACAGTCACGCTTGCTGGCATTTGGTAATCAGGCATTAGATCAGACTGAACTCAATGATTTACCTCCCTATAAACAATATGCAGGCAATCAGCCCAGTAGCACCATTTTACTCAAAGAACTGACACCTTATAGCTTGGGTATGTTGATTGCCATGTATGAACATAAAGTGTTTGTGCAGTCTGTACTCTGGAATATCAATCCCTTTGATCAATGGGGGGTTGAAAAAGGCAAGGAAATTGCCAATCAGCTGCTGCCGATTTTAAGTGGCGCAAGTCAGAATATTTCAGAGCTGGATGCCTCGACTCAAGGTTTATTAAAGATACTATTAGGAAAAACCCATGGCTAAAATTTTGGTGACTGGCGGTGCAGGCTATATTGGCTCGCATACCTGCGTGGAGCTGTTAAATTCAGAGCATGAAGTCATTGTGCTGGATAATCTCTGCAATAGTTCGGAAGAATCTTTAAACCGTGTACAACAGATCTGCGGAAAAACGCTCACTTTTGTGCAAGGTGACATTCGCGATGCACAGGTTCTAGATCAGGTTTTTCAGCACCAGCACATTGATGCCGTGATTCATTTTGCCGGGCTAAAAGCAGTAGGGGAAAGCCAGCAAATTCCACTGGCTTATTTTGATAATAATATTTCTGGTTCCATTCAACTGGTACAGGCCATGCAGCGTGCAGGGGTATTTAATCTGGTCTTCAGTTCCTCGGCCACCGTGTATGATGAGGCCAATGTATCGCCTTTAAATGAAGACATGCCTACAGGTATGCCAAGTAATAACTATGGTTATACCAAACTGATTGTTGAACAGCTTTTACAGAAATTATCCGTGGCAGATGAACGCTGGTCAATTGCTCTACTGCGTTATTTCAACCCGGTTGGTGCGCATAAAAGTGCTCGTATTGGAGAAGATCCGCAAGGCATTCCGAATAACCTGATGCCTTTTGTCACTCAAGTCGCAGTGGGCCGTCGGGAAAAACTGGCGATCTTCGGCAATGATTACGATACTGTTGACGGAACTGGTGTGCGCGATTATATCCATGTGGTGGATTTGGCGAATGCGCATTTGTGTGCCTTGAATAATCGCCTTATGGCAAAAGGCTGTCGTGCCTGGAATATTGGAACTGGTCAGGGTTCATCGGTTTTAGAAGTGGTGAAAACGTTTGAACGGGTCAACCATGTGTCGGTCGCTTATAGCATTGAGCCACGCCGTGAAGGTGATGTAGCGACTTCATTTGCAGATAATACCCGTGCTGTGCAAGAGTTAGGCTGGAAACCACAATATACTCTGGAAGATATGCTGGCAGACAGCTGGAACTGGCAAAAGCAAAATCCGAATGGTTATCGCAACCAGTAGATATAAAAAAGGAGCTTTCGATCAAGCTCCTTTTTTAATACCAGCAATCCTTAGCCTTGAATCAATTGGGTCAGCTCATCGACATAGTCCTGCATCGGTCGTGGATTTTGGTCACGACGGCTTTCAATATTCAGGCGTAATAATGGCTCGGTATTGGATGCACGAACATTGACACGCCATGCGCCAAAATCCAGGCTCACACCGTCCGTTTGATCAATGGCGGGATTTTGATCAGCATAGTGATCAAAAATCTTTTGAATGGTCGTTTGGGTATCTGCCACTTTGAAGTTGATTTCGCCTGAACATGGGAATTTTGCAATCATTTCTTCTACCAAGGCAGACAACGGTTTTTGGGTTTCTGACAATACCGACACCGCTAACAGCCATGGAATCATACCGCTATCGCAATAGGCAAAGTCACGGAAATAATGGTGTGCACTCATTTCTCCGCCATATACGGCATTATGCTCGCGCATTTTTTCTTTAATGAAAGAATGGCCTGATTTAGACTGGATCGCTTCACCCTGGTATTGTTCAACAATGTCAAAGGTATTCCAGACCAGGCGCGGGTCATGCACAATTTTCTCACCTGACTGTTTCAGCAAGAACGCTTGTGCCAATAAACCGACAATATAATAGCCTTCAATGAACTGGCCTTTTTCATCAAACAGGAAGCAACGGTCAAAGTCGCCATCCCAAGCCAAGCCCATATCAGCCCCATGCTCAATCACGGCTTTACGCGTGCTGTCACGGTTTTCAACGAGCAGCGGGTTAGGAATACCATTCGGAAAGGTGCCATCGGCTTCATGGTGAATTTTAATAAATTCTACCGGTACATTCAGGACTTTGAATTTTTCTTCAATCGCATCAATCACATGACCCGCTGCACCATTACCCGCGTTTACTACCAGTTTTATTGGTGCAATTTTTGAGGGTTCGATGTAAGTCATGAGGTGATCTACGAATTCAGGCAGGATATTATATTTTTCGGTCGTCCCTTTTTGCTCAACGTCTTTAAATACGCCTGATTCTGCTAAAAGCTGGATGTCTTTTAAACCCGTATCTGCACTAATCGGACGGGCATTTTCACGCACCAGTTTCATGCCATTGTAATCCATTGGATTATGACTGGCAGTGACTTCAATACCGCCTTGAACGTCCAGGTGGAATGTTCCAAAATAAACTTCTTCCGTACCGGTCATGCCTAAATCGAGTACCTTAACACCTGCATCATTTAAACCGTGAATAGTGGCTTGTTTCAGGCCTTCACTGCTGAGACGAATGTCACAACCAATGACCACTGTTTTAGGTTGATAGATTTGTCCATAAGCCCGGCCAATTTTATAGGCAATGTCTTCATTTAATTCTTCACCCAATTTTCCACGAATATCGTAGGCTTTAAAACAACTCAGCGTCATGTTTTTTACTCTTTCCTTTGCAAGAAAAAGGCCGGTTACCCAGCCTTATATCAAAATTTATTATTCCACCGTGACCGATTTTGCCAGGTTACGTGGCTGATCGACATCCGTTCCACGCAAGACAGCCACATGGTAGGACAGCAGCTGCACAGGAATACTGTAAACAATTGGCGCAAGAAGCGGAGCGATGCTTGGCACATGAACCACATGCTGACGCTCTTTGCCTTTAATGCCGCTGTTTTCGTCGGCAAAGACAAACAGTTCGCCACCACGGGCCTGAACTTCTTCCATATTGGATTTCAGCTTGTCGAGCATGTCGTCTTGCGGAGCCAGAATCACCACCGGCATGTCATTGTCTACCAGTGCCAATGGACCATGTTTCAGTTCACCTGCGGCATAACCTTCGGCATGAATATAGGAAATTTCTTTCAGTTTTAATGCGCCTTCAAGAGCAATCGGGAACTCGGTACCACGGCCTAAAAACAGGCAGTGCTGTTTTTCTACAAACAGCTCAGATAAACGCAGAATGTCTTTATCTTGCTGTAGGGTATCAAGGATGACTTTAGGCGTATGCCATAAATCAGTGGTAATGGCAGTAATTTGTTCAGCCGAGATGCTTTGCTTGACTTGACCAATCTTCAGTACCAACAGCATGAGTGCGGCAAGCTGCGTGGTAAATGCTTTGGTTGACGCAACGCCAATTTCAGGTCCGGCCATGGTTAGCAGGCTATAATTGGTTTCACGCACCATTGAAGAGGTAGCCACATTACAAATGGTCATGGTGGTAATGTTTAAACTTTTTGCAGCAGCGCGTTTTTGGGTATCGCGCAGCGCAGCCAAAGTATCGGCAGTTTCACCAGATTGAGAAATACAGACATACAGTGTGTTATTGACAATCACAGGGGTGCGGTAACGGAATTCGCTGGCAATTTCCACCTGACAAGGCAGGTCAATCAGCTGCTCAAACCAGTATTTTGCAATCATGCCGGCATGGTAACTGGTCCCGCAGGCAATAATTTGCACCTGTTGAATTTTTTCAAAATCGCCCACCGCATTTTTCAAGAAATCTTCGCGCAAATCGTTGCCATTCAAGGCTTGGGAAATGGTTTGCTGAATCGCTTCAGGCTGCTCATAAATTTCTTTGAGCATGTAGTGTTTATATTCGCCTTTAGATGCATTGCTGACGGTGGCATCCAGCTCTTTTACTGGACGGTTCACCAATTGCCCATCCACAAACACTTCAATGCTGTTGCGGGTTAAACGTGCAATATCACCTTCTTCCAGGTAAATAAAACGGTTAGTAATTGGCAGCAGGGCCAATTGATCCGAACTGATAAAGTTCTCGCCAATTCCGACCCCAATGACCAGAGGTGAACCTTCACGAACGGTAATCAGTTCATTCGGATGATCGGTATGCACGATACCCAGTGCATAAGCCCCTTTGAGCTGGGGAACAACCTGCTGAACCGCTTCTAGAAGGCTAGAAGTTGATTTCAATGCATCATTGACCAGATGTGCGACAACTTCAGTATCCGTTTGTGAGGTAAACACATAGCCCAGGGCTTCAAGATCGTCTTTCAGTTCTTGATAGTTTTCAATAATACCGTTATGCACCACAGCCACCGTACCAGAAACATGGGGATGGGCATTATTTTCAGTCGGTTTACCATGGGTTGCCCAACGGGTATGGGCAATCCCCAGTGAACCTTCGATATTCGATTCACTTACCGCCTGTTCCAGATTGATCACTTTACCTACACGGCGTTCGCGCAGGACATGACCGCCATTGATCAGCGCAACACCTGCTGAATCATAGCCACGGTATTCAAGGCGCTTTAAGCCTTCAATTAAAATATTGCTAATATTACGTTCTGCAACGCCACCGACAATTCCGCACATATTTATAATCCTCTTATTTTTTCAGTTTTTGGGGGCGTTGATAGTTTTCTTTAGCCACTTGTTTAGATCGTTCAAAGGCCAAACTATTTTCTGCTACATCACGTGTGATGACTGAGCCAGCGCCGACAGTTGCACCATTGCCTATACTGACCGGGGCAACCAGGGAACTGTTCGAGCCGATAAAGGCTGAATCACCAATAATGGTTTTAAATTTATTGGCCCCATCATAATTGCAGGTAATGGTACCGGCACCAATATTTGAACCTGCGCCCACTTCGGCATCCCCTAAATAGGTAAAGTGATTGGCTTTGGAACCGAGGCCAATCGTGGAATTTTTCACTTCGACAAAGTTGCCAATATGCACTTCATTGGCCAGCTTGGCACCTGGGCGTAAACGGGCAAAGGGTCCAATTTGCGTATCTTCACCGACCACGGCATTGTCGAAAATACTGTAGGGTTGGACCTTGGTGCCTGAAGCAATTTTACTATTCTTAATTACACAGCCAGCACCAATTTCAACATGATCACCTAGTTCGCAATCACCTTCGATAATCACGTTGATATCAATGCGAACATCTTGACCGGTGGTAAGCTTGCCACGCAGGTCAAAACGGCTTGGATCAATGATATGCACGCCTTGCTGCATCAGCAGTTTGGCCTGATAGGCCTGGAATTCACGTTCCAAAGCGGCCAGCTGAATCCGGTCATTCACGCCTTCCACTTCAAAGGCACGTTCCGGTTCAACGGAAGCCACTTCAAGACCATCGGCAATCGCCATGGCCACAATGTCCGTCAGGTAATATTCACCTTGGGCATTGTTGTTGCTTAATTTGGGTAACCATTGATGCAGTTTGGCATTGCTGACACAGTAAATCCCGGTATTGATTTCCTTGATTTGACGCTGTGCATCGCTGGCATCTTTATGCTCAACAATGGCCTGAATTTTATTGTTTTCACGTACGATACGGCCATAGCCTGTTGCGTCCGCTAAAGTCAGGGTAACCAGACCAATGCCTGTTTCACGTGAAACAGCAAGCAGTTTTTCCAAGGTGTCCTGGCTAATGCAAGGTACATCACCGGAAAGAATCAGTGAAACGCCATCGGTAGGAAGTACCGGTAAAGTCACTTTAACCGCATGGCCTGTACCCAGCTGTTCAGCTTGTTCGACCCATTGTACATTTTCCTGTGCAAAGGCTTGTTGAACTAAATTACCGCCGTGTCCAAAAATGGTAATAATATTTTTGGCATTTAATTTTTTAGCAGTTTCAATGACATGGCCGAGTAGAGGGCGTCCTGCGAGCGGCTGCAATACTTTGGGTAGGCTCGAACGCATTCGAGTTCCTTTGCCGGCAGCAAGAATAATCACAGAAGTTGACATAATACACCTTAAAAACTTGGCTTAAGCCATTGAAATGTTGAGGTACACGAGAATACAGATTGCGGCCCAAATGCCGGCAATAATATCGTCAAACATAATGCCGAAACCGCCACCGACCTGACGGTCGATGACACGAATAGGCCAGGGTTTCCAGACATCGAATAAACGGAACAGGACAAATCCGACAAGTACCCAAAGCCAGCTCATTTGTGCAAAGTAAATCAGGGGCAGAAACGTAATTGACTGTCCAGCAAATTCATCCCAAACAATGCGGCCATCGTCATGTACGCCCATGACTTTAGCGGTTTGCCCGCAAATATAAATGCCAATAAGTGACATTAAAATCATGGCAATAATGGAGACGGTAAAGCCAATTGCAAGCCAGGCAGGAATAAACAGCAATGCAAAGGCCGAACCAAAAGTGCCTGGCGCTTTGGGTAACAACCCGGAACCAAATCCGACACCGCAAAAAACGATAAAGCGGTTGTACCAGGACATGTCTTTAAAGTGAATCGCAGGTTTATGCAAAGTGTTGATATCCATGAAATTGCAGCGAATGATCTACGCCATTCTGCACAAAAGTTAATTCAGTTTGTTGGGTTATTTGTCCAATCTTGCTAATGTTGACATCTAATTGTTGTTGCAAAAGCTTTTCATAATTTTGCGGGCTTATTGTAAAGCATAACTCATAGTCATCGCCACCCGCGAGGGCATATTGCCATTGCTGTTCTTGAGTTAAATTTTGTAAATCTGGACTGATCGGCAGCTGATTTAATTCCAGCGTTGCCCCTACCTTTGACGCTTTTAAAATATGGCCTAAATCTTGTGCCAATCCATCAGATACATCAATCATGCTGGATGCCAGGCCCTTTAACTTTTGACCGAGCTGACAACGTGGGGTTGGATAATCTAGACGCTTTTGTAGCGGATGTCCTAAATTGTGCAGAGCAAATGCGGCATCACCGACTGTACCAGAGACACAGACATAATCGCCGGCTTGTGCGCCTGAACGTGTGATGGCTTTGCCGGTTTCTATCCAGCCAAGCGCGGTAACCGAAATAGTGAGATGAGGACTTTGGGTGGTATCGCCACCAATTAAACTCACACCAAATTGATCGCAGCAATCATATAAACCCTGGCTAAAGCCTTTGAGCCAGTCATGATCAATTTGGGGTAGGCTCAATGCCAGTAAGATGCTGTGCGGTTTGGCACCCATTGCAGCAATGTCAGACAGATTCACCGCGACAGATTTCCAGCCGATGGCATGCGGAGAGGTATCTAGGGGAAAATGTCGTCCGGCAACCAATGTATCGGCACAGATGGCCAGTTGTTGCTGAGGAGGAGGGGTGAGCAAGGCTGAGTCGTCACCAACACCTAAATCGACCGACGCAGAAGTCTGCCGATGAAAATAAGTATCAATGATCGAGAACTCAGCCATACAACAAATCTACTTTATTTAGTTGGTTTGTTGCTTTTCTGCTGCACGTAAAGTTGTTGCTAAACGATCCAATACACCATTGATGTATTTATGGCTGTCTGCACCGCCAAAATGTTTAGCCAGCTCGATTGCTTCGTCCAAAACAACGCGATATGGAATTTCAAGATGTTCTTTCAATTCATACGCACCCAGACGAAGAGTAGCGAGTTCAACGCCGTCAAGCGCATCAATTTCGCGGTCAAGCACAGGGATTAAGAGCGCATCCAATGCTTCATGATTGGCAACCACTTGAGTCAACAATTCATGATAATAGCCGAGATCCACTTTGTGCATGGCATTTTCCACACGTGTACGTGCTTCAATTTCATGTACCGGATTGTGGCTCATCTGCCATTCATAAATTCCTTGTACAGCAAAACGACGTGCTTTGCGTTTTGCTGCATAAGTTGCTTGAAGTGTTTGCGACATAGCGTTAAATAGCCTTTAACAAGTTAACCATTTCAATTGCAGTCAAGGCAGCTTCACTGCCTTTATTACCTGCTTTTGTACCCGAGCGTTCAATCGCCTGTTCAATACTATCCGTAGTCAATACACCATTAATGACTGGTAAGCCAGTGTCCAGGCCAACCACGCCTAAACCTTTGGCACATTCACCAGCAACAAAATCGAAGTGAGGCGTGCTGCCACGAATCACTGCGCCAAGCGCAATAATGGCATCAAAACGATCAGCAGCAGCCAGTTTTTTAGCCACCACCGGAAGTTCCCAGGCGCCAGGGGCATGAACAACGGTAATATTATCCTCTGATACACCATGACGTTTCAATGTATCAATTGCACCTTCTAAAAGATGTTCGACAACAAAACTATTAAAACGACCCACTAAAATCGCGTAACGGCCTTCGCTCGCGAGATGTAACATACCTTCAATACGGCGAACTGCCATAGCAACCTCGATTATTTCTCTGTTGTTTGATTTGCGGCGACGTATTCCACCACTTCTAAATTAAAACCTGATAATGCATTAAAACGTAATGGAGAGCTGAGCAGCTTCATTTTCTCAACCCCTAAATCACGTAAAATCTGTGCACCGACACCAATGGTTTGGTATTGCTGTGACAATGCAGCACTGGATTTGGATGGCTTAGGTGTAGTCAAGCTTTCCAGTGCTGGACCGAGGTCCTGTAAATGACGCTGACCAATCCAGACCAAAACACCGCGCTCGCTAGATGCGATCTCTTTCAGTGCTTTGTCGAGATTCCAGGCCGGTTCGCCATTTTGCTTGTTAATTTTCAGCAAGTCACGTGCCGGACTAAAGCCATGTACGCGAACGGTAGTGACCCCCTGTTTAGGCTCACCTTTGACCAGGGCTAAATGAATATCCGGATTACCAATTTCACGGTAACGGAACAATTCAAACGTACCGTATTCGGTATCTAACGTTTGCTGATCCAGACGTTCAACCGTTTGCTCATTGGTCATGCGGTAGTGAATGAGATCCGCAATCGTTCCGATTTTCAAACCATGCTTTTCTGCAAAAATTTCAAGGTCAGGACGGCGCGCCATGGTGCCATCTTCTTTAATGATTTCACAAATCACTGAAGCAGGTTCGAGTCCTGCAAGACGGGCCAGATCACAGCCGGCTTCGGTATGACCGGCACGGTGCAATACGCCACCGGGCTGTGCCATCAGCGGAAAGATATGACCCGGTTGCACAATGTCCGCAGGCTTGGCATGTGCGGCCACAGCTGTCTGAATGGTATGTGCACGTTCAGCGGCTGAAATACCCGTAGTAATACCGTTGGCGGCTTCAATCGAAAGCGTAAAGTTAGTTCCGTGCTGTGCGCCGTTGGCATCGACCATGAGCGGAAGATTGAGCTGCTGGCAACGGTCGCGGCTTAATGTGAGGCAAACCAGACCACGGGCGTGGGTGATCATAAAGTTGATGTCTTCAGGACGTACGTGTGTCGCAGCAATCACCAGATCGCCTTCATTTTCACGGTCTTCATCATCCATCAGGATGACCATTTTTCCTGCACGGATATCTGCTACGAGCTCTTCAACGGTATTGAGCGGCATCAACCTTCACCTTCTTTTTGTCTCAAATGACATTTTACTTGCATTGATTGTTGCATAGTCTACCGTTTTTTTACGATGTTTGCCTATGCTTATCGGTTTCCATTCCCGGTTCATTGTTATACACAGTGCCTGAACACTTGAAAAGGGGACTTTATTTTAAAAAGCCACGATTATGCTGAATCTTTAAGCAGTTGAAATACATAAATAATGACAAGCTTATGCGAAATGCTGCTGATTTATGGGGTGGGGTATACTATTGGGATAAAAAAAGCCCCAATCTTTCGATCAGGGCTTTTTAAAATCTGGAGCGGGAAACGAGACTCGAACTCGCGATCCCAACCTTGGCAAGGTCACCGAGATTTATTCCATTAAATGACACTAATTATAAGTATATGATTTAATTGGTATTATTTGGTTTTTAGTAGGGTAAATTTTTGATGAATTTAGATCATTTAATGTTATTTTGGTCACTTTATTTTAGACATTTTAGTTTGTAAAAGTCACCTATGTTTTGATCCTGATTTTTCATATTAATAATAACATTATATTGTTTAATATAATGATTATTAGTAATTTATAAATCGACTACAACATGTAGTAGCGAAGATGCTTAAAATGCAATTACTACGTAACATCAGTTAAATAAAAGTCTCCCACAAACCCGGTACGGTTCAAATTTTATGATGAGAGGGGTGTTGCCTGGGGCTACGGTTTCTGTTTTGCCTTTTGGCGTAAGACGTACAAATATAAGCTTTCTACTTTTTCACGTGCCCATGGTGTGGTACGCAAGAATCGTAATGATGATTTAACACTTGGGTCTATGCAAAAGCATCTAATTTCAATTTTACGACTCAAGCCTTCAAAGCCGCCATAGTAATCTAGCAACTCATTCAAAATGTCAGCAAGCTTTTTGCCGTGTAAGGGGTCATTGGATGTGTTCATATTGGATCAATCGTATTTGGTGAGGAAAGTGGGGGCAGTCCATAAATAAATTTATAGAATTAGGTCAACTTTATACCCAAGTTGTCGCTTAAATTTAAGTAACTTGGGGCAGCTCTATCTTTAGAGTCTTTATGCAACAAAGCCCAATTCAACTACAAATACCACATTCAAAACTATTTTTACTACCATCAGTACGAATTATGTAGTAGAACCTAAAGACCTTTTGTAATGCGGGTAATCGAACAAATGACTAACAGCGAAAAGGTCTTAGCTAAAGCTGTTTTAACTGCAGCACAAAAAATTGGGCTAACACATGATCAACTTGCCATGATTCTTGATATAAATTTATCGATAACCAATATAGATTGTTGCAGATTCTCATTACCGCAAAAAGAAGTTGCCCTCAAACTTATACATATCACAGTTGCCGTAGATACTCTCTCCGGCGGCAATATTTCAACTATCCAACATTTTATGAAATATCCGAATAAAATAACGAAAGGTATTCCGTTGGATCAAATCCAAAATATTTCTGAGCTTGAAACCGTTTTACAATTTGTGGAAGGCCAAAACCAACGTCAATAAAACAACAATTTCAGAGATAGAAAATGGCCATTTTACAGGTTCATTTAGCATATTTGAAAGTGTACTTAATGCGGTAGGCCTGCAATTTGAAGTGGATAAAAAGAAGTATAAATTTCCGCAGTGGAATGAAATTGAAGCAATGTTTGCGGAAGATGATGAATAAAAGTTTAGTGGCTTAGATTATCAGTCGAAGTACAAAAAAGAGTAATTTTTAAATAAGAAGGAAATTATTGGAGAAATTTTAGTCTTTTTTTTGATTTGCTGAAGTAAAGACTTATTTATTGTAGATACATTTATTGCTTTTAGATCCTGTAAGAAACATATTAGTTTCTTTTTTGAAAAGCAATTTATGACTTTATCATTTCGATCTGTAAAACAGCCCTAGCTACGTAGTGATCTGAAATCACTCTGAAAATACAGTTAAATACGCGGTTCAATTTACCTTAATCTCCTTACGGAATTGGCAGAAAGATTGTCAATGCCAGATATTAACTGTCGGCAACTCTCTGGCAAAATTTCTTGGCAGTCCTGCATTTAACTACCTAGCGCAATCTGATAATAAATAATAACAAACCCGCCGTGTAGTTAGCATACAGTAAGTAAAGGAATGGTTGACTGTGATCATAAAAATAGCATATCAAGCCGGAGGGAAACTAGATGGCTAAGTATAGTAATATCAATAGTTTTAATACTTTAGAAACATTAACCGTCGGTTCAGAACACTATCAGATTTTCAACCTGTCCAAATTGCAAGTGCAGTTAGGTGACCTGTCCCGACTACCAAAATCTTTAAAAGTCTTGCTAGAAAATTTACTACGTTTTGAAGATCAGCTCACGGTGAAAACCGAGCATATTCATGCATTGGCAGGGTGGCTAAACAACCGAACCTCAGAACAGGAAATCCAGTATCGTCCGGCACGGGTGCTGATGCAGGATTTTACCGGTGTTCCCGCAGTGGTTGATCTTGCCGCGATGCGTGCCGCAGTGGCCAAAGCCGGTGGTGACCCGGAAAAAATTAATCCGCTGTCACCGGTGGATTTGGTCATCGATCACTCGGTTATGGTCGATTACTTTGCCAGCCCGCAAGCTTTTGAGCAGAATGTCGCAATTGAGATGCAACGCAATGGCGAGCGCTACCAGTTTCTACGTTGGGGGCAGGCTGCGCTCAATCAGTTTCGCGTGGTGCCGCCAGGAACCGGGATTTGCCATCAGGTCAATCTGGAATATCTAGCACAAGTGGTCTGGAGTAATGAGGTCGATGGTCAGCGCTTTGCCTTTCCTGATACCTTGGTCGGTACCGATTCACATACTACCATGATCAATGGCTTAGGCGTGTTAGGCTGGGGGGTAGGCGGTATCGAGGCGGAAGCGGCCATGCTGGGCCAACCGATCTCCATGCTGATTCCGGAAGTGATCGGGTTTAAGCTCATCGGTAAACTCAAAGAAGGTATTACAGCAACTGATCTGGTGCTGACCATTACCCAGATGCTGCGTCAAAAAGGTGTAGTTGGAAAATTTGTCGAATTTTATGGCGATGGTCTGGCCGACTTACCCTTGGCTGACCGTGCCACTATTGCCAATATGGCACCTGAATATGGTGCTACCTGTGGCTTTTTCCCGGTTGATGAGGTGACGCTTTCCTATTTACGTTTAACTGGACGTCAGCCGGAAAGAATTGCCTTGGTAGAGGCCTATAGCAAGTTGCAAGGATTATGGCGCAATCCGGGGGATGAGCCCGTCTTCACCGACACGCTGGCTTTAGATATGTCGACGGTAGAAGCCAGTCTGGCGGGTCCGAAACGCCCGCAGGATCGTGTACTCTTGTCACAAGTGCCAAAAACCTTTCATGCCTTCATGGATTTGACCTTAAAACCGGTCAAGGAAGAAAAAGAGCGTCTGGAAAATGAAGGAGGGGGAGGTACAGCGGTTGAAGCGAAACAGGCCAACCTGCCCCATGAAAATGCTTTTTGTGTAATTGATGGTACAAAATATCCGTTGCAGCATGGTGATGTAGTGATTTCAGCGATTACCTCCTGTACCAATACCTCGAATCCCAGTGTCATGTTGGCAGCAGGGCTATTGGCCAAAAAGGCAATCGAAAAAGGTTTACAGCGGAAACCCTGGGTGAAAAGTTCACTGGCTCCAGGTTCCAAAGTGGTCAGCGATTATCTGCATGCAGCAGGGTTGACGCTTTATTTGAATCAGCTGGGTTATAACCTGGTGGGTTATGGTTGTACCACCTGTATTGGTAATTCGGGACCTTTACCTGAAGTAATTGAAGAAGCTGTGCAATGTTTTGATTTGAATGTAGCTTCAGTGCTCTCCGGAAACCGTAACTTTGAAGGACGGGTGCATCCTCTGGTGAAAACCAACTGGCTCGCCTCGCCACCCTTGGTGGTTGCCTATGGTCTGGTCGGGAATATTCGAACTGATCTCACGACTGAACCGATAGGTGAGGGCTTTGATGGCCAAGCGGTTTATTTAAAAGATATCTGGCCGACACAGACGGAAATCGATGCCGCACTGCAAAATGTGAATACCGAGATGTTCCATAAAGAATATGCGGAAGTTTTTGAAGGCGATGCCAAGTGGAAAGCGATCCAGATTCCCCAAAGTCAAACCTATGCTTGGGATGAACAATCCACCTATATCCGGCATCCTCCCTTTTTTGCAGAAATTGATCAGCCGCTACAACCAATTCAGCAGATCAGCCAGGCACGGATTTTGGCGGTATTAGGTGATTCAGTCACGACGGACCATATTTCCCCGGCGGGCAATATCAAACAAGATAGTCCGGCCGGACGATATTTGCAGCAACAGGGTGTTGATGTAAAAGACTTTAACTCTTACGGATCCCGTCGTGGTAACCATGAAGTGATGATGCGAGGTACCTTTGCCAATATCCGCATTAAAAACGAAATACTGGGTGGCGAGGAGGGTGGCAATACCCTGCATATTCCAAGTGCAGAAAAACTCTCGATTTATGATGCGGCAATGCGCTATCAGGCAGAACAAACCCCACTCGTGATTATTGCCGGGAAAGAATATGGTACCGGTTCTTCACGTGACTGGGCGGCCAAAGGCACCAACCTGTTGGGGGTGAAAGCGGTGATTGCTGAAAGTTTTGAGCGGATTCACCGTTCCAATCTGGTCGGCATGGGGGTGTTACCTTTACAGTTTGTGGAAGGTCAGAACCGGCAGATATTGAACCTGACCGGACATGAAACCCTATCAATTTCAGGCTTGTCGGATGATATTCATCCGCATCAAATACTGGATGTAGAGGTGCAACATGGCGATGGTACGTGTAGTCATTTTCAAGTGTTGTGTCGTATTGATACCTTGAATGAGGTGGAATACTTTAAGGCCGGTGGGATCTTGCACTATGTCTTGCGCAATTTGCTCACTTCCTAAATTGAATGATGAAAGCCCGATACCTACCACAATGCCGGTCATTTAAGGAATGAGCCCAGAAGCATTTGCGGCAGCTTCAAAATGAGGCTGTCTCGTGTCTAGGATACTGGGAACAGTCCAGTTCAAGCAGGAAGAATAAGTTTTTTAATAAAAACTATTCCATAAATTAATAATTTTTTAACTTAAGATTTTTTTTTTAATTATATATTTTTGGTGACCAAATTTGGTCACCATTTTTATAAAGTAGTGAAAAAGACTTCAATAAAAGCCAGAATGAAGTATTTTAAGTTTTTAGAATTACTCAGCCTATGTTCACTAAAATTTATGCAAAATCTTTAATATATTGATCTATATGTGATGGTTGCAGGGCACTTTTGGTCACGTAAGCCCATTTTCAAGTGATCTATCTTAACTTTTTACTAGCTTTAAGCATTTTAAGTTTATAAGTTTGGAAAGAAAATATTGTTTAAAATCAACAATAAAAAAGCCCCAATCTTTCGATCAGGGCTTTTTAGAATTTGGAGCGGGAAAGGAGACTCGAACTCCCGACCCCAACCTTGGCAAGGTTATGCTCTACCAACTGAGCTATTCCCGCGGAGTCTATAAAGTTTTTTAAGTGAAAAAACTAAATGAAAAAATTTTGAGCGGGAAAGGAGACTCGAACTCCCGACCCCAACCTTGGCAAGGTTATGCTCTACCAACTGAGCTATTCCCGCATGCCGTGTATAATACATTATGCAAAAATAGGGTCAATAACTTTGTGAAAAAACTTATGTCGATTGCATAAAATAAAACCATTTTGCTTAAATTTGTTGCTTTTATAAACAAAATTGAGATTTAAAAAGAAATTTTTATTTTGAAATGCAGGAATGATAGGGTAGACAGACACGAAGATTGAATCGGAACACGCTATACTGAAACCAGAGATTAAGCTATTTGGGAGCATCTTGATGAATTTAGAACAACAGTTGATTCAACGCCTGCAAGAGTTATCACCGGTTCATTTGGAAGTGGTGAACGAATCCTCCGGTCATGGCGGCTATTTCCCGGGTAAAGAATCGCATTTTAAGGTGATTGTGGTCAGTGACATTTTCCAAGGCTTGCGTTTAGTGCAACGTCATCAAAAAATTTATGCAGCAGCAGGGGACTTGCTTGCGCCAAGCCGTATTCATGCCCTCGCCATTCATGCTTTTTTGCCTTCGGAATGGCAAGGACAAGACACGCCAAGTCCTGAATGTGCACATGCGCCCAAAGCAGAATAATAAGGAAGATTAAACAATGGATATGCAGCTGACGGTAAAAATTGTGCATATGATTGCTGTGACCTTATTGATTGGGGCAATCCTTGCACGTGCTTTTACTTTATTTGTTGGAGTCAAGGACAATCAGCCCAATCCGGTGGCACGAAAATTCCTGGTCGCTTGGCAACATCTTGCCATGACGGTTATTGTTTTGACCGGGCTAACTTCATTAGTGATCAAGAATTTTGAAGTACAACCCTGGTTTTATGCCAAGATCATCCTGTTTTTGGTGTTATTTTCTTCCTTGATTAAAGCCTATAAAAAAGATGACAGTATTTTACTGGTGCAGCGTCGCGCAGGTTTAATGATTGCAGTGGTCGCACTGATCGCCATTATGGGATTAGTCATCATTAAGCCGAATTTTGGCTAATTGTTAGACATGATTATTTTAGATGTAAGACGTGTGAGTTAAACTGCAATTCATAGATAACTATAAATGATAGGGGCTTCCAATGCTGATACGTGTGGTTTTTAATCAAAAAGGTGGGGTAGGCAAGTCCAGTATTGCCGTCAATCTGGCTGCAATCAGCGCACATCAGGGGTTGAAAACCTTGCTGATTGATCTCGACCCACAAGCCAATTCCAGTCAATATCTATTGGGGGATGATGCGACCTATACCGTGGATAAACCGGCGCTGGAACCCAATATTGAAAACTATTTTGAAGAAGTGCTGGGGGCCACCCAAAGCAAAGGACTTTTAAGCAATGCCATTGGTTCCATTTTAAAGAACCGGGATAAAGGTCTGGAGCGCTATGTGCATCAATCCCCTTTTAAAAATCTGGATGTGATTCCTGCAAGTCCGACTTTGGGTGCGCTGGCACATGCCTTGGAGTCGAAACATAAGATTTATAAATTGCGGGATGCCTTGCAGCAACTGCAAGGGCAATATGACAGGGTGTATATCGATACGCCACCGGCTTTTAACTTCTTTACCTTGTCGGCGCTGATTGCAGCCAGTCGCGTACTGATTCCTTTTGATTGTGACGTATTTTCAAAACGTGCCTTGCAGACCCTGATTGAAAATGTCATTGAAACTCAGGATGACCATAATGAGCGTCTGGAAATTGAAGGGATTGTGGTGAATCAGTTCCAGGCACAGGCCAAATTACCGCGTGAAGTGGTGCAACAGCTGAAGGATGAAAGCTTGCCTGTATTAGACAGCATGTTGCCGCCGTCCATTTTAATGAAGGAATCGCATCTTAAAAATCAGCCTTTAATCCATTTGGCAACGGATCATAAATTGACGCAAGCCTATCAATCGTTGTTCAATGAAATTGAGCATATATAAGTATTGAGATTTCTCATGAAAACGATTTATCTAGGCTTCCTTTTGGGAAGTACGGTTTTATTGGGTGCTTGTGCAACGACGGTGAAACCGAGTTATGTTTCTCCGACCCAGTATCAAGCGCTGAATTGCCAGCAGTTGCAAAGTGAATATAACCGTATTCAGCAATATATCGATAATGGTGTGCAGGCACCTAAACGCACTGGCGTCGGTGTGGGTGTCGGGGTGGGCGGCGGTTGGGGCAGTCATGGCGGCTGGGGAATTGGTCCGAGTGTTTCAGTCAATATGGGACAATCTTCCAATACCAAAAACACTGAATTGGCACGTCTATTGGGTGAACAGGAAGCTGTGGTTCAGGCGGCAAAATTCAAAAATTGCCCAATTATTGTTCGCAATAAAGTTCAATAATTCATCAATTTATCCCGCTGTTGAGGTGCTGTGCCCGACAGCGAGGTGATAAAATATTAGCAAAATGTTTCAATGTAAATATTATTAATATCAATTGGTTGTTGTTTTTCGATGGAATCTTTAAACGCATCAGGTGATGTTTTTTTATCGAGAAATACTTGTCACTTTTCATCTGTTTCATATAAGGTGTGCCCCTAATTAAGGGTAATGTCGGGTATGTATGATCGAGAGTTGGCTTTTTGTCTTGGCGGTGATTGCGGTATTGATGATTCCGGGTCCAACCAATGCATTACTTGCAAGCTCGGCGCATCAACAAGGCATTGCCAGAACCAGTCTGTTTATTCCGGCAAAATTGCTCGGCTATTTTTATGCCATTAATTTGTGGGCATTACTGATTCATTTATGTAGTCCGGTGTGGCCGAACTTTATTCATATCCTGCATGTTTGCAGTGCTGTTTATGTGGTATGGCTGGCCTTCCATTTGTGGAAAGCGTCAGATTTAGAAAAGCATAATCAACATCATCGTTCTATTCAGCCGCGCCAACTGTTCTTTTCTACTTTCAAAAACCCGAAAGCCTTATTATTTGCTGCTGGTGTTTTACCGATTGAAACCTGGAGCAATCCCACCAATTTTGTTTTGGTATTTGCGCTGTTCAGTCTGGTACTGTTGCCTACGGTGGTGTTCTGGATGTTTTTTGGGCGGGCCATTTTGGCCGGACAGTCTAGGCAAATAAAAGCCGATCTCTTATATAAAGGATCGGCCATGTTACTGATTATGTGTATGTTGCCCGTTGTAATTCGCTTCTTTTAATGCGCCTTTTTAAGTTTCTGGCGAATAAAACCAATAATGCCCGGCAAGACACTAATAATAATGATGCCAAAAATTAGATGGGTAAAATTATCTTTGACAATCGGCATATTGCCAAATAAGTAGCCCAAAATTACAAAAGAACCGACCCAGCAAATGGCACCAATGATATTAAAGCTCAGGAAATATTTATAATTCATGTGACCTGCACCGGCGACAAACGGGGCAAAAGTACGGGCGAAAGGAACAAAGCGGGCAAAAATAATGGTTTTACCACCATGTTTTTCAAAGAATTTTTGCGTATACATTAAATGCTTTTTATTAATGAAACGTGATTCAATTTCAAAGACACGCGGTCCAATAAATTTACCAATATGATAATTCAGCGTGTCGCCCAATACTGCGGCAATAAACAGCAAGATGACCAGAATATAAGGATTCATTGCGCCTGTGGATGCCGCTAAGGCTCCTGCCGCAAACAGCAGGCTGTCACCCGGCAGAAATGGCATCACCACCAGACCGGTTTCCACAAAAATAATCAAGAAAAGAATGGCATAAATCCACACGCCGTAATCGGTGATAAATTCGAGCAGATGGGCATCAACGTGTAAGATAAAATCAAGCAGTTCCATGGCGCTACAGATAGCAAAAATGTGCTGAAATCCTAGCAGTCTGGGGCATGAAAGTCAGTACCAAAAAGAAAATTAATTGCATTTTCATCTTTCCCTTTTTGAGCAACGATTTATCTTACAAATTATTTATTGACCCCGATAAAAACAGGCTTAGGATGTAGAGGTCATTAAAACAAAAATCAAAAGGTGACCTCATGTTTAATCCGAATACTTTTATAAAAAATCTGGTGCAGGGCCTGCAAACTGATGCCTTTATCGCTTTGGTTGCACGTGTATTAATAGCCTATATTTTCATTGTAGCTGGCTGGGGGAAAATCACAGCCTATACTGCGACCATGGGTTATATGGAGTCGATGGGAGTACCCGGTGCGCTACTTCCCTTAACCATTCTGGTTGAATTGGGTGGGGGAATCGCTTTGTTATTGGGGTTTCAAGCCCGCCTTGCCGCTTTAGCTCTGGCAGTATTCAGTTTGATGACCGCATTATTGTTTCATGGGGGTGCTGAAGATAGTATTAACTTGATGAAAAATATGGCGATGACCGGTGGTCTGCTATTTTTGATGCTGCATGGGGCAGGAAAATTCAGTGTAGATTATAGGATTGAAAAATCGTGAGTATATGAAGATAAAAAATATTAAGCATGCATCTTCCATTTTTGTAATTGCATAAAAGCTGTACATGCGATATAAAAAACTGCGTACATAAATTAAGCAAATCTGCTTCAATAAAGCTTGATGGAGTCACCTTGGTAAAGTCAATCAAGAAGCAAATGTTATGGGCAATTTTATCTCTGGTATAATGTTTTCTACAGCATCATGGGCAGGTAAAAGTGATCAGATGAACGTGAATGAAGCTGCTCAAAACATGGTGACGGTTACAGAAGCAAAGCAGCCTCCAGATGAAACTGCGGTCACGCTCTCCGGAGTCATTGTCAGAAAAACCCATAAGCATCATTTTGAACTGAAAGATCGCTCGGGAGAAATGGGTATAGCGTGGATCCTGACGTATGCAGCCTGATAGGCTTGAACTTGGTTGGTACAGTGAAAGTAATTGCTGAAGTCGATACTGATTTGAATGAATCCACAGATATAGATGCGGTTCAAATGCTAATCTAAGAAATAAAAAAGCACTCGAACAGGGTGCTTTTTTTATGATCGAAATATAATGCAATCAATTGAATGCAAGCCTTGTGCGAATAGTGTGCTTAATGCGCCGAAAAATGATAGAATGCAGCGCTTATTTCGTTTGCCTTGCATAGTTGTTTGTCATGACTACCAATACTCAAATCACTGAAGACCGCATCCTGATCCTGGATTTCGGTTCTCAATACAGTCAGCTTATTGCACGTCGTGTACGTGAAGCTGGCGTATATTCTGAAATGTATGCCTATGACATGTCTGAAGAAGACATTCGCGCATTTAAACCAAACGGTATCATCTTGTCGGGTGGTCCGGAAAGTGTTCATGAAGAAGGTAGTCCACGCGCGCCTGAAGTTGTATTCAACCTGGGTGTACCTGTATTGGGTATTTGCTACGGCTTGCAAACCATGTCAGAACAGCTTGGCGGTAAAGTAGAGCCAGGTACCGTACATGAATTTGGTTATGCTGCGGTAGACGTTTTGGTTCGTGACCAGCTTCTGGGTGATTTAGACGATGGCGAAAACAAACTCAATGTTTGGATGAGCCATGGTGACAAAGTCAGTGCGATTCCGGAAGGTTTCCAGGTGACTGCAAGTACACCAAGCTGTCCATTTGCAGCAGTAAGCGATGAAAAACGCCGTTTCTATGGCGTGCAGTTCCATCCGGAAGTGACCCATACTGCAAAAGGTGCCGAGTTACTGTCTAACTTCGTACACAGCATTTGTGGTTGCCGTAATCTCTGGAACTCTGAAAACATCATCGACCTGCGTGTTGAGCAGTTACGTGAACAGATTGGCGACCAAAAAGTATTGCTTGGTCTTTCAGGTGGCGTAGATTCATCTGTAGTTGCTGCGCTTCTTCATAAAGCCATTGGCGATCAATTGACTTGCGTATTCGTAGACAACGGTTTGCTTCGTTTGAACGAAGGCGAGCAAGTGATGGATATGTTTGCGAAAAACATGGGTATCCGTGTAATTCGCGCCGATGCTGAAAACCGTTTCTTGTCTGCACTTGCAGGTGAAACCGATCCAGAGAAAAAGCGTAAAATCATTGGTCGTGAATTCATTGAAGTATTTGCTGAAGAAGCACGTAAGCTGGATGGCGTAAATTTCCTGGCTCAAGGTACAATTTACCCTGACGTGATTGAATCTGCTGCAACTAAAAACGGTAAGGCACATGTGATTAAATCACACCACAATGTGGGCGGTTTACCAGATGATTTAGCCTTTGAACTGGTTGAGCCAATCCGTGACCTGTTTAAAGATGAAGTACGCCGTTTAGGTACCACTTTAGGTTTACCACACGAGATGCTTTATCGTCATCCGTTCCCGGGTCCAGGTTTGGGCGTGCGTATTTTGGGTGAAGTGAAAAAAGAATATGCCGATATTCTTCGTCTGGCGGATGACATCTTCATGCAAGAACTTCGTGCCAGCGGTTGGTATGACAAAACTGCACAAGCCTTTGCTGTATTCCAGCCGGTTAAATCGGTAGGTGTGGTAGGTGATGGTCGTCGTTATGCATGGGTGATTGCACTTCGTGCCGTTGAAACTGTGGACTTTATGACTGCACGTTTTGCGCATCTTCCATATGAACTGGTAGACAAGATTTCAACGCGTATCATGAACGAAATTAAAGATGTTTCACGTGTAGTTTATGATGTGTCATCTAAACCACCAGCGACGATTGAGTGGGAGTAAATTTGGCTTTCTAAAAGCGATAGCTTTTAGCCAAATTTACGCCATGAGCAAAATTCAAAGTGTTGCTTCGAATTTTGTGCAAGATGCTCGCGGCAGTTTAGAAACCTAGAATTATTGAAATTAAAAAGAGCGCTTAGGCGCTCTTTTTTATATAATTATTAAAAATTAAATGTTTAAAGAGAATTAGAATGTCATTGCCTACTTATGATCAACTCATGCTGCCACTTATGAAGTTATTAGCAGAGCAGGAAAGGGCAATAAAAATTTCTGAAGCAGCTGAATTACTTGCACAACGTTCGAAGTTATCTGAAGAAGATTTAAATAAGTCACTTCCAAGTGGGAAAAATATTTTTAAAGATCGAGTATCTTGGGCGAAAACGTATTTAGTTAAAGCTGGTCTAATTAGACAGCCACAAAGAGCATTTTGTGAAATTAGTGATTTAGGTAAAACAATAGATTTAAACAACTTATCAGCTATAACGAATGAGTTTTTAGCCCAGTTTGATGGTTTTTCTGAGTTTAAATTAGGACGAGCTGAAAATTTAGATATGATTCACTCTACAGAAAAGAGCTTTGTCGCATTAAACCTATATAAAAATAATAAGGTGAACAGTACACCTGAAGAAATTATTCAAACAACCACTGAATTACTTTTATCAAATTTGAAAACAGACTTGTTGAAGCTGGTTAAAGAAAATAGCCCATCATTTTTTGAAAAGCTTGTGGTCGATTTACTTGTTGAAATGGGTTACGGAGGATCACATCAAGATGCAGCACAAGCGATTGGTAAAACGAATGATGGTGGAATTGATGGAATCATTAGTGAAGATCGTTTAGGACTCGATAAAATTTATATTCAGGCCAAACGTTGGGAAAATACCGTTGGCCGTCCGGATATTCAGCAATTTAAAGGTGCATTGGCTGATCAGGTAGCCAAGAAAGGCGTATTTATTACCACATCTAATTTCAGTAAAGAAGCCATCGAATCCGCCAGAAAATCAGGAATTGTTCTAATAGATGGTGACAAACTCACATCACTGATGATTGAATTTGGTTTGGGGGTGCAAGTCGAGCGCAGTTTTCATATTTATAAAATAGACCAAGACCGTTTCGATGAGGATAATTTCTAATTATTCATGGGTATAAATTGCCACCTGATTGCGTCCATTTTTCTTGGCTTGGTAGAGTGCAATATCGGCATTTTTAATGAGCAGGTTTAAATCACTTTGATTGGGCTGCAGTTGTGATACTCCAATCGACACACTGAAATTAAAGAAGCACTTATCTTTAACACAAATTTGATGGCTTTCAATTTTTCGGCATAAGCGGTTGGCAATGTTCATCGCATCTTCCAGTGTGGTATCTGGCAGCAAAGCAATAAATTCTTCACCCCCAAAACGTGCCAGTACATCGCTATGACGCATTTCCCGGCGGGTAATATCAGCCAGTACCCGCAGCACTTCATCTCCCACATCATGGCCATAGGTATCATTAATATTCTTAAAAAAGTCGATATCAAACATCAATAGACAGGTTAAATTATATTTGGGCCATTGCTGTATGCTCTGTTCGGCCAGTTGTAAAAATTGTCGGCGGTTATACAGCTGGGTCAGTTCATCCGTATGCGCCATTTCAGTTAAGGTGTAATAGTTCCAGTCATTGAGTAACACCCGCAAAAAATTACGTTTTGAATTTAAGGTGTTATTCCAGCTGATATACATGCTGAGCAATAAAACCGGCGCGTAAATGAGTGAAAATAAAATCAGTTCCTGGACGCTGACTAACCTGAATACGCCATTAAAAATCACAGCACTAATCAGCAGGGAACTAAAAATGGAATTACGAAAAGATACCTGTATGCATAAATTGCCCAATAAAATAAAAATGATGCTGGCGTAGAGATACGTATTCACAACGGGACTCTGCGATAAATACAGCAGTTCAAGCCATATTGCTGCTGCAGCTGCAACAGAAGCCGGTAATAGACTATCCAGAATTTTAATATTCTTGCAGTAGCGGAAAGCCAGCCAGTTGACCGACAGTGCCAAGATGACAAGACTGAGCCGTGCAATACCAGACAGCATGCCAATGTCCGGTAATAAAACCCAATCGACAAAGAAATAGCCTAAAAAAGTCAGCTGACCAATAAAATTGACGCATTTTAAAAACTGTCGTTGGTGCTTATTTTGATAGTCCAGATAGTATTGTTGAAATTGTTCCGGAATACGGGTGCTAGGATATTCTAGTTGTTGTTCTATCTGTTTTTGATTGGCGAGCGTACACAGCCGCTTGGGTAAAATGGCAGTTCCGATATTTGAATATTTATCTTCATTGTTCCCAATATGATTATATTCTTGATTTTCAGAGTAATGAAACTTTTCCTGCTGTCCCTGGGACATGATTATCCTCTTCTTATAGCAGATTGGTCAGGGGGAAATAGTATGCTGAGGAAAAATATCTGTATACAGAATACTCGGTAAGTCGTTGCTATAATTGTGACAAAAAATTTTTTTCCTATAAAATTCATATGAATAGGGTAAAAATAGCCAATAATTTATCGCGCTTAAACCTTGTTTTATGAAGAAAATTTCAAAAATAATATTGTCCTATCCATGGTATTCACTGTATTAACTTAACTATAGGCTGAATGACGAAGAATCTATATGATTGATGACAATAGATTAAAAACTGTCAAAAGCAGTCACGTTCATGAAATTCAGGGATAGGCATATGACCAATAGCAGCTATACGGAGCTTTCCAATTCGGACGATTGTGAAAAATATGTAAACCGGTTTATCCAGGAGTTTCCTTTGCGTAGTGCGGAAATTGGACAAGGTACCGTGATTAAGCGAGCCTTGCCCAGCCAGCACAAGCGTTTAATTGGGGCATGGTGCTTTCTGGATCATGCCGGTCCAGTGGTTTTTCCCCAAGGTGACGGATTAGATGTCGGACCCCATCCGCATATCGGCTTGCAGACTTTTACCTGGATGATTGAAGGCACCATGATGCATACCGACAGCCTGGGGACCAAACAGCTGATTCGTCCCAAACAGGTCAATTTAATGACTGCAGGGTATGGAATTTCCCATACCGAAGTGGCACCGGAAACCGAAACCCATATGCATGCAGCCCAGCTCTGGATTGCCTTGCCTGATGACAAGATCAATATGGCACCGCGTTTTGATCATTATCCCGAACTGCCGGTAGTGGAAAGAGATCAGGTTGAATTTACCGTGCTGGTGGGGGAGTTTTTGCAAACCCGGTCCCCGGTTGCGGTGCATAGTGAATTGCTGGGTGTAGATTTAACCGCACAGGAATCCACCACCACCCGAATTCAATTGAATCCGAAATTTGAATATGGCTTTATGGCGCTGGAGGGTGCTGCTGAAGTCAACGGTCATGAGCTGACGGACGACAACATGGTCGTGCTGGAGCCAGGCATGACTGAAATTGAAATCCGTTTACATAAAGGCAGTCGTGTCCTGCTGTTGGGGGGAGAACCTTTCGAGTCACCGATATTACTGTGGTGGAACTTTGTCGGGCGGACTCAGGAAGAGCTTTGCCAAGCCCGTGACCATTGGATTAATCAGGATGACCGTTTTGGTACCATTCCTGACTATCCAGGACCGCGCCTTGAAGCACCTGCATTCCCCGATAAAATGCGTGCTTCAAAATAACAATAAAATTCAGGATGTTTGAATATGGCCATTATTGCAAATGCAGAAGTACAGAGCCTGGCTGAACCCTGGTCAGGCGAAGTGAAAAGTGGAAAACACCAGTTTATGACGGATAAACCCGAATCCTTTGGCGGGCAGGATCAGGGTCCTGCACCTTATGATTTTATTTGTTCCGGTCTGGTTTCTTGCACCATGATTACCTTGCGCATGTATGCCAGTCATAAAGGCATCGAGCTTGGTCAATTTTCTGTAGAAGCCGATTTTAATGCCAATAAAGAAGGCAAAGAATGGATTGAGCGTCGTTTGTCTTTTGCACAGCCTTTACCGGATGAACTGAAACAAAAACTTTTAGACATCAGCAGTAAAACGCCCGTCACCAAGACACTGTTACGCAGTCTGGACATTAACACGATTCTGCTTTAAATCCATGATCCGATAGCCATGACATTGTGTGCAAAGCAGAATGTCATTTTTTCAAGCAGATCGGTCATGATTGAAATATAAAAATAGAGGTCAAAAAATAATGATTACACTGCACCATTTAGATCAATCCCGTTCTTTTCGAATTTTATGGGCTTTAGAAGAACTGGCCCAAGATTATCAGGTCAAGTTTTATAAGCGTTTACCCACATTTGCTGCACCGCCTGAATTAAAACTGGTTCATCCTTTGGCTAAAGCACCGATCTTGACCGATGAGGACCAGACGATTGTGGAATCGGCAGTGATTTTGCAACATTTGCAAGAAAGTTATGATACGGCGCAGAAATTCAAACCGAAGGCCAAAAAAGATCAGCAACAATACCGCTACTGGATGCACTATGCCGAAGGTTCGTTAATGCCGTTATTGCTGATGCAGCTGGTGATGAACAATGTCCCCAAACGTGTTCCTTGGCTGATTAAGCCGGTGGCACACAAAATTACGGCTGGCGTGAAGGCGGGATTTATTCATCCGCGTTTAAAAGAGCATATTGCTTATCTGGAAGACTATTTATCCAAGCATGAATATTTTGCCGGCTCATTTTCCTTTGCCGATATTCAGATGTGGTTTCCACTCGATGCCATTCAATCCAGAACCTCCGGTTCATATCCGCATATCGCCCAGTATCTGAAACGTCTTGAGGAACGTCCTGCCTTTCAGCGAGCCAGGTTCAAGGAACAGGGCCTGACTTAACAGGCAGGTGGGCTGTGCTTTAATCGGAGGGTAAAACAGGAAGGTCTAGCAGGGTTTGTACAGGCGCTCTTTAGGGAAAATGACTTTAAAGGTCGAGCCTTGGTTCTCTTTGGATTCAATTTCCAGATGTGCGCCGTGTTGCATCAGCACATGTTTTACAATGGCCAGACCCAAACCGGTGCCACCGGTTTGACGGCTACGGGCGCTATCGACCCGATAGAAACGTTCGGTTAAACGTGGCAGATGTTTGGAATCAATTCCGATGCCGGTATCCTGAACGGTAAAGATGCCGTGTTCACCGTCATCATGCCAGCCCATGGTGATGGTTCCACCTTTAGGGGTGTACTTAATGGCATTGGTAATCAGGTTGCTAAAGGCACTCGCCAGTTCAGTTTCGGAACCGATCAGGTCGCAATGGCTGTCAATGTCGAGATTGAGCGCATGGTGATAGTCGACATTGTAGGCTTGTGCGTCATCAAACAGCTGGTTCATCAGACTGGGCATTTCAATAATCTGGTTCTTCGCGATCTTTTTGTCATTTTCTAAACGCGACAATAACAGTAAATCATTCACCAAGGCATTCATGCGCTTGGTTTGCGCCTGCATCTGGTCGAAGGCGCGTTTCCAGCGCGGGTTTAAATCTTCCTGGTCAGTAAAGGTTTCAATATAACCGCTGAGTACTGTAAGCGGCGTACGTAATTCATGGGAAATATTGTCGACAAAATCTGTGCGCATCTGTTCCAGGTTATGCATGCGGGTCACGTCATAAGCGACCAATAGGCGGCTTTCTCCACCAAAGCGGGTCATTTTGACCTGTACATAATGGTCTTCAAAGGCTGAAGATTTCATTTTCAGGCCATCGGGTGCCTCGTCAATATGGTTAAAATATTCAATAAAACTGGGCTGGCGCAGAATGGTTAAAATATTGCGACCGCGATCCAGCGGTTGAATACCCAGTAATTTTTCTGCGGCCGGATTCCACCATTCAATTTGGTGCATTTCATCAATCAGCACCACCGCTTCGGCCAGCGCCACCAGTGAAGATTGCGCGCGATCAATCAGACCGACCATTTCTGCCTGAACAATACGTTCCTGACGCTGCGAACGGTAGACATTAAACAGCAAGGCTCCCCAGATGCCGTTTAAACTGGGCGGCACATCATAAGGGCGGTTGGAAATCCATTCATTGACCAGATAAAGCGAACGTAACTGCAAGGCAAAAAACACTGCAAAGGCAATGAGAATAAAAATCCAGAAATACCCAATCCCTAAACCGATTAAACCTGCAATCAGCAATAAAAAGGCGAGCAGGCGTAAATCTTGCTTGGCAAAAGTCCATAAACTGCTGTAACGAAACTGTTTATGTTCTCGTGCAAGTTCCGGGACGGGGTAGGGTTCATACATAAAACACAATTGACCTAAACGATGACTAACCTAGAGCGACATCTGCGCGGGTAGAAAAACGGTAACCTGTACCACGAACCGTCTGTACATAACGGTCTGCGCCAAACGGTTCCAGCACTTTACGCAAACGGCGGATATGAACGTCAATGGTACGGTCTTCAATATATACGTTACCACCCCAGACCTGATCCAGCAATTGAGCTCGGGTATAGGCACGTTCCGGATGCGTCATGAAAAAGGCCAATAGACGGTATTCCGTAGGTCCCATTTCTAAAATATTCGGACCATGACTGACCCGCTGGCTGACAGGGTCGAGCACCAGACCATTGGCATCAATGGTTTTTTCACCGCTTAGGGCATTGGCACGACGTAACACGGCCTTAATGCGGGAAACCAGTTCACGGGTGGAAAACGGTTTGGTCATGTAGTCATCTGCACCGGCATCCAGACCTTGTACTTTATGGTCTTCTTCAGCGCGGGCAGTGAGCATGATCACGGGAATTTCTGATAGGGTTTCATCGCGTTTCAGACGGCGGCACAGGTCTACACCGCTGACACCACCAGGTAACATCCAGTCGAGTAGAATAAGCACAGGGCGTTGATCCACAATCATCTGGTGGGCCTGCTTGGCATCTTCAGCCTGTAGGCATTGGAAGCCCGCCATATCCAGCGAGGTATGGATCATTTCCCGGATCGGGAGCTCATCATCGACGATTAATATATAGTCATCTTTCACAGCGCAATACCCTATTTCACGTAAACGGTGGACCGTTTTATATTTATGACAGGCTTATTACAAAGATTAATTATGACAGTATCATTGCAGAATAGGTAGTTCGGCTGGATTTCGCAAAAAAATTGTCACAATTTTAATAAGATACAATCAAGAATTTAAAATAAATCAGTTAGGTAAATATATTAAATTCAAGGTGTTGAGCATTTTTTACGGTTTTGTGAAAGCAGCCGCGTTTAAATCATATTTTTTCTTTTACTGAAAAAGTATCGAGCAGCGCTAAAAAAACCACACTGCAAGAAGAGAGAACCTCCTCCATTGAGGGTTTAAAACCACTGACAACCCAGCGAATGGCAATTTGGGTGACATAGCCATTCAAGCCGGTCGAGATCATCGAAATTTCACGTTCAGAGCGGTTAATGTTGGGCATCATCAGCATCACAAAAGCATGAATCATGCGGTCAAAACGCAGCATGGTTTCATGGATGGTGGCCTGGTTATGCAGCTCCTGAACCAGCATGGCATCGATATAGATAATCCGCGCCATGCGTGGATTGTCTTTTAAGGTAGTGAGCAGGGCAGTCAGACCGGCTTCGATCATTTTCTTGGGATCGGTCGAGGCCTGCATAATGGCCTGCATGACATTGTGCTGCAACTGGTCAATCAGCTTTAAAAAAATGGTCTGAAACAGTTCATCACTTTTCTTAAAGGATTCATAGAAATAGCGTTCGGTCAGTTTGGCTTCATTGCAAATATCTTTCACAGTCACTGCAAAAAAACCATGCGTACCATAGGCTTCAATCCCGGCTTCAATCAGTTTTTCACGACGCGCCTGTTTACGTTCGCTTAAAGACAGGCCTTTAAATTGACGTTCTTTGGTTTTTGCCGGTTTATTTTGATTTTCTTCGAAATTTTTGTGCTGTTCAGTCATAAATGTGGTGTGCCAAATGAAATCGAGGTTTTGCCTTATATTAACAATAATTTATCTCCAGACCTATGTGTAAAACAAAGCCGCAGATTTTCCAGCAGGGATGGATAGACGATATATTATATTGACAATGATTATTGTCAAAATTATATTGGATGGATGAACTGCAATCTTCCAGACAGAAAAACAATCGAGATGTTTAGCTGGCTGAGGCAGAAAACTGAATAAGGATAGCTCATGAAAAATTTTAAAAATAAAGTCGCAGCCATTACCGGTGCGGGGTCGGGTATTGGGCAGCAATTGGCCGTACTTTTGGCGCAGCAGGGCTGTCATTTGTCCTTGAGTGATGTCAATGAACAGGGTTTGGCAAAAACAGTTGAACTGGTCAAAGACAGTCATGTCCGTGTGACCACGAAAAAAGTCAATGTGGCCAAACTGGAAGAAGTGCGTGACTGGGCTGCTGAAACCGTTCAGGACCATGGCTCGGTCAACATGATTTTTAATAATGCCGGTGTGGCATTGGGTTCAACCGTGGAAGGCGCTTCGTATGAAGAGCTGGAATGGATTGTGAATATTAATTTCTGGGGCGTGGTGTATGGGACCAAGGAATTCCTGCCTTTAATCAAGCAATCGGGTGAAGGGCATATTATCAATATTTCCAGCCTGTTTGGTCTAACGGCACAGCCGACCCAGTCTGCCTATAATGCCACCAAGTTTGCGGTACGTGGTTTTACCGAATCGCTGCGTCAGGAACTGGACCTGGAAAACTGTGGCGTGAGTGCACTCTGTGTGCATCCGGGCGGCATCCGGACCAATATTGCCAATGCGGCAAAAATGAATGACAGTATTCGAACTTTGGGCATGCATCCGGAAAAATCGGCCAGGTCTTTTAACAAATTATTGCGTTGTCCGCCTGAAGAGGCTGCCCGCCAAATTATTGAAGCTGTGCAAAAAGACAAGCGCCGTCTGCTGATTGGCAACGATGCCAAAACCTTGGATTTAATCCAGCGCATTTTACCGACCGGTTATCAGCGTGTCACAGCATTTGCCACCAGATTAAGCAATAAAGGCAAAAAATCTGCTTAAAACAACAGGCTTTTAAGAACCCGCAAATTGCGGGTTTTTTTACGGCTGAAATTTGCATCAGAGCAGTGATCTATGCAGAAATTCTTTATTCATAAAATAGAAAATGAAAGTGCATTTACTGCTGAATTGATATAAGCAGGTGTTGAAAAATCAACAGGAAAATCGATGCAAAAACAACAGAAATACTCGGGATTCTTTTAATAAAAACATATAAAACAATAACTTAAATTGTTGGCACGCTTGTTGTAATAACAGGGAGGTGTAATGATAAGAAATTAGGTAAACCTCATGACAATTTTAAAAGATTTAAAGGCAAAACAATCGCGTGCTGCTCAAGTGCGTTCTCAGCTCGATTTTCCAGTGATTGATACGGACATTCATACCAATGCCTACAGTCCTGCACTTGAAGATTATATTGCGCAGTACGGGGGGTCACGTGTGGTGGATGTGTTCCGTAGCCATTTAAAAAGTAACGGTTTAAATGCTTTGGCGGCAGAGTGGTACAACGCCAGCCCGGAAGAACGTAAAAACCGTCGTTTGTTCCGCCCGCCATTTTGGGCACTTCCTTCAGAAAATACCTATGACTTGACCACGGTTGCCTTACCGGGCTTATTGTATGAGCGCTTAGAAGAACTTGGAACAGACTATGCTGTGTTGTATCCAAACCTGGCCTTGTTCCCAATCAATTCATCCAATGACGATTTACGTTTGTCTTTAACCCGTGCGATTAACCATTTCCATGCGGACATTTATAAACCCTATGCCGACCGTTTAACCCCAGTGGCTGCGATTCCACTGAATACCCCACAAGAAGGCATTGAAGAGCTTGAATTTGCCCAAAAGCTCGGTCTAAAAGCAGCGTTAATTCCGGGAGCAGTACGTCGTCCAATTCAAGCCGTCGCAGAGAAATATCCCGAAGATAGCGATCTGCGTCGTTATGCCTATTGGTTGGATTTCTTCGGTATCGACAGTGAATATGACTACGACCCGTTCTGGCAAAAGAGCGTGGATTTGGGCATTAACCTGTCGACCCATTCGGGCAGCCAAAGCTGGGTAGCACGCAACTCGCCAAGCAACTACATGTTTAACCACATTAACCACTTTGCCGATGCCTCTGAAGCCTTGGCCAAAGCCCTGTTCTTTGGTGGCGTGACTGAGCGTATTCCACAGCTTCGTATTGCCTTGCTAGAAGCAGGCGCAGCATGGGGTCAAAACGTGTTGACGCATCTGGTTGACCGTTTTGAAAAACGCGGTAATGAGCATGTGCAACAGTACAACCCTGAACGTCTAAACCGTGAATTGGCGTTAGAGCTTTATCGTCAATATGGGCATACCCTGTACCAGGGTCGTGAGCTGAATGACCAAGAAATCATTGAAAGCTTGTTTGGTGTGGCATCGACCTCACGTTTCCAGGCGCAAAAACCTGAAGAAATCAATGATTTTGCCTTGGCCAAAATTCAAACCAAACAGGATATCTGGGACCGTTGGGTACCGAACTTCTATTTTGGCAATGAAGCAGACGATCGCACCATCGTGGGTGCATTGAATCCCAAAGGTAATCCATTTGGTCAAAAAATTAATGCCCTGTACTCATCCGATTCAGGCCATTGGGATGTGCCTGAATTAACCGAGCCCTTGGCAGAAACTTGGGACTTGGTGCAAGAAGGCGCCATTACGGCAGAAGACTTCAAGTCCTTGGTGTTCACCAACCCATACCAGTTCTATACCGCGAACAATCCGGACTTCTTCAAAGGTACGCAGGTTGAACACAAACTGAAAAACAACCAGGCCGCTTAAACCTAACTACTCAGGAAATTGAAACAACCTCATGCCTCTGGCATGGGGTAGGGGAAATTTTGTTTTTTAAATAATAGATGAAGTGAATGTAACAATGAGAAAGACGAGTTTAACTGTTGCGATTGGATTGATTCTGACGACGACATCGAGTTTTAGCTTTGCCCAGGATGCCACTCTCAACAAGCAATTGGAGGGACTTAAACAGCAGATTGAAGTTTTGCAGCAGCGTTTAAATGTAGTGGAAGCACAAAGCTCAACAACCACAAAAAAACCGCCAGTTGTAAATGCAGATAACAGCGAAGAGCTGACAGCTCAAGACAGCGAAATTGGTGAAGAAGCCCTAACGGCGGAAGTAACCCCTGCGACATCCGACGACATTGAAGGTTTAAGAACTGATATTGAAAACTATAAATACGACCAGTCTCGTCAGTACGAACGCCAAACCGTAAAGTCGACCCGTGATACGACTTTATTCGGTACGGTGCAACTGCGTGCCAATGTGCAGGACAATAACACTGCACCCAATACACCTAAATCGAGCTTCGATGTGGGTACGGCATTGCTGGGCGTGCGCGGTAACTTGTTTAAAGATTATAACGAAGGCAAAAACCTCGATTACCAAGCCTCATTCGGCTATTCAAAACGTAATGATGGCAGCAACAACAGTAACTTTAACTTGCTGGATGCCTACCTGCGCTATCACGTATTTTCCACCAATGGCGGTGCAGAAGTTCCCAGGCTGAACCTGACTTTGGGGCAACAACTCTTGCCATTCGGCTTGGACGTCCAATCTCCAGAAGATTTACGCCCCACCATCAGTACTGCAACTGCACCGACGTATTTGGGGCTGTTTACCCGTCAAAACGGTTTCATTGTCCGTGGCGATGCCAAGCCCTTTGTGGACTATGGCGCGAACTACCGTGCGCCTTTATTTGAATATGCACTTGGGGTGACCAATGGCAATGGCAGCAACAAAGCCGATGACAACAACAGCAAAGACTATATCGGTCGCGTGGCCTTTACCTTGCCTGTCGATTATGCCAGCTGGCTTCGTGAGCTGAAATTTGGCGCTTCCTATATTAAAGGTGAAGCGAAATTATCCGGCTCCGGTATTAGCGATAACCAGGCCAAACGTGACCGTCTCGGTTTTGACCTGTATTACAACCACGCACCGTTTGGCGTGACTTATGAATATCTGCAAGGCAAAACCGATTATATCGACACGACTGTAGCTGCCATAAAAGAAGCCAAAGCAGAAGGTCATACCGTAACAGCGTTCTATACCTTGGGTGACCAGTTCTATAACAGTATTAAATCCAATGCCAAGTTTGATGATTTCTGGCCGAAATCGGTTCAGGGCTACTACCGTTACGACAGCTATAACCCGAATAAAAATCAGCAAGATTATCTCGATAGCGCAAGTGGCCGTGTAGGTGAATATGACATTCACTCACTCGGCCTAAACCTGTTTTTTGCGCAGACCACCAAATTCCAGTTACAGCTCAATCACTACATCTATGACATTGAGACTGCAACCCAAAAAGACACCAACGAATTGCAGGCGCAATTCCAGTACACCTTTTAATTTTGATTGTTAAGGAACAGATTTAATGAAACTTTTTTCTAAAAAAATTGCGGCCACATTTCTAGCCCTCTCCGCATTCGGTCTAAGTTTACACATCCATGCAGCCAATCCGAAAGAAATCCGCATTTCTATGTCGGGTGCCGGTGAAGGCGGTAAGCCAAAAACAGGCGGGAGCTTTGTTGCTTCAGCGCATTTACGTGGTGTGTTGGAACAGGAATTTAAGAAAGATGGCATTGCGGTGAAGTGGTTATTCTTTCCGGGTGCAGGGCCTGCCACCAATGAAGCCTTAGCCAACGGTAAAGTCGATTTTGCTTTACATGGGGACTTGCCGTCATTGGTGGGTCGTTCAACGGGTCTTAAAACCAAGGTTCTGTTTTCAACCGGTCGCTTTGGTCCAACCTATGTGGTCGTTCCTGCGGGTTCAAATGCCAAGTCATTTGCAGACTTAAAGGGCAAGAAATTTTCAATCTTTAAAGGGACAAACCAACAGATCGTTTTTAACCGTGTTCTGGCTAAATATGGCTTTACTGAGCGTGACTTACGCGTGATTTCACAAGATGGCTACTCCGCACGTACAGCACTGGCCACCGGAGATATTGATGCCGCGATTACGTCACCCTTTAGTCTGGTTTCACGTGGAGTCGCCAAGAACTTAATTGAAATTAAAGATCCGAAAGTTGCCCCACTGGCACATTTTTGGGTAACCGAAAGTTTTGAAAAACAGTACCCGGAAGTGACGCAGCGTGTCGTTACCACGCTGATCAAACAGGCGAAATGGAGCTCTGAAGAAGCCAACCGTGTCACCCAGTATAAGCTGTGGTCACAAAGCGGTATTCCACTGGTCGACTATCAAAAAACCTGGGATGGCTGGAACCTGAAAGACCGTACTTCGCCATTACTGGATGAGTTTCATCGTGCACAAATTGACAGCGCATTAAAAATTGCCAAAGACGCAAGACTCATCCGCCGTGATGTGGATACCAAAACCTGGTACGAACCCAAGTATTTAAACAATGCTTTAAAAGAACTGAATTTGCAGAACTATTGGCGTGCATTTAATGCCAACGGTCAGCCGAAATAATTCAGGACCTGGTTATGAATCCCATTGAAAGCAATGTTGTGACCACTCCGCTGACCGCAAAATTTATGAGCAGTTTTGTGCTGCTCACGATTATTGCCGGTTTGGGCGTAGGGGTGGCACGGGTCCTGATTTCACTTTATGCCGTACACCTGAACGCATCTGAACTGCAACTCGGTTTGATCTCGGCAGCACAAAACATTGGCATTTTATTGATGGCCTTGCCGATTGGCGTTCTGGTACAGCGTTTAGGTTCATTAAAGGTATTTAGCATCGGCAGTGTAGTGGGGGCCGTATTGTATTTTCTTACCCCCTTACACGCCAATGCCTGGTATCTGATGATCTTAACCGCACTGGTGAGCTGCTTTTTGCCGATGCGCTTTGTCTCCATCAATACCGTGTTTTTAAGCAATCTGAAGCGATTAGGGCCAGCCAAAGCCGGCTGGTTCCGTGGTTCACACATGATGGGATTCTTTCTGATTGCTCCTGCTTTAAGTGTATTGCTGATCGAGCATTTTGGTTATAGCGGCAGTTTTTACTGCGTGGCATTGCTATTTTTGGGCACATTATTTTTTGCCCCGTTTTGCTTTCAAAAAGTTCATCAACACACTCAAAGTACGCCGAGTTTTCAATGGAGAGACGTGGTTGCACCACTGGCCTTGCTGAAAACCCATGCACCATTACGGGTGATTTGCGCTCTGGAATTTTTAAGCAGTGTCGCGAATAACTATTTTGGCTTTTTTATTGTGGTGATTGCGATCCAGAGTTTCGCTTTACCGGAATCTATGGCGGTGATGTTGCTCACCACACAAGGCATCATTTTTGTCGGTTCACTTTTTACCCTGGGCGGTTTGGCGGAACTGGTGGGATACCAGAAATTTTACTTGATCGGATTAGGCCTGATCAGTAGCGCCTTACTGATTTTGGCATTGACACCGGTCACGCTCTGGATGTGGCCTGCATCGCTGATGTTGGGACTCGGTTTGGGCATGCTGCATATCGCAAATTTCATGTCCTTTGCCAAAGTGGGTGAACAAACGGCAATGGCAAAAATCTCCCCAATTTTAGCCCTGGTTGGACCAACCGGCGGCTTGTTTGGCGGATTTCTGGGAGCGGCATTGGGTGCCAGCATCGGTCTGCAAAACCTATTTTTCCCGATTGGTCTGGCATTTCTGGCATTAATTTTACTGATCTTGCGAGATCAGGCATTTATTTCTTTTTTTAAAACCTGATGGTTCAAAACATATAGCAGAAGGACAAGAATCATGAGCCTTACGAATGTAACCGCACATTCGGTACAGTGGCAAAGTTACCGTAGTGCATTTGGATTTTTTAAGAAGTACCTGAGCGTAACCTTGCAATTGGCTTGTGGTCTGCTTGTACCCGTGCTGCTGCTGGGACTCTGGTATGTGGCCACCTTACGCCAATGGTTGCCGGAACAGATTTTACCGGCACCGCAGCTGGTCTGGAGTACAACGGTTGAACTCTGGCAGTCAGGTGATCTGCAATTTCATTTCCTGGTCAGTACAAAACGCATTTTCTGGAGTGTGGCTTTAGGGGTGAGCTTGGGACTCGGTCTCGGAGTCTGGTTTGCATTGTCGCAACGTGCACAGCGCTTTGTCTTGCCGACGATTCAGCTCCTGACCCAGTTTCCGATTATTGGCTGGATTCCACTGCTGATGATTTTTTTAGGTATTGATGAAGCTTTAAAAATTGTGGCCATTTCTTTGGCTGTGGTATCTCCGGTGCTGATCGCAACCTTTAAAGGCATTCAGCAGGTTCCGAGCCGTTTAATTGAAGTGGCACAGGTCTACCAGTTTTCCAAGTTCCAGACTTTTTTCCAGGTGATCTTGCCTGCAAGCTTGCCCGCCATCATTAGCGGCTTACGCCAAGGCGTGATGCAGGCCTGGTTGGCCTTGGTCTTTGTTGAACTTTTGGCCAGTAGTGAAGGGATTGGTTTCCTGATGGTCTGGGGCCGTCAGTTGATGCAGCTGGATATTGTGTTTATGGGCATCATTTTCATTGGCATTACGGGCTTTGTTCTGGACAGCGTGTTGGCTGCCTTTGAACGCCTTGCTCGTTTTTATGCAACACGGGTAGGGGGTTAATCATGTCAGAACTCAGTCTTGAAAAGTCAGCTATCCGTGTAAATCCAGCTGTGGAAAAAAGCATTAAAGTGCTGCAAGCCTTGATTTTACCCTTGGTATTTATTGCACTTTGGGCGACCGCTTCCGCCTTACAGTGGCTGGATGCCAAACTGATTCCATCTCCCCTCACGGTATTCAGCAGTGCAATCCAGAGCTTTAGCCAAGCCGAATTCTGGCAGGGTTTTGCGGCGAGCTTAAGCCGTAATTTTGCGGGTTATGTCATTGGCGCCAGTCTGGGTGTTGCTTTCGGTGTGGCCTTAGGCACCACACGCTGGATCAACTGGTTATTTGCACCCGGCTTTAACGTATTACGTCAGGTCTCACTGTTTGCATGGTTGCCTTTAATTTCAACCTTTTTAGGTTATGGCAACGGCGCAAAAATCCTGTTTATCAGCCTTTCGGTATTTTATCCCGTGGCACTGCATAGCCTGGAAGGCGTGAGCAGCATCAGCGTGAAATACAGTGAAGTCGCAAAAGTCTATCAATTTCCGAAACTGTATACCTACCGCAAGCTGATTTTACCGGCAGCCAGTCCGCAGATTTTTGTCGGTCTGCAACTCGGTTTGATTTTCGCCTGGCTGGCGACCGTGGGTTCAGAATTTCTATTGGCCAATTACGGGGTCGGTCTGGGTAACCTGGTGATCCGCGGGCGGGAACAGTTCAACGTATCTCTGATTATTTTAGGCATGTTCAGCATCGGCATCATCGGTGTGATTTTAAATGCAGCGCTGACCCGTATTGAAAGCAAAGTGCTGCGCTGGCAGCAACGTGTATAGGAGCAAATAATAATGAAAATACTTCCTAAATTTTGGCAAAAAGCCTTAGCAGCTGTAACCATCAGTGCCAGCATTATTGCGGGTTGTAGTAGCCAGCAGGTGGAACCACAAAATGCGAAAGCCACCCCCACTTTACGTTATCAAAGTTATCCGGGCTTAGTGTCTTTGCCGGAACTGGCACAGGATCTGGGTTATTTCGGCAAGATTAAATTGGACTATGTCGGTACGGTGCAAGGGGGGCCACAAGATTTACTCACTCTGGTTGCTGGCGATGTCGATTTTGCCTCAGCCTTTAATGGGGCTATGGTGAAAGTCATCGCTGCAGGGCTGGATGTGGTTCCTGTGGTGGCCTCCTATGGCAGTGATGCGGAAATGAATGTGGGTTTTTATGTGCTTGAAAACAGTCCGATCCGTAAAGCACGCGATTTCATTGGCAAAAAAGTTGCGGTGAATGCCTTTGGTGCACACTACGAGTTTGTGGTTAAAGATTATTTGGCACGTCATGGATTAACCCCGGAAGAAATCCGTGAAGTGGAACTGATTGTGTTGCCGCCAGTGAGTACCGAACAGGCACTGCGTAATGGACAAATTGATATTGCCGTGTTCTCGGGCATTTTGGAAAAACGCGCCCTGAAAACAGGCGGCGTGCGTCCAATCTTTAAAGATATTGAATTGTATGGAGCATTTACTGCAGGCAGTTATGCGATGCGACACGATTTTATTCAACAGCATCCAGAAATTGCCAAAACTTTTGTGAATGGCGTGGCACGTGCCCAAGAGTGGCTACATCACACGCCTAAAGAACAAATTATTGCGCGTATGGAAAGCATCATTGATAAGCGTCAGCGCAATGAAACCAAAGTGCTGATTCCGTTTTATACCGGCACGGGTGTCGCTGAAATTGGCGGCGTACAAAAAGATGCAGACTTCGAGCCGTGGGTCAATGCGCTGGTAAGTGAACAGAAACTCAAAGCCAATCAGTTAAATGTCAGCACGCTCTACAGCAATCAATTTAACCCATACGCCACTATAAAAAATGAACAATATAAGGAATAAAATCATGAGCAGTGCTTTAAATCTAGATCATGTGCGGAAAGTTTTTCCTGCACAGAACCATCCCAACAGCAAGAATTACAAACCGGAATTTGTGGCAGTGGAAAATGTCACGCTGGATATTCAGCAAGGTGAATTTGTCTCGATTGTGGGGCCAAGTGGCTGCGGTAAATCGACCTTGCTGGACCTGATTGCCGGGCTGACCAAGCCCTCTTCGGGGCAGATTCTGCTCAGTGGTAAACAGATTACCCAACCGGGTCTGGACCGCGGCATCGTGTTCCAGCAATATGCCTTATATCCCTGGCTGACCGCTCTGGAAAATATTGAATTTGGCCTGGAAGCCAAAGGTGTCGACAAGAAAACCCGCCGTGAAAAAGCCCAGTATTATCTACAACTGGTGGGGCTTTCAGGTTTTGAAAAACATTATCCCAATGAACTTTCCGGTGGAATGAAGCAGCGTGTCGCGATTGCACGCAGTCTGGCTTATGAGCCTGAAATTCTACTGATGGATGAGCCTTTCGCCGCACTGGATGCACAAACCCGTGAAACCTTGCAGGAAGAGCTGATCAAGATTTGGCAATCGTCTAAAAAAACCATCGTTTTCATCACCCACAGTATCGATGAAGCGATTTTCCTGAGCCAGCGCGTGGCGATTATGACTTCTCGACCGGGACGGATTAAGGAGATCATCGACATTCCAGCCAGCCTGAAAGCCAAAGATGAGGACATCCGTTCAACGGCTGAATACGGCAAAATTCGTCATCAAATCTGGTCGCTTTTAAGCGAAGAAGTGATTAAGGCGCAAGCACTCGAAAAAGATAAACAGCTTGCTCACGCATAAATAAAATTGAGGAATATTCATCATGTCATCGACTCAACAGGCTATTTCACATAGCCCGACCTATAGCCCGTCAAAACCACGTCTGGAACTCAGCTGGCTGAACACCATTTTTAAGCGCAGTATCGCCATCCTATTATTTTTATTGCTTTGGGAAATATTACCCCGAACAGGTGTGGTCAGCCCGGCATTTTTACCGCCATTATCCACTGTGTTGGAAACGGCCTGGCAGCTCTATCAAAACGGTCAATTGGGCACGCATTTCTTTGCCAGTATTCAGCGTTCAATCATTGGTTTTGCTCTGGCCTTAGCCATTGCCATTCCACTGGGTTTGGTGATTGGCTGGTATAAACTGGTGGCAGAAACCCTCAATCCATTACTAGAACTGTTCCGTAATACTACAGCCTTGGCTTTAATGCCTTTATTTATCCTGTTTCTGGGTATTGGTGAGGCATCCAAAATCAGCTTACTGGTTTATGCCTGCACCTGGCCGATTCTCTTAAACACCATTACCGGTGTGCAAACAGTTGACCCACTGTTAATTAAATCTGCACGGACCATGGGTTTAAAACCGCATCAACTGTTCCGTAAAGTGATTTTACCTGCTTCTGTTCCTACGATTTTTGTCGGCATCCGGCTGGCAGGTGCGATCTCGATCCTGGCTTTGGTGGCAGTGGAAATGTTCGGGGCCAAAGCGGGTTTGGGCTATCTGATTATGTATTCACAGTTCAGTTTTGAAATTCCGCAAATGTTTGTCGGTATTTTGGTGATTACTCTGGTCGGTCTATCGTTTAACTATATTTTAATTGGTCTGGAAAAATACTTTACCGCCTGGAAACGTAATCCCGTAGAATAATAGAAATAAAAAGCATTAAAATGACCTTCTTTCATAATTTTTCACACCCTCTTTAATTTTCTCACTAGGGGTAAATAAAGGCAATTTATAAAAGAAGTCTAATAAAAAACCTCGATAAATAAATCGAGGTTTTTTATTAACTGGTTAAAATTTAAATAGCAAAATAAAAGCGGAATAAAATAAATGAGTGGATATTTATAATAAACCATATTTAATTAACCGGGTGCGAATGACATTACGGGTCACGCCTAATAATTTTGCAGTATGTACCTGGTTGTACTGACAATACTCATAGGCACTGCGAATAAATTTTTCTTCTATCAGCTCATTGATATTGGTCTGCTTAAACTGTTCCGAAGACTGAAAAATACTTTGAAATGTCTGTTCCAAAAGTTGTCCTGCATCCTGAAGATCCTGAATCGTTCCATTTACCGCAGAAATTGAAGCAAAGCTAAAAGGTTCAGCTTTCTGGGCAGCCGACTGGATACTGGAAAACGTAATATCTTCCGGTTCAATCACGCCATTTTTACTGACTAAAACGGCATGGTGAATGGTGTTTTCCAGCTCGCGGATATTGCCGGGCCAAGGGTGCAAAGTCAGTTTCTTAAGCGCCAGTTGGCTGAGGCGCAACGGGGTCGCATGCGGGTCGGTCTGGTAGACCTGAATAAAGTGTTTTGCCAGCGGCAGAATGTCATCGCGACGCTCTGAAAGCCTTGGAATTTTGAGTAAGGCCACATGCAGGCGATAGAATAAATCCTCCCTGAAACGTCCGTCCTGCACGGCTTTTTCCAGATCGACATTGGTCGCGGCAATAATGCGCACATTGATCGGAATCGGCTTGAGTGAACCGATGCGCACAATCTCGCGTTCCTGTAACACCCGTAATAATTTAACCTGCATCGACAGCGATAAATCGCCAATTTCATCCAGAAACAGGGTGCCATTATGCGCCGCTTCAAACCAGCCCACGCGGGTATGGATGGCACCGGTAAAAGCGCCTTTTTCGTGTCCAAAAAGTTCACTTTCCACCAGTGATTCTGTGAAAGCGCCACAGTTCACCGCCACAAACGGGCCTTTGGCGCGATGGCTGAGCTGATGGATTTGCCGGGCGACCAGTTCTTTGCCTGTACCGGTGTCGCCAATAATCAACGCATTGGCTTCACTTGGCGCAATCTGTTCAATACGGGCAAGCAGCGCCTGTGATAAAGGGTCTTCAAATACCGTCGCCGTTGCACGCTTATGCTTCAGGGCAGAGGGTACATTGGGGTGGGTTAAAATAGACATGAGATTCTTATACTTGTTGAAAATGTTGATCATCATGAAATATTTAAAATGGAATGATAAATAATATATCGGTATTTGATTATCGCTTTCAGATATAAATTAAAGCTGGGATTATTTATCTTTTAAAAAGATAAAAAAAATAGGGATAACTAAAGGATAAATCAAGATAAAGCAAATCAATAATCTGTTTTATATTAGAGATCTCTAAATAACAAAAGGCATAAATAAAATGGCAATTACTTCAGTAAATGTACGTAACCAGTTTAAAGGCATTATTCAAGAAGTATTAGAAGGTGACGTGGTTTCAGAAATAAATGTGGAAACCAAAGCCGGTCTGTTCACTTCAATTATCAGTACCCGTTCAGTCAAGGACCTAGACCTTAAAGTCGGTTCTGAAGTGGTGGTGTTGATCAAGTCGACGGAAGTGTCCCTGGCGAAGCTTTAATTCGCCATTGCCTCAAGCTTTACAGGAGAATTGAGAGATGACACAGCAAGCAACCGGCCATGTATCTATTCAGCAGCTCAGAAAAACCTATCCCACGCAAAATAATGACGCTTTAACCGTGCTGGAGGATATCAATCTGGATATTCAGCCGGGTGAGTTCATCAGTATTGTCGGCAGCAGTGGCTGTGGTAAATCCACACTGTTACGCCTATTGGTGGGGCTGGAAAACAGCTATCAAGGGCAGATTCTGGTGGATGGCAAAAAGATTTTTGGCACCAGTTTACAACGCGGGATCGTGTTTCAGGACCACCGCCTTTTTCCCTGGCTAAGCGTGCGTGAAAATGTGCGTATTGCACTGCATCAGAGTAAGCTGACACGGGCTGAAGAAGACAAGCTGATTGATGAACATTTACAATTGGTCAATCTGACCAGTTTTGCCAATGCCTATCCATCCCAGCTTTCAGGTGGCATGAACCAGCGTGTGGCGATTGCCCGCAGTCTGGTGAACCGGCCGGAAATTTTATTTCTGGATGAGCCTTTTGGCGCACTGGATGCCTTGACCCGTCAGAACCTGCAGTACGAATTACAGCGGATTTGGCAGGCAGAAAAAATCACCATGGTGATTGTGACCCATGACGTAGAAGAAGCGGTATTTTTAGGGGATCGCGTGGTGGTGATGCAACCTCATCCGGGCCGGATTAAACGTATTGTTGATGTTCCTGTTGCCCATCCGCGTAAACGTGAAGATGTCCGTTTGCATAATATTAAAAATGACATTTTGACGGATTTTAGCGATCCGTTAAAAGACCAGTTACACCGCAATAAACCGGCAGCGAAATTTTCTGATTATCAATTTGCCTGGTAATCTTTTTTCCGCGTGATCCAAAAGCCTGCGTAAAGTGGGTTTTTTTATGTCGATTGAAAAGGATCAGACATAAAAAATCCCTCATGAATGAGGGATATTCAACTGTTGAAATTAAGAGGCTTTCACCTGCTGAACTGCCAGCACATACTGGTTTTCAGGGCGTTTCAAACCTAAGTTTTCACGTAAGGTTTTGCCTTCATACTCGGTACGGAACAGGCTGCGGCGTTGCAGTTCGGGGACCACCAAATCCACAAAGTCATCCAGGCTGGCTGGCGTGGTTGGCGGCAAAATGTTAAAGCCATCCGCTGCTTCATTTTCAAACCAGGCCTGTAATTCATCGACCACTTGCTCTGGGGTGCCAATAATGGTCCAGTGACCCCGTGCACTTGCCACCCATTGATAAAGCTGGCGAATGGTAAAATTATTTTTACGTGCAATCTCCAGAATCAGCTGGTTGCGGCTAGCCCCATTCTCTATTTGTCCAATATGTTCAGGTAATGGCTGATCCAGGTCAAACTGTGACAGGTCTTCGGTAAAACCACCCAGTTGCTGGATTAAAGACAGCCCCAAAGCCGGATGAATATAGCTGTTCAGCTCATCATATTTGGCCCGCGCTTCTTCCTCGGTTTTGCCGACAAAGATAGATACGCCCGGCATAATCTTCAGGTCGTCCGCATGACGGCCATATTTGGCCAAACGGCCTTTCACATCATGGTAGAACGCTTGGGCATCTTCAAGTTTTTGCTGGGCCGTGAATATCACTTCTGCAAATTTTGCCGCCAGTTCACGACCATCTTCCGATTGACCCGCCTGAACAATCACGGGATAACCTTGGGGTGGACGTGCCACATTCAATCCACCATGTACCGCGAGATGCTTGCCTTTAAAACGCGGTGGGTGAATTTTCTTGCCATCAAAGAATTGTCCTGTTTCTTTATTATATTCAAAGGCATCATCTTCCCAGGTATCCCAAAGTTTTTGTGCCACCTGGATAAATTCATCGGCACGTTCATAACGCTCTTTCGGGTGTGGAGCATCGCTTAAACCAAAATTTTTAGCCACAGGGATGCCCGCAGTCGTGACCACATTCCAGGCAGCACGGCCTTCGGATAAATGATCGAGTGAAGCAAACTTGCGTGCCAGGTTATAAGGCTCTTCATAAGTGGTCGATGCTGTAGCGATAAAGCCTATATGCTTGGTCACAGCTGCCAGGGCAGAAAACAGGGAAACAGGCTCAAGCCCCGCAGAAAAACCGCCGGTTAAACCCAGGTTCGGTGTGGTCTCCGGATCGACGGTCACTGGAACATCCGCCAGGAAATAGGCGTCAAATAAGCCGCGTTCAGCCGTTTTGGCCAGTTCTATAAAATAGTTTAAGTTGTGGCTGTCTTGTGGACGAGCTTGCGGATGGCGCCAGCCGGCAACATGTTGTGATGTTCCGGGTACAAAAGCCCCTAAGCGTATTTGACGTTTTGACATGTGAAAACCTGTTCTATGTGGTTGGATATGGTTTTATCTAATTCAAAGAGTGTGCCAATAAAATAAGTGTTAAAAATTATGTATTTAATAGTTTTTATTTTATTTATTGTTGTTATATCAACAGCTTGGCTGTTGTTGTGTTGTCATGTATTCAGCTTAAAATTTGCATTGAATATGCTGAGGATGAAAAAGGCATAATTTTTTTATGGGTATAAAACACATGCTCCAAGCGGAACATGTGTTTCAGCTCAATCAAGATGCTTTGCTTGCCTGTCTGGCAAGGACATACTGATTTTCAGGACGTTTTAAGCCCAGATTTTCACGCAAAGTAGTTCCTTCATATGCGGTACGGAACAGGCCACGGCTTTGCAGTTCTGGCACAATCAAATTCACAAAATCGTCCAGGCCGGCAGGGGTAGACGGCGGCAATACATTGAAGCCATCTGCCGCTTCATTTTCAAACCAGTTTTGCAGCTGATCCACCACCTGCTCGGGAGTACCAATCAAGGTCCAGTGACCGCGTGCCGAGGCAATATATTCATACAGCTGGCGAATGCTGAAATGATGCTTGCGTGCAATATCAATCATCATCTGCTGACGGCTAGAGAAGTTGATCTCGGCTTCTTCCAGTTGCGGGAAGGGGGCATCTAGGTCAAATTTTGAAAGATCAATATGGCCTGCCAAACCGGAAAGTAAGCCTAAGCCAACATCCGGGTGAATCAGGCTGTTTAATAACTGGTATTTTTCCTGGGCTTCCTGTTCAGTTTTTGCCACAAAAACCGATACGCCCGGCATGATTTTTAAGTCATCTGGATGGCGACTGTATTTCAACAGACGGCTTTTCACATCGCGATAGAACTCTTGGGCGTCTTCCAAAGTCTGCTGTGCGGTGAAAATGACTTCGGCATATTTTGCTGCCAGTTCGCGGCCATCTTCCGACTGACCGGCTTGCACAATCACCGGGTAACCTTGTGGTGGGCGAGACACATTTAGTGGACCTTGCACGCTGAAATGTTTGCCTGTATGCAGGGGTTCATGCACTTTGTCTGCATCGAAGAATTGACCGCTTTCTTTATCATAAAGAAAAGCATCATCTTCCCAGGAATCCCAAAGCTTTTGTGTCACTTCAATAAACTCATCCGCGCGTTCATAACGGATTTTTGGGTCAGGGTGTTTTTCTAAGCCGAAGTTGCGTGCTGTATCCGCCGAAATGGTGGTGACCACATTCCAGGCAGCACGACCCTTGGAAATATGATCTAAAGAAGCATATTTACGGGCCAAAAGGTAGGGATCTTCATAGGTGGTCGATGCAGTGGCAATAAAACCGATATGTTTTGTCACAGCTGAAATGGCAGCAAACAAGGTCACCGGTTCAAAACCGACCACCTTGTCGCTATAGCCAATACTTTGCTTGCTTTTGGAAGCCCCATGACTCCAATTCACCGACAAACCATCGGCAAGGAAGTAAGCATCAAACAAACCTTTCTCGGCAGTTTTTGCCAGTTCAATCGCATAATCAATGCTTAAATGATGCTGTGGACGTGACTGCGGATGGCGCCAGCCCGCAGCGTGCTGTGAAGTGGTTGGAATAAAAGCACCCAGTTTAATTTGTCGTTTAGCCATGCTGATCCCTTGTGATTATCGTTCATTTTTCACAGGTTTATAACAAGGAACAGCAGGCTTGAAAAATACGATAAAATTAAATCCTTATCACCTATATGGGATAAGAGCATTAATCCTATTTCTAAAGCATTCTGGCAAATTCTTTTTGAATCAGTAAGCAGTTTAAATGAGGGCGGTTACAGTCTTTTTCTTCCACACAAATTGGTAATACAGCCCTTGCATGATGCACAAGATGACGAAAGCCAAAGCATAGGCATACCAGATCCCTTGTAAACCCCACCATCGGCTGAACAGGTAGGCACAGGGCACTTCAATCAATAGAATCGCGGCGATATTAATCAGCATGGGTAGGGTCACGGTGCCACTGGCTCGCATGATGGAAGCAAAAATGGCACTGGCCCCAAAAAACAGGATGGACCACAGCACGATAAACAATAATTGCTGCCCCAGAACCACCACCGTCGGGTCGGTGATAAACAGCGCCATCAGGTATTTGGAGAACAGATAAGCCAAAGCCACTAATCCGCCGGTAATGACGATATTCATCCCGAGTGCAGTACGCGTAACCTTGTTGAGCAGATCCGACTTTCCTGCACCAATGGCCTGTGCTGCAAAAATGGAAGCGGCAATTGAAATAGACAGGGCGGGAAATTGAATGTAGTTCAGCACCTGATTGACTGCCCCATAGGCCGCGGTTGCATGTGAACCATAACGGTTGACCAGTCCGACAATGACCAGTCCGGCAACCGAAGTGGTCACCATCTGCACCCCGGTAGGAATACTCAGACGCAGAATAATTCTACTCAGTTCTGGGTGATGGCGAATATGGCTGAGCAAATGACGGTCAGGCTTGAGCGGATGATCCTTTTTATTCAGATACATGGCCAAAAACACCAGTACCGCCAGATAACCGACAGCGGTCGCAATTGCCGGAGCAATAATGCCCATTTTCGGAAAGCCAAAATAGCCTGCAATCAGCACAGGCGTAACGAGCACACCAATCAGAATAGTCATGCCAGAAGCAATTAGCGGGGTGGTACTGTCACCGACGCCACGTAAAATGGAGGTGTAAATAATATAAATAAATAATAAGGGGCTACCAGCCATCATCCACTGTACAAAAGGCAACGACAGGTGCATGACATCAGGCGCTGTACCCAGAGCCAGTAAAATATGCTTGGCAAAAAGCACCCCCAACAGCGCAATCATACTGCCGCCAGTTAAGGTCATAAAGAGGGTAGACCCCACCACATAGCGCACTTTTTCAATATTTTGCGCTCCCCAGGCCTGCCCAACCAATACCGTTGCTCCTGAGGAAAGTCCAATCACAAAAGCCAGCAGGCAGAACAAAATCGGAAAGAATACAGCCACCGCTGCAATGGCCTTCACCCCCATCATTTGCCCGACAAAAATGGTATTAATGGTTCCTGACAGGTTTTGCAAAATATTGGTCGCAATCAAGGGCAACAGAAAAACTAAAAATGTTTTCCAGAGTTTCTGCTGGCTGACCAGAGGTTGATGATGGGGCATGGAACATCCTGTAATTTTTTTATATCTTTTGGTTCTATTGCTAACCCTACCTGAGTTAGCTTAAACAAGCCTTAGTTTTTCGGTAATCAAGGCGGAATTTGATTGCAAATGATGCATTTAAACAGCCGATAAAATGGCGGTTGCCTGCTCTAAAGTTTCATCTTTTTTGGCAAAACAGAAGCGGATTAAACGTAAATTTTCCGGTGCCTGCTGATAAAACACCGATATGGGAATGGCAACAATGCCATGCTGTTCGGCCAAGAACTTACACATCTCGACATCATCCAGATCGGGGCAGATGGCACTGTAATTCAGGTTCTGGAAATATGTCCCTTGTGAAGGGGTAAAATGAAAGCGCGAATTTCGCAGGCCTGAATTAAACAGGTCACGTTTATCCTGATAAAACTCTGCAAGTCCCTCAATATGCTCCGGATGCTGCTGCATAAACGTGGCCAGCGCCATCTGTACCGGTGTCACGCCGCAGAAACTGGCAAACTGATACACTTGTCTGAATATTTTCGTCAGTTCAGGCGAGGCAATGCAATATCCGGTTTTCCAGCCGGTCACGTGAAAGGTTTTACCAAATGAACCGATTACTATGCTGCGGTCGCGAAGTTCCGGAAAGGACAAGGCTGAATAATGCTTCTGACCGTCATAAATCAGGTGTTCATAAACTTCGTCGGATAGGACAATGATATTTTTATCCCGAATCAGTTCAATTAAAGTTAACCAATCCTGACGTGACCAGATGGCACCGCTTGGATTGTGCGGGGTATTCACAATGATCATCCGGGTCCGGTCATTGATGGCATCTTTTACCCGGTTCCAGTCCACTGAAAATTGTGGGGCTGTCAGGGAAATGTGAACGGCCTTACCCCCCACCAGTTTCACGCTGGGACCATAACTGTCATAACAGGGGTCGAAAATAATCACTTCATCTTCGGCATGGATCAGCGCCTGAATGGCAACAAAAATGGCAATCGTGGCTCCGGGGGTAATGGTGATTTCAGTAATCGGGTCAATCACCAGTTGATCGCGTTTTAAAAATTGCTGGGCCACTTGTTCACGCAGTAAAATCAAGCCATCACTGGGTGCATATTGGTTGAAACCATCCATTGTCGCCTGGCTTAGGGCCTGGAGTAGGGCAGGTGGCGCGGCAAAGTCGGGAAAACCTTGAGAGAGATTTAAGGCATTCAGGCGATGCGCCATGGCGGTCATTACGCTGAAAATGGTGACACCCTGTGCCGGTAGTTTGGAATGAATCTCAATCATGACCCGAGCTCTTCAATATTCTTATGCTTTTCAGTGTAACAGCAAGCGTCTCGCAGCAGAATAAAGCAATGGCTTTAATCTCTGCACATTTTTATCTAATTTCATTCATTTAACAGAATTGCGCTGATGGATAAAATTAACAAAAAACCTACTGGACTAAAAAAACAACATTTTCTAGAATGCGTCTCAAATTAAAATAACCCTATAACAATAATAAATCATGATGTTAAAGAATATTCACATGCTGATGGACAGTATGGGCTTAAGTTTGCAAAAGCGCGCCCTGCACATCCAGTTTTCCAATGAATTGCTGAATGCTCAGGTCTTTATTCAACGCATTGAAGGGCAACACCGCATCAATCAGGGCTTAAAAGCTGAACTGATGTGCCTGTCGACGCATGCCCATATTGCGCTCAAACAATTTATTGGCGGGCAGGTGGCTGTGGACCAGGTGACGGATACCGGCGAGTTGTCCCGGATGACGGGCGTGATTACTGCTGCCAGCCAGGGTCAAAGTGATGGCGCACTGACCCTGTATAAACTGACCCTTGAAGATGCGACGGCACTGTGGCACAAGCGCCGTAATAGTCGTGTATTTATCAACAAAAGTGTGCGCGATATCAGTGAAATCCTGTTTAAGGAATGGCAAGGCAAAAGTCGCCTGTTTGCAGCCAGCCTCAGTTTAAATATGCAAGGTCTGAGCCGAGACTATGATGTGCGTCCTTTTATGATGCAGGCCAATGAAACCGATTATGAATTTTTAACCCGGCTGTGGCGTAGTGAAGGCATCAATTGGCTGATTGATGAAGCCGAGCATGTCGTTGCCAGCTCGGCAGCAGGCATTCAGGCGCAAAAATTATGTTTAATTGATGAAAACCATGAGTTTAATACCTTAAAAAGAAGATCGGTGCGCTTTCATCGCAGCCATGCCACGGAGACTTTTGACAGCATTACCGGTTTTATTGCCGAACGGTCCTTGCAGTCGACCGCCGTGCAGGTACAGCGTTGGCAAGCCCATACCTTATCGCAGGATCAAAGTCATTCTCTGCTTAGCCATCATCAACATAGTGAATTGCAAGACAATGAAACTTTAAGTCTGGAACAGGTCTGGAACATGAGTCCTGCATGGACAGCGGATTTAACCGGTGCGGATCAGGCCACCACTGCAGGCAGTCCGCAACTGGAAAAACTGAATCGGCAACTGAGCCAGTACCAGGACTTGCAGGCCAAATATTTCACTGCGCAGAGTAGCGTGCGTGATGCCCATGTCGGTTACTGGTTTGAATTGCTGGATCATCCTGAAATTGACCGGCATTCAGGTTCAGACAAGGAATTCCTGATTTTAGGCAAGGCTTTTTACAACCAGAATAATTTGCCGAAAGACATCCATCGGCAAGTGGATAGCCTGGTAAGTTTAAGCCGTTGGCAACCGTCGGGAGAGGAACGGCAAGCCAATGAGCTGTATCTGGTGCGACGCAATATTGCTGTGCTGCCTGAATATCATCCCCTAAATCATCGACCTGTAGCCTATCCGCAACGTGCCAGAGTGGTCGGTCCGGAAGGTGAAAGCATTTATGTGGATCAATGGGGAAGAATCAAAGTCCGCTTTTTGTTTACCCGTGATGATGATCATGGACATGATGGCGGAGCCGGCAGCAATGACAATGATACCGATTCAGCCTGGGTAGATGTGCTGACCCCGTGGGCAGGTGAAGGTTATGGTGCACGTTTTCATCCGCGGATTGGTGAAATTGTGGTGATTGACTTCTTTGAAGGGGATGTGGACCGGCCTTTTGTGGTAGGGCGGATTCATGAGGCGGAACGCCATCAGAGCATGTTTGATCGCAAGGGGCAGTTACCGGACACCAAAAAGCTCAGTGGTATTCGCTCGCAAGAGGTGGATGGAAACGGTTTTAACCAGCTACGTTTTGATGACACCACTGGACAGATCAGTACCCAATTGCAAAGCAGCCATGGCGCAAGTCAGCTGAATTTGGGGCATCTCAGCCATCCCAAAGCTGCCGAGACCAGTGAGGGCCGTGGTGAAGGCTTTGAGCTAAGAACGGATCAATGGGGCGCTGTTCGGGCGGGTGATGGTTTGCTCATTTCCACACACAAGCAAAATACCGCGGCAGGTCATCATTTGGATGTGAATCAGGCTAAAAGTCAGCTTGAAAATAGTTTCAATCATTCAAAAAGCTTAAGTGATGTGGCGAAAAATCAGCAAACGGATGCACTTACCGTTTTAGACAATTTAAAGCATTTCCTGGAGCAGATGGAACACAGGGATGAAGCTAAAGCAAATGTTTTTAAGCAGGCCTTGATGATTCTGGCAGCGCCTAACTCCATCGCCTGTGTCACCCATGAAGATTTACATCTCTCGGCAGATGGACAGATCAGCCAAACTGCCGGAGATGCGATTAATTTCTCAACGCAAAAATCATTCATTAGCCATGCTCAAGACAAGATCAGCCTGTTTGCAGCGCAGCAGGGGGTGAGGGCATATGCTGCGAAAGGCAAAGTCGAGCTGCAGGCACAGGATGATGCCATTGAAGTCATAGCCCGTAAGGTTGTTAAGCTGATTTCTACGGAAGATAAAATTGAGCTTATCAGCCCAAAAGAGATTGTACTGACAGCGGGTGGTTCACAGTTAAAGATTAATGCAGAAGGTATTTTTACGACTACAGGTGGCAAGTTTGAAAGTAAGGCAGGGCAGCATAGTTTTGTGGGAGGGGCTAAAGTGCCGACACCTCAGGTAAGTTTACCAATGCTTGAAACGCCTTATAGCAATCAAATTGATTATATCTGGAACCGACCTTCTATGGGTGAAAAGGAAATTTTTATCGTGGATAAATCACAGGGGAAATTAATTAAAAGTATTAAAAATGAATTAGATAGTAATAAAAATATGAGTTCATTCAGGTTCTATACGCCACAACAAGCAGAATTTACCGCCTTGGGATTTAACTCTTTAAATACTTATTTAAGTCAGGACATATCAAACGATAATGGTGATGAGCTGATAGAAGAAACAGAAGAGGAAATTTTAGAAGACGATGAAGTTTACACAGAAGAGGATTTTGATTAATGAGTAGTTTGGTCACAATTATTTCTAAATTCTATGATAAATCCGGTCAACGAATTATTAATCTAAATGTAAAGTCCCGTTATCAAGGATCAAACAGAGAAAACCAGCAAAAGACAGATAAAAAGGGTTTTTTCATCTTTCAGGCTTCTGCTAATAGAACAATCGAAATTTTAGCTAAACCACCGAATGCTAAAGAATATACAGTTTTTAAAATGATGAATTCATCTGTAAGCTCATCTGCCAGTCATCCGGTAAAAGTCTATTTACCCAAAACGATTGAAGAATATCGGCAAGAAAACATAAAAACTCCTCAGAGGAAAACCGTAAAGAGTTTTTTTAAGGTGGTTGATCATCATGGAAAAGTGATGAGCAACTTTCCTATACAATCGCGTCCTAAAGGGAAAAAGTCTTTTGAACGTTCTACGAATGAAGAAGGACTTGTAGAAATAGAATCTTCTCCAAATCGGGACATCGAAATTTTAGTTCTGACATCGGGTGATACATTTATTTTAAAAAAATCTGTAAATTCTGGTAGTGGTTTTAAACAGCCAATGCTTATTCAATTAGATGAACCTTACGATAATTTTAAGAGTTTATCGACGATCACTTTGCTAGATAGAAATGACAATAAATATATTGTAGAAAAAACCAATGTTGAAATATTGGCTTTAGAGGGTAAAGAAAAAAATATAATCACCACTTCAAATGGAAAAATTCTAGTTCGTGGTCATATTGGAAAATGGTTGAAGATAACAGTATATAAGCCTGATGGCACTCCACTCAAATCGGTAAATTATTTACCAAAAAGAATAAAGGAAAGTTCAGTTAAGTTGCATTTAGATGTGGATTTAACGAATGGAAGTACTCAGCAACATAAACCAGTCATAAATAAAAGCATTAACCATAAAGGTTGTTCTTCTGAATGTATTGTCCAAACATATTCTTTTGAAACATCTTTAGGCACAATGATTATTTCAAAAGAATCTCTTGAATCAATTTTAAAATGGGAAAAATATGAATCTCAACCTTATGTGCCGAGTAAAGGTGGAGATGGTAGAAGTGGGGTAATACTAGGATATGGTTATGATTTGGGACAACAGAGTACAGAGCAGATTAATAAAGATTTAGCTCTGTATTATACTCCAAATCAGATTCAACGCTTACTAAAAGCTCAAGGGAAAAAAGGTGTATCTGCACAAGCCTTAGTTAGTGGTCTATCTGATATTACGATAAGTAAAGATAAAGCTTATGATATGGTAATGATAGTAAAGAAAAGATATGCAGAAGATACATTAAAAATTTACCCCGATATTTTAAAATATCATCCTCATTGTCAAGGTGCTATTTTATCGCTTGTATATAATCGATATATAGGTCTTAAAGGAAATAGACGAAAAGAAATGAGAGAAATTCAGGAAGACTTGAAAAAAAGGGGAACTAATGTTCCCATATCTTTAAGAAGTATGAAACGTTTGTGGACAACAAAACAAAATAGAGGTTTACAAGCAAGACGAGAAGATGAAGCAAAAATTTTTGAAAAAGGATTAAAATGTGATTGTTATAAATAAATTTTTATTTTGTTTAATTTTATTGGTTTCTTTAAATGCTTATGCAGTTATTCCTGAAGATTTTTTGTATAAAGATGCCTTAAAAGTAAAATGTAAAGAAGGAAGTCCCATGCAAGAGGATTTAATGTATTGTGTTTCAAGGGATTATTTAGAGTCAGATAAAATTTTAAATATAAATTATAAAGAAAAAATTAAACTAATGAATAAGGTTAAGAAAAAAGAACTATTAATAAGTCAAAGAGTATGGTTGGAAAACCGAAAAAATAAATGTACAGCTGAATATAAAGAGGCCGAAGGTGGGAGAGAAGCACCCATTTATTTAATTGATTGTTATGCTCAAGAAAATCATAAGAGAATGAAATTTTTAAAAAACTATAAATAGACAAAAGAGCTGATAAACAATTAATTTAAAAAGGAATTGTGATAAAGTCAAGGTGAAAATATAAGTTAATTTCCGAGACTGTAAATTAAAAAAGATAAATTATTTATAATTTTATTATTAATATTGATGAGATGTTATTAAAAGCTTCAACTAAATTTATCTTAATTGAAGCTTTTTTAAAAAATTATTATATTCACCCTTCCAAAACTTCTTCTAGCAACTCTTCACTCGGCGCAAAGTAATAAGCCCCGTCCATTGGTGTCACAAAGTGAAGCAGGCGGTCATGAATGCCATCCCCAGCTGTACCAAACATATGTTCCAGCATATGGTCAATAATGTTTAAGTTTTTGGTATAGGCAATAAAGAACAAGCCTTGGTCACCTCGGCCTTCGCCATAAGGAAGGGAGTGACGTAAAATTTCCATTTCTTCGCCTTTATCATCTTCAATCACAACCCGGGCAATGTGGGCATTTTCCGGCTTCACCTCATCATCCAGTTCAATCGACTCTAACTTGGTTCGACCCATCACATTTTCTTGTGCATCGACTTTTAATTTTTTCCATTTTTCCAGGTTGTGTGCATAGCGCTGTGCAAATACAAATGAACCATCAGCAAAAACTCCGGCATCTTCACCAAGTAAAGCGACTTCGGCACGGTCATCCGGGAATTGCGGATTTTCCGTACCATCGATAAAGCCGGTAATGTCACGCCCGTCGAAATAACGGAAACATACCCGTTCATCCAGTACTTCCACTTTGTCTTGAATGCCTTCAAAAAAGGACTGACTTAAGGCAAAGCAGATATCGGCGCGAGCACTGGCAATATGAATCAGCAGATCTGCTGAAACAACAGGCATCTGGAATGCGCCTTGAATGGGTTCTAACTGCTTAAAGCCGGCAGGAGTTTGATGATAAAGTCTTGTCCAAAGTTCCGGACCAAAGGCAACGCCTGTTTTAATTTGTGCATTCGGGTGCTGCGTGATTAAACGGTCACGGGTACTAAATAAATCTGCAAGTTTTTCTTTTAACTCATCAATCGTTAAGTCTTTTAAACGTAAAACAATAAACCGGGCATGATCTGAAGGTAATGGTAAAATTACAGATTGGGCAGTCATACATGGCTCCTAACAATTTTTATAAAATACGTGGCTAGCTTTATTGTGCCTTATCACTGCCAAGGTGAATAGCCCAATGCCTATTTTTGAAGATCAATTTTTCAAGCATTTAAAAGGTGAAAAGTCATATAATAGTTTCACTATTTTATCTCCTTGTATTTTATGTCTTACCAAGTTTGGCTTGCCTATATGCTGGCATGCTGGGTCATCAGCATTTCTCCTGGAGCAGGTGCAATTGCTTCAATGTCCAGTGGTCTGAATTATGGCTTTCGCCGTGGCTATTGGAATGCACTGGGTTTACAGCTGGCACTTTTAGTGCAAATCGGGATTGTTGCTGCAGGGGTAGGGGTGCTATTTGCCACCACGCCTTGGGCTTTCCTGGTGGTGAAATGGTTTGGGGTGTTGTACTTGTTATATCTGGCTTATTTGCAATGGCGAGCACCTGCACAGTCTATTGAAATCCAGCAGGAACAGCCGAATAAATCGATTCCTAAACTGGTCTTGTATGGCTTTCTGGTCAATATGAGCAACCCGAAAGCCATTGTGTTTTTACTGGCCGTATTGCCCCAGTTTCTAGACTTGTCTAAACCACAGTGGATTCAGTATCTGATTATGGCTATGACTATGGTCACCATTGACCTGATTGTAATGGCGGGCTATACAGGCTTGGCGGCTAAAGTATTGCGTTTGCTGAAATCACCGAAACAGCAGAAAATTTTAAACCGTACCTTTGCCGTGTTGTTTGCCTGTGCGGCGAGTTTGTTGAGTCTGGTGCATCAGTAAAAATAGTTTTCTCTCTCCTTTAAGAAAGTAACCATCCTCAAGATATGCTGAGTTCGCAAAGGAGAGATTTTAAAAAATAAAAGTACCTTAAAAATGATGGATATATATAGGAAAGACTAAGCCATCTTTTTCACTTTTTGCACTGCAAAAATCACCGCAAATAAAATCGCCATGGTCAGGACAATGGTTAAGCCTGTAGAGGTATCTAAACCGGCACTAGACCATAGCCCGACACTAATCCCGATTTGTGCAATCACAAAAGCCCACACCACCATCTGTTTCGGTGAATTTGCCAGCAAACGTGCCGTTAATGCCGGAATCACCAGTAAAGCGCCCATCAATAATGAACCGACTGCACGCAAAGCCAATACGGTAAAGAGGGCCAGCAGCAGCATAAACACCAGACGTTGCCATTTGGCATTCACGCCTTCACTCACCGCCATATCCGGGTCAATTGCAATCTGAATTTGGGCTTTCCAGTTTGTATACAGCACTGCTAAAGCGGCAATGATCACCAGTGCAAACACCGGCAAGTCTGACCAGGAAATTTGCAGCAGATCTCCAAACAGATAGCTCAGCAGTTCAGGTCTTAGGCTTGGAATATGTTGAATAAACAGTAAGCCCGAGCAGAGCAGGGTGGCTGAACATAAAGCCAATAAGGCATCATTCGGCAAGCGAGGGTCATGTAGCACCCATAAAATGGCCACCAGTAAAAAGGCCAGAAAGCTCACCCCTAACCATAACGGCAGGCTCAAAGCACCTGCAATCGCCACGCCCAATAAAGTGCCATGTGCCATGGTATCGGCAAAAAAAGACATCCGTCTCCATAACATTAAACAGCCAAGCGGAGCCGTCAGAAACACCAACAGGGTTCCCATGGTCCATGCAGGCAACAAGAGTTGTAACCATTCCATCATGGCTTAAGCTTCCGGTTCAGGGTGAATATGTGGGCGAGAATCGTGCTGACAAGGTGTCGCACTGTCACCATGTGCGCAATGGTCATGATGATGTTGATAGAACACGCGGTTGGTACCAAAAATGGCCTGATATTCGGGGTGTTGCTGCACGTTTTCCGGCAAACCGCTACAACAGATGTGTTTATTTAAACACACGACCCGATGTGTACCCTGCATCACCCATTGCAGGTCATGAGAGACCATCAACACGGCACAGCCATATTTAATCGGCAGGCTTCTGACATATTCATACAGTTCGGCTTCAGACTGAATGTCCAGACCCTGCATCGGTTCATCCAGCACCAGTACATCGGGCAAACGCAATAAAGCCCGTGCCAGTAACACCCGTTGCCGTTCCCCGCCTGAAAGCTGCTGAACTTTACAATCCTGCAATTTGGTAATGCCGGTATCGCGAATAATTTCTGCTTTGATATCCGCATCGCAGTGTTCTAAAGCCAGTAAATCCTGCACACGCAAAGGCAGACTGTGTGATGGATTAAACTTTTGTGGCACATAGGAAAACTTGAGTTTTTTATGGCTATGAATTTTGCCTGAATTGGCTTTTACAATCCCCAACAGCACTTTAATCAGGGTAGATTTTCCCGCGCCATTCGGACCGATCAGGGTGACAATTTCCCGCTCATGCAAGGCAAAATCTACATTCTTTAAGATGTCGCGGTCATCAATCCGCACGCTGATTTTATCCAGGGTAATCAGCGGATTGATGGTTACTGTTTGTTGTGGCACTGCTGACATATCCCGGAAATTTCAATAATACTGTGTTGTGCAGTAAATTGATCAGAGGCTGAAAGTTCATCTAGCTGTTTTAATAAACCCTGAGCCGAGGCTTCTTTTACATTCTTGCAAACAGTACAGATTAAAAATGCCGCCTGATGTCCTTCACGCGGATGACAACAAGGAATATAGGCATTAATCGAGGTGAGACGATGGATTAAGCCTTTTTCCAGTAAAAAGTCCAAAGTGCGATATACAGTCGGTGGCGCAGCAGGACGGTCAGATTCGCTCTTGATTTTAGCCAGCAAGTCATAGGCGCCCATGGGACCGCTGGCATTCAAAATCAGTTCCAGCACTTCTTTGCGTAATGGGGTTAAGCGTGCGCCAGTCATTGCACAGAGACTTTCTGCTTCAGCAAGGCGTGTTGCTATATTATGATGGTCATGTACGCCATGTAATGCATTGTGATGTTCGTGCGAACATAAGCTCATAGCAAAACCTCAAGTGCGAAATTTATAAAAATCAAAGGACATTAAATCTTAACATGAAGCAATACCCGTTTCGATTAAACGTAGGTATTTTTGTCGATTTGTTATATTATAACACTTATTGAATATTTGGTGATTTTCTTCTATGTCCCGTTTTTTTGCATTTTGTGCGCTAGCCTTATTCAGTACCTTGGGCTGGACACAAAGTCTGGTGGTTTCTACGCATCCAATTTATCTGATTGCTCAGGAAGTGACTCAGGGCGTGGAGAAGCCTGTGCTCTTGCTGGGGGATCAGTCTGGACATGACGTTACCCTGACGCCAGCGCATCGCAAAGCCATTCTGGACGCCTCACTGGTGATCTGGCTGGGTAAGGCACATGAAGCGCCGCTGAACAAGCTGTTATCCGATACGCCCAAAGCGATTGCCATTCTGGATTCAGGGATTGTGCAAACCCTGCCGCAGCGTACTACCCGTGGTGTGGCGTTGAACAATACGGTCGATACGCATGTTTGGCTCGATCCCAACAATGCGGTACGCATCGGCTTTTTTATTGCAGCCCTGCGTTCACAGCAATTACCGGAATATAAAGAAGCCTACTGGGCCAATGCCAAACGCTTTGCCCAAGAGATGCTGCTGAGTGCACAGCAATACAATAGCAATGCGACAGTGAAACCGTATTGGGCATATCACGATGCCTATCAATATCTGGAACGCGCTTTAAACCTGAAGTTTTCCGGTGCATTGACCGATGATCCGCATGTGGCACCGACCATCGCCCAAATCAAGTATTTAAATGATAGCCGTCCAGCTCGCAATATGTGCCTTCTGGCAGAAGGGCATGCCAGCAAAAACCAGTACCAGAAATTGAATCCGGTGAGTTTCCAGGCAGTTGATGAAAGTATGGGCGGGGAAGGGGATTTCGTGCTGGCGTGGAAGAAACTTGCCGATCAAACCTATAAGTGTGTACAAAACGCACGGAAATGATGCAAAAATTAAGCAGCAATGGATGAGTTGGAAAGCGATTTATGCAACGAAAAAAATCCGACTTAGGTCGGGAAAAGATTGCATGTTCAGGGGTGTAACTCTATAATGCCTGCGATTAAAAACGATCATCAGCTAAATTTGTCAAGCATGAATGCTGTGAGTGAATAAATAATGAGCCGAACTAGTCGCATGATTGACCGACGATTAGCGAAAGCTTTAGTCATTTTACAAGCATGCATGATTCCTGTTTCAGCCTTGATAGCGTGGGTCGTGAAAGACTCAACTGCAGCTTACAGCGCCGCACTTGGTGCGTTGGTGTGCTGGCTTGCAAGTTGTTATTTTTCTTGGCAATCGTTTCGAGCAGCAGGTGCACGGGCTTCAAAACAGGTTCTGTCGAACATGTATAGAGGCTTGATGGGCAAGTTTGCAATTGTGATTGTTGGTTTCATTTTAATTTTAAGCACTGTCAAACCGTTGTCAGCGGTGGCATTGTTTTGTGGATTTATACTTGTTCAGACGATGACGTGGGTCGCACCTTTTTGGGCGTCACGACTCCGGAAATAAGTTTAAACACAACAAAAAATTGAAAAGTTTTTTAGGAGATGAACGAGATATCAGGCAGCACGCGATGTTCGTTCTCTCTATTTAGTATTTGACATTGACCAGGTGTGATTTATGGCTGCTGAAGAACATGCCCTTACTTCGACCGAGTACATCAAGCATCACTTGACCAATTTAACCTATGGCAAAATGCCTGATGGTTCTTGGAAATTGGCTGAGACTGCTGATGAAGCTCAACAGATGGGGTTCACTGCTATTCACTTGGATTCAATGGGTTGGTCTATCACTCTCGGTGTGGTTTTCTGTTTGTTGTTCTGGTTAGTAGCGAAAGCTGCAAACGCTGGTGTTCCTACCAAGTTCCAGTCTGCAATCGAAATGATCATCGAGTTTGTTGACTCAAGTGTCCGCGACACTTTCCATGGCAAGTCACGCTTAATTGCACCACTTGCACTGACCATTTTCGTGTGGATTTTCCTCATGAACGCAATGGACTTGATCCCGGTTGACTTTATCCCGTATACAGCTCAACTGATCGGTGCAAATGTATTTGGCATGGACCCGCATCACGTTTACTTCAAGATCGTTCCATCTACTGACCCTAACGTTACCCTTGGTATGTCATTGTCGGTATTTGTGCTTATCTTGTTCTATAGCATCCGTGAAAAGGGCATCGGCGGTTTCGTCGGCGAGTTAGCACTCAACCCATTTAACCCAAGTAACCCAGTTGCAAAAGCGTTGCTCATTCCAGTGAACTTGATTCTGGAACTCGTAACATTCCTTGCACGTCCAGTTTCATTGGCTCTACGACTTTTCGGTAACATGTATGCAGGTGAGTTAATCTTCATCCTCATCGCGTTATTACCGTTCTGGATCCAGTGGGCGTTGTCTGTGCCTTGGGCGATCTTCCACATTCTTGTTATTACGTTACAGGCGTTCATTTTCATGATGCTGACTATCGTATACTTGAGTATGGCTAGCGAAAAACATTAATGGTATTGCCTGACTGTCAAAGGATGGTTGGGCTTAATTTTTTACTTTAATTTGGTATATACCTAACCTCTGAGGAATTATCATGGAACTCACTTTAGGTCTAGTTGCAATTGCATCTGCTATCTTGATCGCTTTCGGTGCTTTAGGTACTGCGATTGGTTTTGGTCTTTTAGGCGGTCGCTTCCTTGAAGCTGTTGCTCGTCAACCAGAATTGGCTCCACAACTTCAAACTCGTATGTTCTTAATCGCGGGTCTTCTTGATGCTGTGCCTATGATCGGTGTTGGTATTGGCTTGTTCTTCATCTTCGCTAATCCATTTGTAGGTTAATCAGCTTAATTCCTAAATTAAACCATTGAGGAATAGCAATGAATATCAACCTCACATTGATTGGCCAAGCGATTGCATTTGCGATTTTCGTCGCATTCTGCATGAAGTTTGTATGGCCACCACTAATCAATGCGATTAGTGAGCGTCAGCGTAAAATCGCTGATGGCTTAAACGCTGCTGAAAAAGCAAAAGCTGACCTTGCCGATGCGCAAGCTCAAGTGAAAGCTGAATTAGACGCAGCTAAAGCACAAGCGGCTCAATTGATCGAACAAGCGAACCGTCGCGGTGCGCAATTGGTAGAAGAAGCGCGTACTCAAGCAGCTGCTGAAGGTGAGCGTATTCGTCAACAAGCGAAAGAAGCTGTTGATACTGAAATCAATGCTGCTCGCGAAGAATTACGTCAACAAGTTGCTGCTCTTGCAGTTGCCGGCGCAGAAAAAATTCTGACCCAGCAAGTTGACGCAGAAGCTCACAATGCCATGCTGACTCAGCTGGCTGCTAAACTTTAAGAGAGGCGGATTATGGCTGAACTCTTGACGTTGGCACGCCCATACGCTAAAGCAGCATTTGCTTACGCTTCTGAGCAAGGTGCAACTGACGCTTGGTCAAATGCATTAACTTTGCTCAGTGCTGCGGTGCAAGACGAAGCATTTTCAGCTTACTTAAATCGCCCTGAGCTTACTCCTGCAGAGCAGGTGAGTCTTTTTGCTAAAGTTTTAGGTGAAGATCAAACCGCAGCAGTGTCAAACTTTTTGACATTGCTTGCTGAAAATGACCGTTTGACTCTTCTTCCTGAAATTGAAGCAGAATACGAACAGCTCAAATCACAGAATAACAACACTGTGGATGTTGTGATTGAATCAGCATTCCCATTGTCTTCTACACAAGAACAAGTACTTGCAGATGCGTTGAAAAAACGCTTTAACGCTGCGGTAAATGTTTCTGTAGAAGTTAAACCAGAATTAATTGCTGGTGTAGTTATTCGTGCAGGCGACCAAGTGATAGATGATTCTGCGCTTAACAAGCTTGAAAAAATGCGGACTCGTCTTCTTGCGTAATTATTGATAAAAAATTACTGCGTAAAAGAAGACTGAACTTTAAAAAGATTGAGGTATAGCGCAATGCAACAACTGAATCCATCCGAGATCAGTGCGCTCATTAAACAGCGTATCGGCGATCTGGACACCAGCGCGACCGCTAAGAACGAAGGGACCATTGTTATGGTTTCCGACGGTATTGTGCGTATTCACGGCCTTGCTGATGCAATGTACGGTGAAATGATCGAATTCGACGGCGGCTTATTTGGTATGGCACTGAACCTAGAACAGGATTCAGTGGGTGCCGTTGTCTTAGGTAACTACTTAAGCCTTCAAGAAGGTCAAAAAGCGCGTTGCACAGGTCGTGTATTAGAAGTTCCGGTTGGTCCAGAACTTTTAGGCCGTGTAGTAGATGCTTTGGGTAACCCGATTGATGGTAAAGGCCCTATTGATGCAAAACTTACTGATGCTGTTGAAAAAGTAGCACCAGGTGTAATTTGGCGTCAATCAGTGGATGAACCTGTACAAACTGGTTATAAGTCAGTAGATACAATGATCCCTGTAGGCCGTGGTCAACGTGAGTTGATCATTGGTGACCGTCAAACTGGTAAAACAGCAATGGCGATCGATGCGATCATCGCTCAGAAAAACTCTGGCATTAAATGTGTATACGTAGCTATTGGTCAAAAACAATCGACTATTGCTAACGTAGTGCGCAAGCTTGAAGAAACTGGCGCTATGGCGTACACAACTGTTGTAGCTGCAGCTGCAGCTGATCCTGCAGCAATGCAGTATCTGGCTCCTTATGCTGGCTGTACAATGGGTGAGTACTTCCGTGACCGCGGTGAAGACGCGCTTATCATTTATGATGACCTGTCTAAACAAGCTGTTGCTTACCGTCAAATTTCATTGCTTTTACGTCGTCCACCAGGTCGTGAAGCATATCCTGGTGACGTATTCTATTTACACAGCCGTTTACTTGAACGTGCTTCTCGTGTATCTGCTGACTACGTTGAGAAATTCACTAACGGTGAAGTTAAAGGCCAAACTGGTTCATTAACTGCATTGCCGATTATTGAAACTCAAGCCGGTGACGTATCTGCATTCGTACCAACAAACGTAATTTCGATTACTGATGGTCAGATCTTCCTTGAAACATCATTGTTCAACGCAGGTATCCGTCCTGCTGTGAACGCGGGTATCTCTGTATCTCGTGTTGGTGGTTCTGCTCAAACCAAGATCATCAAGAAATTGTCTGGTGGTATCCGTACCGCTTTGGCGCAATACCGTGAATTGGCAGCGTTTGCTCAGTTCGCTTCTGACCTTGACGAAGCAACGCGTAAGCAACTTGAACATGGTCAACGTGTAACTGAGTTAATGAAGCAAAAACAATATGCTCCTTACTCAATTGCTGACCAGGCTGTTTCAATTTATGCATCTAACGAAGGCTACATGGCTGACGTTGAAGTGAAGAAAATCGTTGCATTTGATGCTGCGTTAATTGCTTACTTCCGTTCAGAAAATGCTGCGTTAATGCAAAAAATCGATGAAACTGGTGATTACAACAAAGACATCGAAGCTGCAATCAAAGCAGGTATTGAAAGCTTCAAAGCGACTCAAACTTACTAAGTTTCAACTTTGTTGAATTTAGTTCTGGTTTGGTTCACGGATCAACCTTCGGAAGCTCGAAAGAGCTTTCGAATACTAGGTTAAGCGTATGGCAAATTTAAAAGAAATTCGCGCCAAAGTAGCTAGTATCAAAAGCACGCAGAAAATTACTCGCGCGATGCAGATGGTAGCAGCTTCTAAGATGCGTCGTGCGCAAGAGCGCATGGCTCAAGGCCGTCCGTATGCCGAAAATATGCACCGTGTAATTGCTCATTTGGTCCAAGCGAACCCTGAATACAAACACCGTTATATGGTTGAACGCCCGGTTAAGCGCGTTGGCTATATCATTGTGTCATCAGATCGCGGCCTTGCTGGTGGCTTGAACATTAACTTGTTCAAAAAAGTGGTTAAACACGTACAACAGCAACAAGAGCAGTCAATTGAAGTTCAATTTGCTTTAATTGGTCAAAAAGCGGTTTCGTTTTTTAAAAACTACGGCGGTAAAGTGCTTGGTGCAACTACAAGCGTAGGTGATGCACCAAGTCTTGAACAGTTAACTGGTTCTGTACAGGTGATGTTGGACGCTTATGATAAAGGCGAGTTAGATCGTATTTATCTGGTGTCAAACGGCTTTGTCAATGCCATGACTCAAAACCAAAAGATCGAGCAGCTCGTTCCTTTAGCAGCTGCTGAAGAAAGCGAAGGCCTGAACCGTCAATACGGTTGGGACTATATCTATGAACCAGAAGCTGAAGAGCTTTTAAATGGTTTATTGGTTCGTTACATCGAGTCTATGGTTTATCAAGGCGTGATTGAAAACATCGCGTGTGAACAGTCTGCACGTATGGTTGCAATGAAAGCTGCAACAGATAACGCGGGTGAGCTGATCAAGAGCCTACAACTTATTTATAACAAGCTGCGTCAAGCCGCGATTACTCAGGAAATTTCTGAGATCGTTGGTGGTGCCGCTGCCGTTTAACATTATTAGTTTGAATTGAGGAGACAGCAATGAGTAGCGGTCGTATCATTCAGATCATCGGCGCGGTTATCGACGTCGAGTTTGAACGTAACAGCGTTCCTAAGATCTATGACGCTCTCCAAGTTGACGGTACTGAAACTACATTAGAAGTTCAGCAACAACTTGGTGATGGCGTAGTTCGTACCATCGCAATGGGATCTACTGAAGGTCTTAAACGTGGTTTGAACGTAACTAACACTGGCGCGCCTATCTCTGTACCTGTAGGTACTGCATGTTTAGGCCGTATCATGGACGTTCTTGGTCGCCCTATCGACGAAGCTGGTCCAGTTGCAACTGAAGAACGTTTGCCGATTCACCGTCAAGCACCTTCTTATGCTGAACAAGCAGCGTCTACTGACCTTTTAGAAACTGGTATTAAAGTCATCGACTTGCTTTGCCCGTTCGCTAAAGGTGGTAAAGTTGGTCTGTTCGGTGGTGCCGGTGTTGGTAAAACTGTAAACATGATGGAGTTGATCAACAACATCGCGAAAGCTCACTCAGGTTTATCTGTGTTTGCTGGTGTTGGTGAGCGTACTCGTGAAGGTAACGACTTCTATCACGAGATGAAAGACTCTAACGTTCTTGACAAAGTAGCGATGGTTTACGGTCAGATGAACGAGCCACCGGGTAACCGTTTACGCGTAGCGTTGACTGGTTTGACCATGGCTGAGTACTTCCGTGATGAGAAAGACGAAAACGGTAAAGGCCGTGACGTACTATTGTTCGTTGACAACATCTACCGTTATACACTAGCGGGTACTGAAGTATCAGCACTTCTAGGTCGTATGCCATCTGCAGTAGGTTACCAGCCGACTCTTGCAGAAGAGATGGGTGTTCTTCAAGAACGTATTACTTCTACTAAGTCTGGTTCTATTACGTCAATCCAAGCGGTATACGTACCTGCCGATGACTTAACAGATCCATCGCCTGCTACTACCTTCGCTCACTTGGACGCAACTGTAGTATTGAGCCGTGACATCGCATCTTCTGGTATTTACCCAGCGATCGATCCACTTGACTCTACTTCACGTCAGTTAGATCCATTAGTTGTAGGTACTGAGCATTACGAAATTGCTCGTTCAGTTCAAAACGTTCTTCAACGTTATAAAGAACTGAAAGACATTATCGCGATTCTTGGTATGGACGAATTGGCTGAAGAAGACAAACTTACTGTATACCGTGCACGTAAGATCCAACGTTTCTTCTCTCAACCGTTCCACGTAGCTGAAGTGTTTACTGGTGCTCCTGGTAAACTTGTACCGCTTAAAGAAACAATTCGTGGCTTTAAAGGTCTTCTAGCTGGTGAATACGATCACATCCCAGAACAAGCGTTCTATATGGTTGGTGGTATTGACGAAGTGATTGCTAAAGCCGAGAAACTTTAATTAGCTACCTAATTTAGGAGATTCTCATGGCGACTATGCAATGTGACGTTGTAAGTGTTAAAGAGTCTTTGTACTCAGGCACTGTAACTATGCTAATTGCTAAAGGTGCTGGCGGTGAGTTGGGTATTATGCCTGGCCATGCTCCGCTGGTAACTTTACTCAAGCCGGGCGCAATCCGCGTTCTGCTTGAAAACGGTACAGAAGAGTTAATCTATGTATCTGGTGGTGTACTAGAAGTTCAACCGCACGTTGTTACTGTACTTGCAGACACTGCAGTACGTGCTGACAACCTTGATGAAGCAGCAATTATTGAAGCTCGTAAACAAGCTGAACAATTGCTAGCAAATCAAAAGAGCGACTTGGACTCTGCTGCTGCGCTTGCTGCTCTTGCAGAAACTGCTGCACAGCTGGAAACCATCCGCAAAATCAAAAACCGCGCTCAATAAGACACGGTTTGAGATTGAAAAAACCACCCGAAAGGGTGGTTTTTTTATTTGAATATAGAGTTTTTAAAATGTTTTATACTTAAAAACAGGTACTTAAAAATTAGCTTTAGACTATCGTTTTTAAATTTTCTCTACTTTCCCCAAGAGATGATTCCTGCTTAAAAAGCCGAGTGAATTTTCTATATTTAATTCTGTTCTTCTTTAAAGAAAGCCTGTCTGAGCTGACCCAATAACAGATCACTTACCTTGTCGTCTTGAATCTTAATCTGTTGCTTTAATTTTTCAGCTTTTGGTGGGTCTTCCGGAACGATAATTTCTTCTCCAACTTGATCGGCATATGAAATAGGCCGAGCGTTTGCCGTGACCAGATTGGATGAAGCGGAATATTCGACATGCCAAAGCTGAGTAGAAAGCGCCATGATGTATTGATATTCATCCGTATCTGGCTGAAAATGTTTATAAAATTGTAAATCTTGCAACGCTTCTAAACGATCCCCTGGGGCAGTGGAGGAAGGATTTTGCCATTCGGTAATGATCGGGTGAAGCTTATGTTGCATCAAATGGTAATCAAGCCAGTCACCAAGCAGGCTGTGGTCAATATCTGCAACATAATCGCTGTCTTGCTGGATCAACTGTTGCAGGCGTTGCAATACGCTCACTTCTTGCTGTTGAAGCGCGTAACGTGCTTCAATGTTCAGTTGTTCCAATTCGTTAATTGGCACATCTAGAAAACGTTGTTGCTGTTCAAAAGCCTCTACAATATTGCTTTGATGGACATTATTCCATTGTTGCAAGGCATGAATTTCCAACTGTTGAATTTCTTTAAATGCTTTGCTTTTGTAGTGACTGAGTTTAATACGCTGGATATTTTGCTGATTAAATTCAATTCGTTGTTTGATGTATTCAACATACGCACCAGTTTGCTTTGGGCTGACTGGTTGGATGACATCCACCAATAACAACTGCTGTTGTTGATTATGTTTGAGCCAGTCTTGAATCAGTTGAACATCTTTTACGGGTCGAGAAAAAAATTGATTTAAGCGTGGAATGGTTTTTTCCGGCATGATGAAATGCAACACGCCATAAGCCATGATTACGAAACAGACCACCACTAGAATCATTTTTTTCATATTATAAAATATTTTTCTGTGCTTTCTATTTGTACATATTATAGGAAAAACGAGAAGTAGATAACGTTTTTTAATAAATACATCAATTATATACAGGGAAAATAGAAAATAGCGCAGTACCCATAATGTCGAGCTTAAAAGGCTTATCCATTCTTTCCTTTAAACTCGCTATCTCTAATTTTTAGATGATTTATAGTTTTCGTTTAGAACAATTGGCTTTTGCTGGGTTATTTCAAGCCAAAGAATTTGGATTCCCTTTCAGCAGTACAGAAATAACATCTAAAGTTGCATATCTTATCAGCAGGGATTGGGTATAGATTGAAAGTATCTATTTTGCACGCTGATGGTTTTAGATGAACCTTATTGAACATGAACCGCACTTTTGGGAACTCTACCAAGACAATATCCATTATTATCTCAGCATTGCCGTCGACATGAGTTCAGTGGTGTCCTGCTGGGACCTGGTATTAACGCAGGATGAAATCCTGGCTTATAAACAGCAGGGTCGAAAGAGTATTGAGGAACTGGCAAAATCCATGGTTGCTTCTGCATATAAGGGTGATTTTTCTGCTATGGAAAGCCGTCTAGCCTCGTCTAAAGAAAAACAGGCGATACAGGCCGCTTTCAAACAATGGCATGCACAGTAAGATTCATGAATCGATAAGGATGAACCTCATCGCTAAGATGGAAAACTCACCCTTAACAATTATCTTCACTCTATAAATCTCAGTAAAAATTTTAGCTAAACTCGACATTTTTAATTTGTATCAGTTGCCTGAATCCCGGCTTTGCGAGATTGGCTATGCCTTGCTGTTATTTATAGCCGTACAAGGGATTTTTTCAAATAGGCTCCAACTAAGAAATAATCATTTTACAGCCGGCAACCCTTGTACTGCTGAATGGCAAGTGCATCTAAAGTGATCAAATCCGATACAAATCCCCTCATTTTGATGATTTATTGTTCGATATAGTGGAGCTGTGGCTCCTCCAACAAGAGTCTTCTCAGTATGTGTAATATGGAGAACATCAATATGACAAATACAATGAAAGCCGCGGTGGTTACGGCATTTAACCAGCCGCTGCAAATACAAGAGCTGGAAATTCCGAAAATCAGTCCAGGCAAAGTACTGGTAAAAATTATTGCAACAGGTGTTTGTCATACCGATCTGCATGCCATGCATGGGGATTGGCCGGTAAAGCCGACTTTACCTTTTGTTCCCGGTCATGAAGGCGTGGGTGAAGTCATTGAAGTTGGTGAGGGGATAGAACATTTAAAGGTGGGTGATATTGTTGGTGTTCCGTGGCTGTATTCTGCATGTGGTCATTGTGATCATTGCTATGCTGGCTGGGAAACCTTGTGCAAGAAACAGCAAAATTCGGGTTATTCAGTGAATGGCAGTTTTGCTGAATATTGCCTGGCAGATGGTGACTACGTTGGTGTAATTCCGGAAGGTGTTGATCTGCTGGAAATCGCCCCGATTCTGTGTGCTGGCGTGACAGTCTATAAAGGTTTGAAAATGACGGAGGCCAAAACCGGGGACTGGGTGGCTATTTCCGGGATTGGTGGCCTAGGCCATGTGGCAATTCAGTATGCCAAGACCATGGGTTTTAATGTGGTGGCAATTGATGTGGATGATTCTAAACTGGAACTGGCTAAAAACTTGGGTGCTGATGTAGCCATTAATGCCCGGAACGTGGACGTCAAGGAAGAAGTCATGAAAGCCACGGGTGAGGGTTGCCACGGGGTTTTGGTGACCGCAGTATCACCAAAGGCATTTGAACAGGCGGTGGCGATTGTTCGTCGTGGTGGCACGATGGTTTTAAACGGTTTGCCAGCAGGAACCTTTGACTTGTCGATTTTTAATATGGTGCTGGAAGGGATTACGGTGCGCGGTTCGATTGTCGGAACGCGTCTGGACTTGAAAGAAGCACTGGATATTGCAGCGCGCGGCAAGGTTAAGGCGCATATCCATGTTGAACCGCTTGAAAATATTAACGATATTTTTGAACGTATGGAGCAGGGTAAAATTGATGGCCGTATCGTAATTGATATGAGACTTTAATCTTCAATTTAAACAGACCAATTCTGCAGGACCCTGAATTGGTCTTTATTTTTAGAGGCTTTATTTACAGGAGAATTAACTTTCCTGATTGGATTCATTTCGCCCTGAATTATTCTGACCTTCAGGAATCATCATGCCGGCCAGTTTAATCATTTCCATCTGGATCGTACCCATCTGTTGTTCAATTTTCTTGAAATCGACCTGAGTCAAGTCAAGCTCGCCATTTAAAAACGGCGTAGCCAGTACTTGCTGATTGGCCTGCATCAAATTTTGACGAATGGAATCAATTTCCTGACTTTTCAGGTTCAGGCTGCTGAGTGCCTGGTCAAAACCTTTTAACTGGGTTTTTAAAGATTCTGCGGTGCTTTGTAATTGCTGCTGGTCATGATTGGAAACCGCTGCTTCTAAATCCGTTTGGGTCTGTTTGAGCTGTTCAATATAGTTACCGGTTTTCAATTGCATATCGGCAACATCACGGACGATATAAAACATGTTGCCGCTTTTCAGTTCGGCTGTAGCTGAAGGTTCTGTAGCAGACTGGGTAGAGACCTGTTCGAAGACTTCGCTGGAAGGTGACGTTTCATTTTCTGTTGCATCCAGTTTATTGGCCTGTTCACAACCAATCAACAAAAGGCCCGCACTAAACATCACAAAAGGAGAAACCGCATTTTGGATGAATTTTTTCATATCTCTTTCATTTCAGCTTCAATCAATACCTCACAATATGGGGACAAAATGTGGAGAAAAAACTGATTGTTGCAAAGCAATAACAAATATTTTAAATATCAGCGGATAGGTGATTAAAAAAGAGCGCCGCAGCGCTCTTCAGATTTAGACAATTTACTCAAATCAATTTGACATAATTTTCACAATACTGTGATTAAGCGTGTTAATCAGGACATAGTCTCCATTAACGCGAATCCAGCGCTGATTTTTGCCCGGTTTGCTCAGATTTTTATAACGCTTATGATCAATGGTGTAGCCTTGACCATAATAATGTGAAGGCAGGGCCTGGCCTGCTTTCCAGTCGCGGGATGGTTTTAAAACCCGGTCCTGTACCATGTCATGATGACGCTGTTCAGCGTGTTGCTGGCCATGTGTATTACCCGGATGCATATTTTGGGCATGATTGTTATTTTCGTGGGCATGAGAAGATGGCGCAGCGATTGCTGCAGGTGTTACGAGCACGGCAGTGGTTAAAGCAAAGAGTCCAGCGTGTACTAGTTTTTTCATGGATTTACCTATATTTAAAATAGCGATCTGCCAGTATTTTTATTTCACCTCTAAGTTAAAGAGAAAACGTGAATAATCTATTGTATAAATGTAACTTGCCAGCTGCTCTGAAGCACGGATGACATGGAATTCTCCGAATCCCTCCCTTGACTTGAGTCTGCCAATTTCTCTTTGCTTGCTGATCAGGAATTTTTTAAAGGGGTAGGGCAATCGGTTTTCATTATCCGTAAGTAGCTTGTTTTTTCTGGTGATGATTTTGACTGGCATCTCATATGGGGTAGCTTATTTCACCCGTGTGATGATAAAAACTGGGGATAGAAGGTGATAGAAATGGCCTGACCTTCGTCCGGTTCTGGGCCATGTTTAACCGATTTCATGGCTGGACGGTTCTTTGAAAAGTAAAATAATTATATAAAAAATAAAGCCGGCTTCAGCTTGAATTAAACAAGATGAGCCGGCCGGTCTAGAACATGCTTTTATTTGGCAAGTTCAGCATTAACCGCATCAACAATACGCGGATCATCGGCTGTGATGTCGGGGGCAAAGCGTGCAACCACTTCACCTTTTTTATTGATCAGGAATTTTTCGAAGTTCCATAACACTTCAGGCGGCTCATTTGGAGTCAGGCCATAATCGACCAGGTCTTTCCACCAAGGCCCTTCGCCGATACGTTCAGGAATGGCCTGGGTCAGGGTTTGATAAAGCGGGTGCTTGTCTTCCCCTGCGACGGAAATTTTAGAAAATAGTGGAAAATCCACCTGATAATTCACAGAGCAGAACTCCTGGATTTCTGCATCTGAACCCGGTTCCTGCGCTAGGAAGTTATTGGCCGGAAAACCTAAAATCTCTAGTCCCTGGTCTTGCTTTTCTTTATACAGTTTTTGCAGACCTTCATATTGTGGGGTTAAACCGCATTTAGATGCGACATTCACCAACAGCAAAACTTTGCCTGTATATTGATTTAAGGTGATGTCCTGTCCGGCAATGGTCTTGACGGGAATGTCATAAACAGATTGGCTCATAGAAAGTCCTTGAATATTTAAACTTGAATGACTGCTTTGTTTTAAAGCTTATTGGGTCAATCGACAAGTCTTTATTGATATCTCATCAGAAATCTTTTATGCCGGACAAAGAAAAACAGGCCAATTGACCTGTTTTTATCATGCAATGCATTATTGTGCGGTTTTGACTTTATTTTCCAAGGCCTGCATGTCGGCGACCAGTTCTTTTTGCAATTGCATCGCTCGGTTTCGCAGTTCATCAATTTTTTTCATATCCGGTTTTTCCGCTATGCTTTCTTCGGAAAGTTCGATACCCAGATTATTGGACTCTTTGATTTTTTCCCGCACTTTGTCTAGCTCGGTACTTTTCAGGGCTAAAGCATCCAGGTCTCGGTTAAAGTTGGCAATATAGGTTTTCATTTCTGCAACGGTCGTGCGTAGACTGGCTTTATCGCCTTTTTGCGCAGCCTGATTGGCTTTATCCTGTAAGTCTAAGGCCTCTTTGGAGCGATTGTTGGAGAGCGTCTGGATTTCGATTAAATCATTTTTAATATCTTTGAGATTGTTTGTACTCAGCGCTACGGTGGCAGGTGGTGGAGTTGCAGGGGAGGAAGTTGTGGCTGCTGACGATGCGGGTGCTTCATTGGGTTTTTTATCACAGGCTGTTAATGCCAGAGCGGCAACACAGAGTGAAGCCAGTAATGGTGTTTTCATATCGCATCCTTATAGATCCAATGACAACATCAGATCTAACTATTTAAAAAAATTAAAAACATTAAAGACGTGAAGAAATATATTCTAGAGACACCTTTCAATAGCGTGCTGTCATCAAAATGGCATAGGACTCTAGCCCGTGACTAGGGCATTTTTGTTGTGAAGCTGCTGCAAATTGCAAAGCAGGTGATTTAAGTTCATATAAGGATTAGATATCACGCAGTTGTGCAGGTGTCTGTTCGGTATATCGTTTAAAAAACTCAATAAAGCTGGAACTGTGCTGATAACCCAGCTCATAGGCCAGTTTCTTCACTGTCTTGCCTTGGCGAATTTGAGCGATCGCATATAAAATTTTGGCCCGATTGCGCCATTCGGATAAGCTCAATTGCAATTCTTGCTGGCTCAGGCGCAGTAAATGCCGTTCGCTCATCGGCAAGCCGTTAAGAAGCTGCTGCAAACTCTTTTGAAATAGCTGTGGATCGGCTAATTGCTGCAATAGCGGCTTAAGCAAAACATGGTTGGTTTGCGGTAAATAGTGATCATATGCTGTTGCAGTTTTGAGTTGATCCATCAGTACCAGTAATAAATGCTGATAATGCAGTGTGGTTATCCCCTGTTGTTTTTGCTCTAGGATTTCATGCACCAAATGCCGCAGAAAGGGGCGAATACTTAAGGTTTTGGTATCGGGGGCGAAATGCCGACATAAACAGGGATGGACCCGAATACAGACATAGTGGGTGATTTGTTCATCCAGTGCGATAGAGGTATGAGCTGTTTGTGGCGGAAGCCAGAGACCATAGTTCGGTGGCGACAGATAAATCTGTCCTTCAATTTCATATTCCAAAATACCATTCAAACTAAAATTGAAATCACCCCATAATGAACTGTGTGGCGCAATAACTTCATCTTTCTGATAAAAGAAATCATCCACTTCTATATAGTTTTGAATCTGCTTAAGCATTTGAATGTCCTTGATTTTTATGTCTGCGTCTATTCATGCCTGAAAGAGCTTGGCTACCATTTCAATTGCCATCACCCCATTCTTCAGTGTCCTGAGCGCAGTATTAATGTCTGAAATTCGATATTCTAATTATTTCAGACTTCAGTAAAAATAAAAATTGAACATTCAGGCATGGTACAGGGCATGACACAGCAACACAAAACAGTCTGGTGGGCATTCACTTTGCCATTACTCGCCGTTTTAATCTGGTCCATGAATATTACCGTAACACGCTATGTGGCGGACTATATTTCACCTGTCAGTATCAGCTTCTATCGCTGGCTGGTGGCTTTTTTGGTCTTAACCCCATTTATGCTGGGCAAGGTCTGGCGTGAACGGCAGCTGGTTTTGGCGCACTGGAAACAGCTGGCGGTACTGGGGGCTTTTGGCATGGTGCTGTATCAGGGTCTGGGTTATAGCGCAGCGCATTATACTACCGCCACCAATATGGGTATTATTAATGCCTTTATCCCGGTATTTACCATCTTTGTGTCCATGCTCATGCTGAAGGACATTCCCAACCGTTTTGCCGTTGTAGGCAGCATGCTGTCTTTTGCCGGTTTGCTCTATGTCATGGCACAAGGGAATTTCAGCCAACTTGTGCAGTCCGGGGGACATCTGGGTGATGTGATGATGGTGCTGGCGGTGTTTTTTTATGCCTTTTATGGGGTTTTTCTGAAAAAGTGGCAACTGCAGATTCCCTTGCTGATTAGCCTGTATGTACAGATTATTTTTGCCCTGCTTTACCATTTGCCCTTCGTTTTATACTTGGGGCTGGATGCAATTGATCAACACAATGTAAGCAGTGTGCTGTATGCCGGTATTTTCCCCTCTTTAATTGCACCACTGGTGTGGATGCTGGCGGTACAGATAATCGGGCCGAATCGTACCAGTATTTTTATGAATTTAATGCCGGTCTGTACGGCCATTATTGCCAAACTTTGGTTGGGTGAAGCATGGACGATTTACCACAGTATTGGAGGACTGGTCATTTTATCGGGCATTTTATTGGCTCAGAAAAAAGAGAGCATCCTTAAAACGGCCAAGTTAAATACATAAGGGTTAAATAATGGATTAAAAAACAGACAAACGAATTGGTTTTTAACAATTATTTTTTATGGAAATAAAGTCTGAGTAATGAGTATAAAAAGCATTTTAAATGGATGTTTTGCTAAAAGATAATTAAAAAATAGTGAGATAATTTAAATTGTTAATAAAAAATGATAACTATTTGATAGTTTTTAACTGTCTTTTTAGATAAATAATATATTTGTATAAAGAAATCAGTTAATACATAATATTTATATCGTGAATGTTTAAGTTATTCTTAACAATCTTTAAACCTTCACAATCAGATTCACAGACCCTCTGGATGTGATTTATACACATCCTTTTTATGCTCAACCGTCCCTATATGGTTGAGCTTTTTTTTGCCTGAAAATAATGTTCAGCACGCATCATACCAAAATGACCCGCATTAAGCGCGGATCACTTCACCTGTTTCAGCATCCATAATACGGCTAGGTTCTTTGCTCAAACCCAAATCGCCATTTAAATAATCCAGCTGACTGGAAAAATACTGGCTGGCTTCCTGAAGGGAGCGGGCAGGGCTTCCCCCTGCAGGATTGGCACTGGTCGAAACAATAAACCCGTTAAAGGCATTGCAGAGCGCAACGCATAAGGGATGTGTGGTGACCCGTACCGCTACTTTGGGATGGTTGCCTTTAATCCATGCCGGAATATGGTTGCCTGCAGGTAACAGCCATGTGGTTGCACGTTCAGTAGGAGAGCGATGGCTCCAGGAATCAATGACCTGTTGGTGCATTTCTGCGGTCAGCGGTTTTAACAGAGGTTCGACTTGTGCAATTTGCGCTGCCAGTAAAATTACCCCTTTTTCAATGGGACGTTGCTTTAAGCGTAAAATTTCCAAGAATGCTTGTTCGTTAAAAGGATCACAGCCTAAGCCCCAAACTGCCTCTGTAGGATATGCTAAAACATGTCCCTGTTTTAAACATTGAGCAGCTTCGGCAACAGAGGTGGTAATCATCAGATTTTTTTCCCTTCACATTTGTTAAAGCGCTATTGTGAACCTTATTTGTCGGGACGACAACGTAGATATAAGCCTGCTTGCTGGGTACACAAGCCAAGTAATTCCAGTTCCATCAATTGGCTGGTCAGTGTGGCAACGTCTAATTGTAGATGAGTAACCAGCTCATCCAGATGTTGTCCGATCCAGTCTAGCTGATTATACAAAGTGCTTAAATGCGCTGGCAGTTCGGGCTGGGCATCCAAAGGTGCGAGTTTACTGGTCTGTTCACGATGCTGTTGAGCTTGCCATTGTGTCGGCAGGGCCAGATCTTCAATCACCTGTTCAGGATGATCGACTAAAATGCCACCTTCACGAATCAGTTGATGGCAACCTTGATGATGCTCGCTATAAATATGTCCAGGAATGGCAAACACCAATTTTCCCTGTTCCGCTGCCAGTTTTGCTGTAATCAGTGAACCACTTTTTAAAGTGGCTTCGGCAACAATGACCCCTAGGCTTAAGGCACTGACAATACGGTTGCGCCGTGGAAAATGGTGCTGTAAGGGAGGGGTTCCAGGTAAAAATTCGGTAATCACCGTGCCAGCCTGAGCAAGAATCTGCTGTCGCAAAGACTGATGTTGTGTCGGATAGGTTTGATCCAGGCCGGTACCCATCACGGCAATGGTGCGATTGTGCTGCAAAGCCCCTTGATGGGCGGCTTCATCAATGCCTTGTGCCAAGCCACTGCCAATATAAAAGCCCTTTTCACTGAGGTAATAGGCAAAGTCATAGGCCACTTGCCGTCCGTGATTGCTGGGTTTACGGCTACCGACAATGGCAATTTGCGGTTGCAACAGGGCTTGGGCATCGCCCTGACCAAACAGGATCGGCGGTTTATCGGCATAGGGCAGCAGCTGTTGCGGGTAATGTGCATCATCCTGCAACAGCACAAAATCACTCTGTTTCTGGATCAGATCAATACAATGCTGAAATTGCCGCTGCGATTCAGGAAGATGAAAATCTCGCAGCCGCTGAATATGGTTTTTATGAATGCCAAGCTTTTGCCAGGTTTCGATTTGATCGGGCTGTGCTGCCTCGACCAGATGGCTGTAGTATTCCTGAATTTTATAAAAGCTGGTGAGCGAGTGTTGTACCAGAAACCATAGCCGAATGTAATCCAGCTGCAAAGAGCTTAATGAACTGAGCATAACGAGACCTTGAAAGATGTCTTCTTTTTATTGTTTAAGTTATTGTTTAAAAAATAAAATGAGGCTGAATCTCAGCCTCATTTTATTTTGATTGAAGGATTATTCATCCATCAGTGGTGGTTGAATGCCAGCACCGACTTTAATCGGCAATTCGCTATCCAGTACATAGGCATAACTCAGGTTATCAAAGCTCTTAAATACCATGATATTGCCAATGCGCTGTCCAGGGAGCTGAATACGCTCTTTGGTTTTCGGGTCAGTCACGACTTCGCCTTTCTGGGTAACGGTCAAGACTTGTCCGGCTTGAACCCCTTGCAAGCTACCACGGTCAATCGTCACCACACTGTGTTTTGCAGCGGTGCCAATCGAACCCATCACGCGAACCACTTGCCCACCGGCAGCAACATCTTCAGCATTGGTCGGGTAGAACAAGGTTGGCAGCATTGGATCGTATTCAGGCAGTACACGGTCACCACGACGAACTTCAGCATTATAGGTATCTGTCAGTTCAAGCGTAGTAATGTCATTTTCACCACGGACGGCAACACCAGATGCCACCTGAATCAATTCAAGGCCGGCATTGTATTTTTTGCCTTTAGCATCGGTAAACATATACGGTTCACCTTCACGGTAAACGGCATAGCGTTGACCCACTTCCAGACCATTGCCGCGTGCATAAACGGTTTGACCTTGAGCCGCCAGAACACGTTGATCCGCCGTGCCTAAAATGTATGGCGTACCAGTGATGGATTCAGGTGCCACAATCGTGCTGCGTTCTAGCCACTGCTTGATGTATTCCAGTGGAATGACCGGAATGGCATTGTTTAATGATTCCACCCGAACCTGAGGCTGTAACTTGGTGCCACCGGTATAACGACGGATAATCCCTTCACAGCCATCACCTTCATCTTTACCGATGATCGGTTTGCCATTATAGGTACACATGAGCAGGCGGTCGCCCGGGAAAATCCAGTGTGGATTTTTCACGTGTTTATTGCTGGCCCAGATTTCAGGCCAACGTACCGGATTCTTCAAAAATCTTTTGGAAATATCCCATAAAGTATCGCCTTTTTTCACCACATACACTTGTGGTGCTCCGGCTTTTAATGCAGGTGGATTGATATTGCGGGCAGGTGCTGCTTCAGCAACGCTGACCATGCCGGCCCCAACACTTACACATACGGCAAGTGCCAATAATTGTTTTTTAAACCCCAAGGCACTAAAAGTTGGCATGCCCTTCAAAACCTTTTTCATTATCATAATTCCTAAAATTATGTATGTAGTTGCGTTATAATAACGATATTACACACATTTTTTTGATGAAGCATTCCTTCATTTTGTTTTTTGATCAATGGCATAAGTGAGGACACCGTATGGCCTTATTACCTATTTTAAGTTTCCCGGATCCCCGTCTTCGTACCATTGCTAAACCAGTCGAAGAAGTCACTGATGAAATTCGTCAGCTCGCAGCCGATATGTTTGAAACCATGTATGAAGCCCCAGGTATTGGTTTGGCAGCTACACAGGTGGATCGTCATATTCAGCTGATTGTCATGGATTTATCTGAAAATAAAGATCAACCCATGGTATTCATTAACCCCAAAGTTACGCCATTAACTGAAGAAACTCAGCCTTATGAAGAAGGCTGTCTGTCAGTGCCTCAAATATACGATAAAGTTGAGCGTCCGTCACGTGTAAAAATCGAGGCAATTAACCTTGAGGGTCAATCATTTGAGCTGGAAGCGGACGAACTTCTCGCTGTTTGTATTCAACATGAAATGGATCACTTAAATGGTAAATTATTTGTTGATTATTTATCGCCTTTAAAACGTCAACGTGCACGTGAAAAAGTAGAAAAAGTGGTGCGTCAGCGCCAAAAAGAAAAAGTCGCGGTGAAACGCTAATCCATACAACTTCTGGATTAAATAGCTTAAAAAAAAGCCCAATTCAAATTGGGCTTTGTTATACTGGCCTCCGACAAATTTTAGGATTTGCCTGTGCTTTTTCGTAATGGTCTACTGCTATCCTGTATAGCCGTATTTTTACAGATTGCTGTGTTTTTACAGCCTTTGCTGCCGAAGCAATATCAGATTGCTCCGGTCTGTGAAACCATTACGCGTGCATTATTGCAAAAACCTGCTTCACCGCACATTTCCGCATCTACACATGCACATCATCAGTTGCATCAAGATCATCAACAGCAATCTGTAGAACATGATCATCATGATGCCAGTCATCAATGTCAGTATTGTACTGTCTACGGCAATCTGGTTTTGCCGCCAGAGCTTGAAGTCAAAGAAGTTTTAGACCGTATTCAAGTGCGGTTACTGGCATTCCAGAAGACCTTTGGTCATGTCTGGTTTGTTCTACAGCGACTCTTTCTCATTCCTCAAGGCCGAGCCCCGCCAATATTCGCTTAAACCATGTTTTATACGCCGGGTCTTCACTGACTTAGGCACAGTTATATTTATGATTTAAGTGAGAAATAAAATGGCTCAGCCAAAATTCTTTTTACAGCCACTTGCGGCTGCGATTTGTGTTGCCTGTTATTCAGCTTCAGTCTTTGCTGAGCAGCAAATGGCAACAGTGCAAACTTTAGCTCCTATCGTGGTGACTGCTCATCAGGGCAATGATGCCAATGGCTTGATTGTGCATGCCGATCCCAAACAGCCCATCCAGCCGATTCCAGCCAGTGATGGAGCAGACTATCTGCAAAGCATTATGGGATTCAGTTCGATCAAAAATGGCGGCACCAATGGCGATGTGACTTTCCGTGGCATGTTTGGTTCACGGATTAAAATTTTAGCCGATGGTACGGAAAATCTGGGTGCCTGCCCAAACCGTATGGATGCACCGACATCTTATATTTCACCGGAAAGCTATAACCGTATTTCGGTGATCAAAGGACCGCAAACGGTGCAATATGCCAATACCGGTTCGGCTGCGACAGTGATCTTTGAACGTGGTCCGGAAACTGAATTAACGGCTGAAAAAAATTATCGTGGTCAGGCTAGTGTGCTATTCGGTTCTTTTGGTCGCCTGGATCATAACCTTGAAGCTGCTGTTGGCGATGAGCAGAAATACGTTCGTCTGAATGCCAACCGTTCTGTGTCAGATAGCTATAAAGATGGGGATGGCAATACAGTTCCTTCAGACTGGGAGCGTTGGAATGCAGATGTTGCTTTAGGTTGGACACCGGATGAAAATACCTGGGTGGAACTGACGGGTGGCAAGGCTGATGGTGAAGCCGTTTATGCAGGCCGCTCGATGGATGGGTCGAAATTTGCCCGTGAAAGTCTGGGACTTCGTCTCGAAAAGAAAAATGTCACCGATGTGATCAAGAAAATCGAAGCACAAGTGAACTATAGCTTTAATGATCATGTCATGGATAACTTTAGCTTACGTGAATTTAAACCAGATGGCATGATGAATATGCCTATGGCTTCCAACGTGGCACGAGAAACCTTAAATGCCCGTCTGGCTGTTACTCATCAATGGGATAAACTGCAATTCATTACAGGTGTTGACAGTCAAAATAACCAACACTCTAAGCGCAGTGGCAGTTTGATGAAACCCTATCAAGATCAAGCACGTAGCAAAGATATGAAATTCCGCTCATATGGTGCCTTTGGCGAGCTCAGTTATCAACTGAATGAGCAAAATAAATGGGTGGGGGGTGTTCGTGTCGATCAGGTGAATGTCAAAGACTTACGCTCTGAATCTGTAGACAAAGGCTATAACCTGGAATTAGATAAAACATTACCAAGTGCATTTATCCGTCTTGAAAATCAGCATCCAGAACATGATGCCAAAACTTATATTGGTTTAGGTTATGTTGAGCGTATGCCGGATTATTGGGAGCTGTTTAGTACTGCGCATGGTAATCCCGGAACTGTGAACTCATTTAATGGTATCGACACTGAAAAAACCTTGCAGCTTGATTTGGGTTATCAACATGAACATGGCGCAGTCAATTCCTGGGTTTCTGCTTATGCGGGCTTAGTCAATGATTATGTGTTGATGAGTTATCATGTCCATAGTATGCCGGGCATGATGAGTCATGGCAAAACTGCAGGTGCTAAAAATGTCGATGCGACCATTGCTGGTGCAGAAGCCGGAGTGGGCTATCAATTTACCGATCATCTGCAGGCTGATGTCAGTGCGATGTATGCCTGGGGTAAAAACACCACCGACGATAAACCTTTACCGCAAATTGCACCTTTGGAAGGACGGGTAAATCTTCGTTATATTCAAGATAAATACACTTTGGGTGCATTATGGCGAGTGGTTGCAGCACAAAATCGTATCAGTCAAGATCAGGGCAATATCGTAGGTTATGACTTAGCCGAAAGCAGCGGTTTCGCAACCTTGTCGTTGAATGGTACTTACCAAATTCGTGATGGTGTCGATTTGTCTGTAGGTGTAGATAACCTGTTTGATAAAACCTATAGCGAACATTTAAACAAGGCGGGTAGTGCAGGTTTTGGTTTTGCTGCAGATGAGCAATTCAACAATATTGGCCGAAACTATTGGGCACGGGTGAGTATGAAGTTCTAATCTGTCTTTAAATTAAGCTAAAAGCAGGAGTATTCTCCTGCTTTTTTAATTTTTTTAGTTTACAAAATTTATATTTTTCATGAGCTTAAATAAAATTGGTATTTCTAAATAAAATAATGAATATTTTTATTTAAATAATTTAATTATATAAAACATGAGCTTATTAATTTTATGGATTATAAAATAAACACCCGATTCAACTGATTTTAAAAAGGTGTTGCATTGAGGGTGAAATGCTGTAGAATGCACATCCATCGGCGGTGATGAAGATTAAAACTTCTGATAAAACAGCAACTTAGCGCGAAGTGTTAAGGTTGGGTTTTAGAAAGAAAGTTTAAAATAATTTGAATTACTGATTGACACTGGGAATATCTAGTGTAATATAGCCGACCTAGCTTGCTGGTGACGAACCAGGAAGAAGATCATTAAGAGATTATGAAGAACAACTTGTGTGGATTTTTACTGGTTGATTGATCGAAATTATTTTCATTGATTGATGGTAGAAATTACTCGAAGTTTATTTGAGAAATATTTGTCAGAAAATTGATGAGCCAAGATTTGTAGCCATAAGCTACTAATGATTTTAAACTGAA
>NZ_SJOC01000005.1:0-213674 GCF_004331195.1 Acinetobacter sp. ANC 4216 | reverse complement strand
CTACACGATTAGCTATAGCAACGGCAATTTAATTGTTAGCCCACGTGCACTGACGATTACGGCCAATGATGCAGGCAAAACCTATGGTGAAACCAAGACATTCAATGGAACGGAATTCAGCGCATCTGGGCTGCAAAATGGAGAAACGGTTGGTCAGGTTAGCCTAAACAGTACAGGTTCGGCTGCGACAGCGGGTGTTAATGGTGGAGCGGCATATGCAATCACTGCCAGCAATGCTACAGGGGGTACCTTTGATGCGAACAACTACACGATTAGCTATAGCAACGGAAAATTGATTGTTGCTAAAAAAGACATTACGGTGACAGCAAATAGTTTAGCCACTACCTATAACGGACAAAACCAAACGGTTTCAGGTTTTACCGCTTCTGGCTTGGTCAATGGTGAAGATGAATCTGTGCTTGAAGATGTCAGTGCTTCTGTAGGTGCTCGAAATGCTGGTACATATACTAACAAGGTAACGGGTACAGATGACAACTACGAGCTGACTTTTGTAGATGGATCCTTGGATATTGCCAAAGCCCAAATTGATCAGGTGACTGGCATTACAGCCAACAATAAAGTCTATGACGGCACAACAGTTGCGAGCTTAAATACCGCTGCAGCAGGCTTTACGGGTATGGTTGCTGGCGATGACTTAACTGTAGCCAACTCTACAGCTAACTTTAGCGATAAAAATGTAGGTGTTGGCAAAACTGTTAATATCACAGGATTACGCTTAGGGGGAGCAGATGCGCAAAACTACACCCTAGTTAATACCACAGCGCTGACTACGGCAGACATTCAGCCGATGATATCCGCATCTTATTTACAGGCGATCCAACTCAGACGTCCACGCTACTTACCAGAAACCAATAATGCACTAAATACAGTCAACATTGAATTACGCCAGGGTGGGGTAAATACCTCAGGCATCCAGACACTTGCAGGGGAGCACTAATTGATGAAACCACAACTGAACCTATTGGCTTTATCCATTGGTGCATGTTTAGCTTTATGCGCGACCAGCAGTCAGGCTGCACCAGCACCGAATGCCGGACAGTTATTGCAACAGCAGCAACAGGGACAAATACCAGAACCGCAAGCTGCGGTGGAGGTAGACAGCCCGGCTGTGGGAACGGCACCGACTGCTACGGACATACAAGTTTCGGTACAGAAAATTGAAATATCCGGCAACAGCCGCTTCAGTACAGCCCAGCTGCATCAGCTGGTTGCCGATGCAGAAGGCCAGCAGCTGAACCTGAATCAGCTGTGGCAGGTGGCACAAAGCATCACCCAGTATTATCAGCAGCACGGCTATGCCTATAGCCGTGCCTATCTGCCGCAGCAAAACCTGAGTCAGGGCATTGTCCGCATTCAAGTGCTGGAAGCCTATTATGACCAAACCGTCATCAATAACCAGAGCCGTACTCAGAACTGGCTGGTGCAACACACCGTTGCCCCGTTGAAACAGGGTGAACGCATCAACAGCGATCAAATGCAGCAACAGCTTAAACTGCTCAATCGCCTAAAAGGGGTAACTACCCGCAATGTCCTCACGCCTGGAGCAACCGTTGGCAGCAGCCAGCTGAATGTGCAAGCTGAAAATAGCGCCCTGCTGGGCGGCTATGTCGGAGCGGATAACTTTGGTAATGAATACACCGGTCGTGCCCGGGCTAATGCAGGAATTTCTGCCTATAACCTTGCCGGTCTGGGGGATGAACTCAGCCTTGATGTCATGACTGCCGGAGAGCGCATGAACTATGGCCGGGTGGGTTATGCCTTTACCTTTACCGGCATGGGCACACGGGCTGGGGCGAGTTATTCCTATCTGGATTATGAACTGGGTAAAGAACTGAAAACCCTGGGTGCAGAGGGAAATGCCGCACAAAGCAGCGTATTTATCAGTCAGCCTGCATTGTTGACCAATAATGCTGAAGTGCTGTTCACCCTGCAATATGACCATAAACAGCTGGAAGATGACATCAACCTGAATCAATATTTTAAACACCGTGATATTGATGTACTGACAGCACGGCTGGATGGTTCGCAATTTGATACCTTGATGGGTGGTGGGCTGACTCAATATGGCGCATCCACCAGCTTTGGCCGGGTAAAATTCAAAAATGCCGATGCGGCTGCTTTGGATGCACAAACGGCCCATACCGCGGGGGACTATTATACGGCCAGCCTGAACCTTTCGCGCTTGCAGAATCTGGGCAGCAAAGGCACGCAGGGCTATCTGGGCCTGTATGGCCAATATAGCCCGTATAACCTGGACAGTGCAGAACAATATCTGGGGGGCGGTCCATTCAACGTTCGCGGTTATGAATCGAGCCAGTTTGCCGGATCAACGGGCTATTATGCGACGGCGGAACTCAGACAGCGCTTATTTGCCGATGCCCAACATCAGGTGGGTGGAAAAGTCTTTGTGGATACGGCAGAAGTGACCCTGAATGCAGAAAAATGGACAGGGGTGACTGGAGAGAACACAGCGCGGCTCAGCAGTGCCGGGCTGGGCTTGAACTGGAGCAGTGCATGGAATATCCAGGCCAATGCCGAAGTGGCCTTTCCGATAGGAAATACGCCAAGTCAGCTGGATGACCGGGATGATCACCAGTATTGGCTCAGTATCCGTAAATATTTCTGATCAGACATGACTGAATTTACGCTATGGCTCATCCAGAGTGTAAATTCATCTGAAGACTGATAAAAATCAAGAGCGATCAAAGTGCCCTTTCCGCATAGAAAGGGCCTTGTTTTATCTGGCTTACTGGAAAGAACAGGAGAGATAAGTTCGGTCTACACATTTTGGAAGGATAGGGCTGAATAAGCCCGTAATGCGAACTAATTCTGGCAGGCTAGGGTACTGGAGTCATCAAAATTGAACGGCCGCAAACCGGTGATAAATTAAAGTGCTTAACGTCCAGGGTATTATTAATGGAGAATTGATGGTGAGCTGGCTTAATTCATCTGCTGGACATTTAATCGCTTCCTGTTTTGACCGAATTTGAATAAATTCGGTCTTTTTTATCAAGTTGATTTATTGGCCAATAATACCTGCTTGCATGGTCAGATTTCGCTTCAAGCGTTATTATAGCGGTCTTCAAGTCATTGGAACGCGCTATGAAAATTGTCGCAGATGAAAATCTGGCATTTACTGAATATTTCTTTGCGGATTTTGGAGAAATTCAGCAGGCTGCAGGGCGAACCTTAACCCATGCGGATGTGAAAGATGCAGAAGCATTACTGGTGCGTTCTGTGACCAAAGTCAATGCTGAGCTGGTTCAGGACACAAAATTAAAATTTGTCGGCAGCGCGACCATAGGCACCGATCATCTGGATATAACTGCTTTAAAACAACATAACATTGCCTGGTCGAATGCCGCCGGCTGTAATGCGCAGGCCGTTGCGGAATATGTGATTAGCGCTTTATTGTATTTAAAACCTAAACTGCTGGATGCCAATGACAGCTTTACTTTAGGTATTGTCGGTCTGGGCAATGTCGGTTCGCGTCTGGCTGTTATGGCAAAGCTTCTGGGCTGGAAGGTGATTGGTCATGATCCCTTTGTGCAGCGCGAACATGTGCAGCAAGTTGAATTGGAAGAATTATTGAAAACAGCCGATGCCATATCAATCCATGTGCCATTGATCAAAACAGGCAATCATCCGACTTACCATCTCATCAATGCTGCAGCTTTGGCGAAAATGAAACCTGCAGCGATTTTAATTAATTCGGCACGCGGCCCGGTGGTCGAAGAATCGGCTTTAATTGCCGATATTCAACAGACCCAGCGTGCAGTGGTTCTCGATGTCTTTGAACATGAACCTGAAATATCAGAACAACTGTTAAATCTGGTACGTCTGGTCACGCCGCATATCGCGGGTTATAGCCTGGAAGGCAAGGCACGCGGTACGCAAATGATCTACGATGCATTCTGCCAAACCTTTCATTATCCGGCTGAAAAGCAATTTGAAACGCAATTGCCTATCTGTGAGCCATATTTTAAAGACCGTGAGTTAAAGGCGGTGTTAAAGCAGCATTTAACCCAAATCTATGATATTGCCCGGGATGATGCGAACTTAAGGTCCTGCCTGAAAGATGGCAAGGTTGATCAAAAAGCCTTTGATTATTTGCGTAAAACTTATCCCTTACGCCGTGAATGGGCCGCACATGGGGGACCGAAGGCATGAGTCAATCTATTGCTTATCAACCGACTTGTGATTTAAAGGCCATGCAGGCACGGGCCAAAATCTATGCACAGATCCGGCAGTTTTTTGCCGAACGGAATGTACTGGAAGTTGAAACGCCAATCCTGTCTCAAGCGGGAGTGACGGATGTACATCTGGCCTCAATCCAGGCACAGCGACATGTACACGGCAAAAAGCAGCCCCATTATCTGCAAACCTCGCCCGAGTTTGCCATGAAACGGCTGTTGGCCAGTGGCAGCGGTCCGATCTATCAAATCTGCAAAGTCTTCCGTGATGACGAACATGGTCGTAAACACAATAGCGAGTTCACCATGCTGGAATGGTATCGTCCCGGCTTCAGCCTGAAAGATTTGATGTTTGAAGTCACGGACCTGTTAAATGTCACCCTTAAAACCCGGTTTGGAGAAGTCCGTCCAACCATTTTAAGTTATAAGCATGCCTTTATGGAACGTTTGAATATCAATCCATTACAAGCCGGCTTAAAAGAACTGAAAGATTGCTGTAACCGGGTTGGTCTCAATCTGGACTTGGGTGATGATCGCCTGGGTTATATTGACCTGTTATTTTCACACTTTGTTGAACCGAGCCTGGGTTTTGACACGCCAGTATTTTTAACCGATTTTCCACCCGAACTGGCGTCATTGGCAAAAACCAAAGTTGATGAAGATGGGGAACTGGTTGCGGCACGTTTCGAACTCTATATCGAAGGTCTGGAGTTGGCCAATGCTTATGATGAGCTGATTGATGCCGATGTACTACGTTCCCGTTTTGAAGCGGATAATGCCGAACGTGCAAAACTGGGCTTACATGTTATGCCGATTGATGAATATCTGCTTGCTGCATTACCGCACATGACAGAGTGTTCTGGTATTGCTTTGGGTGTAGACCGTTTGCTGATGGTGGCAACTGAGCAAATGAAACTTGAAAAAGTGATTGCTTTCCCGGCGGATGTTTCCTGATTTAAGTGATTACTTATATTAGTTGACCTCCTGAAAATCCCCCTAACCCCCTTTATGAAAGGGGGAGTCTCTCTTTGGAAAAGAGGGATTTAGGGAGATTGATAGGGATCAAAAAAGAGCCCTCAGGTTATTAGTGTTACAGAGTTTGATTTAAGTAGGCTGTGGATACACGAGTGTGGCAAGGATGCCACACGTTACCCATCATAACAAGGACGTTACTGTATGGGTAATAAAGGCTTTTGCTTACTTTTGGCCTCTCAAAAGTAAGACATCGCCTACACAAATGCCTTTCAATTTTATTGAAAAATTGCGGCAGTGAAAGCTTCTAACTTAAATAGGGTGATTTGAATTAACTATTTTCTCAAAAAATAGTCCTTAATCAAATTATGGGACAACAATATCCTTGGATACTGTTGATATCTACCCCACTACAGCAACTTACCGAGCTTTCAGTTCTGCAATGGCTTGGATTCTACGCTCAATCAGCATTTCGCCAATATCGGGTCCCTGAATATCAGGCGGTAAATCCTGTGCCTTGATATTACGTACCACCTCCATTGCCTCAAGTACATAAGCTGCCTGCGGATATTCACGATCTTCCAGACCTAAACGGCCACGGGAGTCACATTCACAAGCCTGTATAAACGCTTCAACACGTTCAGGGCGGCGCAGCACATCCAGACGTTGCAATAAACGCCATAAAGTACCCGGTTTCAGGCTTAAAGCCTGATGGCATTTTAAATGTTCTTTACAGACCGCAATCGCCAGCTGTTTGGTATTGGTCGGGACTTTCAGACGGTCACAGAGCTCAGTCACCGGTTTTACCCCGCGTTCTTCGTGCATGATATGGCGCGGTAATTCATCAGTCGGTGTTAAGGCCTTGCCCAAGTCATGCACCAGCACAGCAAAGCGCACATCTAAAGAATAGTTGGCTTTACAGGCCTGTTGTAAGGACATCATGGTATGAATGCCACTGTCAATTTCCGGATGATATTCAGGACGCTGTGGAATACCGTATAAAGCATCCAGCTCCGGGAACAGGACTTTTAACGCACCACAGGCACGTAAAACAGCAAAGTATTCATCGGCATGCTCTTCCATCAGCGCACGGGAAGTTTCTTTCCAGACGCGTTCCGGGATCAGCGCATTGAGCTCGCCTGATTCCACCAATTGTTTCATTAAAGTGAGGGTTTCTTCCGCTATGCTAAAGCCTAAACTTTTATAGCGTGCAGCAAAACGGGCAATACGCAGCACACGTAGCGGATCTTCGACAAAGGCATCCGAAACATGACGTAGAATGCGTTGTTCCAGGTCCTGCTGGCCATGATATGGATCGTAAATATTGCCATCATGATCCATGGCCATGGCATTGATGGTCAGGTCACGACGGATCAGATCTTCTTCAAGGCTGACGCTTGAGTCTGTATAAAATTCAAAACCGTGATAACCATGACCGGATTTACGTTCAGTACGTGCCAGTGCGTATTCTTCTTTTGTTTCTGGATGTATAAATACAGGAAAATCCTTACCCACCGGCTGATAGCCCTGAGCAAGAAGTTGTTCCGGTGTTGCACCGACCACAACATAATCTTTTTCGTGATAGGGATGCCCGAGCAAGTGATCTCGAACCGCACCGCCTACTAAATAAACTTGCATGAAAAAACCTCTATTCTTCAAGCAATCATGCTACAGAATAGAGGTTTTCTCAAGTCACAAAATGTGATCTAGCGGACTAAATCAAAGTGCTGACTTTTCGTTTTCCTGAATTTCAGCAACGGTTAATGCTGTCATGTTCACCAGACGACGTGTAGTCGTAGTTGGTGTCAGGATGTGGACAGGTTTAGATGCACCTAACAGGATAGGGCCAATGGTGACGTTATTGCCTGAAGTTGATTTCAACAGGTTAAACGAAATATTGGCTGCATCCAGATTTGGCATAATCAACAAGTTTGCAGAACCTTTGAAACGCGAATTCGGGAATGCGAATTGACGGATATTTTCGTCAAGCGCCGCATCACCGTGCATTTCACCTTCAACTTCCAGTTCAGGCGCGATTTCAGACAAGATGTCATATACTTTACGCATTTTTTGCGCGCTTAAGTCATCTTGGTCGCTACCGAAGCTTGAGTGAGAGAGAAGCGCGATACGTGGTGTTACACCAAAACGACGTACTTCTTCAGCAGCCAGAATGGTCATTTCAGCAAGCTGTTCAGCTGTCGGGTTGCGGTTGATATAGGTATCTGCAATGAACAGGTTACGGTCTTCAAGCATTAAGGCATTCAGCGTGAAGAATGTGTTATGACCTTCTTTCTTACCAATGACGTTGCTTACAAAGTCCAGGTGGATGTCGTAGCTTGAATACGTACCACATAACATACCGTCTGCAAGACCGTGTTTGACCAGCATAGATGCGATTAAGGTAGAGCGGCGACGCGCTTCACGTTGTGCATATTCCGGTGTTACACCTTTACGTTGCATGATGCTGTAGTAGTCATCAGCAAACATTTCGTAATGTGGATTCTTTTCTTGGTCGATGATTGTGATGTTTACACCATCTTCAAGACGTAGACCCAATTTTTTAATGTTTGCTTCAATCACTGCAGGGCGACCAACCAGAATCGGTTTAGCCAAGCCTTCATCCACCGCAATTTGTACGGCACGAAGTACACGCAGGTCTTCACCTTCAGCATAGGCAATACGCTTAGGATCGGTTTTCGCCTGAGCAAAAATTGGTTTCATCATGAATGCAGAGTTATACACAAACTCAGACAGACGTTGACGGTATGCAGAGAAATCCTTGATTGGACGGGTTGCTACGCCAGAATCCATCGCTGCTTGTGCAATTGCAGGAGCAATTTCAAGAATCAAGCGTTGATCCAATGGACGCGGAATTAAATAATCACGGCCAAATGATGCTGATTTTTCACCATACGATGCGGCATCTGCTTCAACATGTGCCATGCGCGCAATGGCATGTACACAGGCAATCTTCATTTCTTCGTTGATGGTGGTTGCGCCAACGTCAAGTGCACCACGGAAGATATAAGGGAAGCAAAGTGCGTTGTTCACCTGGTTTGGATAATCTGAACGGCCGGTTGCCATGATCACGTCATCACGAACTTCATGCGCATGTTCAGGCAGAATTTCTGGATCCGGGTTTGCCAAGGCAAAAATAATTGGATCGGCAGCCATGGTTTTCACCATTTCTTTGGTGAGAATACCGGCAGCTGACAGACCCAGGAACATATCCGCACCTTCAAGTACTTCACCGAGCTGAGTCGCGGTGATGTCTTGCACGTAGGCTTTTTTAGATTCATCCAGACCTTCACGCTGAGTGGTTAACAGACCGCGTGAATCGGCAACGATGATATTCTCTTTTTTAGCACCCAGGGCACAAAGAAGATTTAAGCAAGACAGTGCTGCTGCGCCTGCACCTGAAGCGACAATTTTAATCTCTTCAATTTTTTTGCCGTTTAACTGTAATGCGTTTAGAAGTGCAGAACCCACGATAATAGACGTACCATGCTGGTCGTCATGGAACACTGGAATGTTCATGCGTTCACGAAGCTTTTGCTCGATATAGAAACATTCTGGTGCCTTGATGTCTTCAAGGTTGATACCACCAAAAGTAGGTTCTAGCGCAGCCACGATATCGACAATTTTGTCAGGGTCGTTTTCAGCAATTTCAATATCGAATACATCGACACCGGCGAATTTTTTGAACAGTACGCCTTTACCTTCCATCACAGGTTTAGAGGCTAGAGGGCCAATGTTGCCTAATCCTAGAACAGCTGTACCATTACTGACAACGGCCACAAGGTTACCACGAGCCGTATAAAGGGCAGCAGTTGAAGGATCACGTTCAATCTCTAAACATGGTGCGGCAACACCTGGAGAGTAGGCAAGCGCTAAGTCACGTTGGTTGACCAGTTGCTTGCTAGGCGTGACGCTGATTTTTCCTGGTGTTGGGAATTCGTGATAATACAATGCCTGTTGTTTTAAAGATTGATCTTCCATCTGTATCTCGTATGTTACTGGAGTAATTCAGCAAAGATGCTGGTTTCTGCTTGGTTCCATCGAATATAACATTTGTTGCGACCTTATCACAGTCGCGGATGTGTCTTTTTCAAGCAAAGTTAGGGGGGCGAGAGGTTGACTTATATCAAGAAGGTATAAGTCGGTGCTGTTCCAGGTATGTGGTTGCTTCTTTTTCAGGAAGCGGCTTGGAAAAGAGGAAACCTTGAGCAATATCACATTCCAGGTCTTGCAGATACTCTAGCTGTTGCTTGGTTTCAATGCCTTCTGCAACGACCATCATACCCATGGCCTTGCCCATGGCAATCATGGCACTGACAATGGCTTCCTGTTTGTTTTGTCCGATTTTGGATACAAAGCTGCGATCTATTTTAAGTATATCAATTGGAAAATCGGCAAGATAAGCCAGGGAAGAGTAGCCTGTGCCAAAATCATCGAGCGAAATGTGAATTTTACGTTTTTTAATTTCATTCAACAGGTTTTTCACCGTAACCGAATTTTCCAGTAACGATGATTCGGTAATTTCAAGTTCGAGGCTGGAACCGCAAATGTTATAGGTGTGGATGGCATGATCCAGGTCTTCCAGCAACTGTCCGCGTTGTAGTTGCTGTGCAACCACATTGACGGATACGCAAATATTGTCAAAGCCGATATTGTTCCAGTAGCGGATTTGTTTGGCAGTTTGTTGAATCACAATCCGGCCAATATCCGAAATTAAACTGGTCTGTTCTGCCAGGGGAATGAACAGGTTCGGTGGAATAATTCCCTTGCTTGGATGATTCCAGCGAACCAGGGCTTCAAAACCGTAAATATTTCGATCACTGAAATTAATTTTCGGCTGATAGTAAACGATCAGCTCATTATTATTGATGGCATGGCGCAAATCGCGTTCCAGATAAATGCCTTGCTCAATTAAAGCGGTATTGTTATTGGAATAAAAACGACAGGTATTGCCGCCCAGGTTTTTTGCTTCAGCCAAGGCCTGCTCAGCGCAATTATTCAGATAATCCAGCTGGCGTCCATTTTCTGGATAGAATGCAACGCCCATGGACAGAGTAATAATGTGGTCCTGACCGAAAATGTTAAACGGTAAGGAGAAAGCCTTGCTGATGTGCTCACAGTGTTGTTGAATCGACAGGTGAATAGGTGAAATTTCATACACAATTGCAAAATCATCGCCATTCAGATGTGCCACAAATAAGGCTTCGGCATTGGTCAGTCGCAGTCTCTGTGCAACTTGGCGTAACAGCTCGTCGCCGCCGCTATTGGTTAAAAATTCATTTAAAGGTCTGAAACGGTCGATATTCAAACGAATCACGGCCAGCTGCTTAATTGAATCCTGTTGACTGACTAAATATTGGTGTAATTGGTAGTTGTAATAAAAACGGTTCGGTAAATCTGTTAAAGGATCGTAATTCTCTAAGTAAGACAAACGTTGTTCTTGCAGTTTGCGTTCAGTTAAATCGGAAACGATCCCGATATAGTGGGTAACACGGTTCTGCTCATCGGTAATGGCATTGATGTGCATCCAGATGGTCTGTTCTTTACCGGAAAGGAATTCTTCATGCAGTTCACCATCAAACTCACCGATTTTTCCCAGCTGCTGAAGAATCGAGTAGTGGCTGCTTCTTTGTTGCGATTTATGATTCGCCGTAATATCAAATAAATTCTTGCCAATAATATGCTGGTGAGTAAAGCCGGTGAGCTGTTCATAGAAAGGATTGACATCGATATAGCATAGCTGATCATCAAGAATAAAAATGCCTTCAGCCGCTTGCTGAAGTACGCTGGCAGCTAATTTTAAGCGTTCCTGATCGGTACGTTCCTGATGAATGTCACGACGGATACCCACCATCCGTAACGGCTTTTTATTGACCGGATCACGCGCAATGACCCGGCCAATATCATGTACCCATTTCCACTTGCCGTTGCTGTTCTGAATTCGATAGCTTGCTTCATAAAGGGGGGACTGACCCCGTAAATGCTGTTTCATTGCATGCTTGAACTGTTCAATATCATCCAGATGAATAATATTTTGCAGCTGATAATGATGCAGTTTAGAGGGCTTCAGGATCTTTTGCTGTTTCGAGTCCGTCACCAGAATTTCACGATCTTTGATATTCCAGTCCCATGGGCGAAGTCCGGCAATTTCATGCGCCAAGACCAGATTCTGTTGCTGATTTTCCAGATCGGCATTCATTTTGGCAATATCAGCGGTTCGTTCTTTAACTTTTTGTTCCAACAGCTGATTGTTTAATTGTAATTGCAGCTCTATATCTTTTGATTTATTAATTTCAGCTTGCAATTGTCTGCATAATTCATCCGTCCATAACACCTGTTGTTTGGCATTTTCAACTAAACGGTTGTTTTTCGAATAAAGTGCAGAAATACGCTGATGAATACGCGAGGTGATATTGGCGCATAATAAAATGACAATCAGTGCAAAATTAATGGTTAGATGGAATAAAGGATCCGATGTTTCTGTGCTGATAAATTGTGAGGTCAGATAAGGAAAAATAGCAGGTATAAAGGCCAGACAAAAATAGGTTAAGCGCTGGGTTAAAAAGGTCAGTGCAAATGCCTGGCTCACAATCAGTAATAGTGCTGACAAAATTAAAGCATGAACATGACTAAAAGCAGGGTTGTATAGAGGTAGATAGTAATAAACCAGGCCCATGCCAGAAGCAATACAACTGCCAATCACTAAGTTTTGAACCTGTAGCCAGCGATGTGCATGAGCTAAGGAAAATTGATCGGGTTTAAAATAAACACTGTTAATCAGCAAACACAGGCAACACAAAAGTTCAGTGCCTATAAACCAAAGATTGAAATAGAAAGAAGGTTTTGCAAAATAAAATTGGTAAATGCCATAAACATATGCCGATACAATCAAAATACTGACAATAAAGAAGCGGCTAAGCCGAACCGTATTGTTAATTTGTGAAGCACTCACATGCTGTTTAATATACTCGTCTTGAATATCTGACATATAAGCAAAAACCTTATTATTGTTTTGCGAAAAATTACTTTATAAATATTGGCTGGGTTTAAAAACCTAAATTGTATTTTAAATATACATTTGTAACTTCAAATCAAGATTAATAATGTTATTAAAAAAAATCAATCAAATGTGGGGCTATTCATCCAAATTCTGATGAACTATACAGTTAAATTATAATTTAAAATAGATAAAGCAACGATCGGCGCCGTTTCTGTACGTAATACGCGATTGCCGATACACCAGTTTATAAATCCTGCATTGTTGGATAATTGTATTTCGGCTTCGCTTAGACCACCTTCAGGTCCAATTAATAGCACAATGTCTTGTGTCACATTTTCTAGCACATTCACTTGATCTTTATTGGGAGCAAGGACCAGTTTTGTGGTCGGAAGTTCACTGGCTAACCAGTCCTGTAAAGATACAGGCGCTAACACTTCAGGAACCTTGTTCATGCCGCATTGTTCACAAGCCGCGATGGCGATGCCTTGCCAGTGATCGATTTTCTTTTGGTCGCGATCATATTTAAGGCGCATTTCACAGCGTTCAGAAGTCAGTAGCTGGATTTTGGATACTCCAAGCTCAGTGGCTTTTTGAATGGCATAATCCATCCGGTCGCCTTTGCTCATCACCTGTCCAAGCAGGGTACTAAAAGCTGGAGTACGGTCATCCGGATTGAAGGAATCGACAGAAACACGGGCTGATTTTTTTGCGACTTCAATAAGCGTAACTTCATATTCACCACCCTGTCCATTGAACAAGGTGGCTTTCTCACCGGCTTGTGCACGTAATACTTTGACCCAATGATGAAAAACCGTTTCGGTTAATTCAACATGCATATCCACTGCCAAATCAGCTTCAATATAAAAACGCGGCATTTAAGTATTACTCACAAATCAGTTATAAAGTTAAGCTAGGCCAAGATCGGTCACGAGTTGACGTGTCGGATCTGTGGCATTCATGGTGTAGAAGTGCAAGCTCGGTGCGCCACCTGCAAGCAGGCGTTCACACAATTTCACTACGACTTCATGACCAAAGGCCTTGATGCTTGCCGTGTCATCGCCATAAGTGGCCAATTGCTTGCGAATCCAGCGTGGAATTTCCGCGCCGGTACCATCTGCGAAGCGAATCAGGTTGCTGGCATTGGTAATTGGCATAATGCCCGGCGCTACCGGGATATTCACGCCTTGTTTTTGAATGCGATCTACAAAGTAGAAGTAGGCATCCGGGTTAAAGAAGAACTGGGTTAAAGCGGCATTGGCACCAGCATTGGCTTTTTCAATAAAGTGTTGAATGTCTTTATCAAAGTTTTCTGCCTGTGGGTGCATTTCCGGGTAAGCGGCCACTTCAATCTGGAAGTGATCGCCTGAATGTTCGCGGATAAAACGAACCAGGTCCTGTGCATAAGGCAATTCACCCAGGCCAACCTGACCTGAAGGCAAGTCACCACGCAGTGCCACAATACGATTAATACCTTGCGATTTGTACAAATCCAGCAATTCTGCAATACGCTCTTTGCTATCACCAATACATGAAAGGTGAGGGGCGACAGGCGTACCTTTACCATTGAAATCAGCCAGTGTGGATAATGTACGTTCGCGTGTAGAACCGCCTGCCCCATAGGTCACAGAGAAAAACTCTGGATTAAGCAGTTGAAGTTCTTGATGAACCACTTTAAGTTTTTCCGCACCAGCATCAGTTTTGGTCGGGAAGAACTCAAAGGAAATCGGAATCTGTTTAGACATGTTTAAATCCTTTTTATAAATACTTATTTATATTTTTCACCTCTCCTAAATCCTCTCCTGAAAGGAGAGGACTTACCCTCAATAACATTCATTTTGTAACGAATATTCCCTCTCCCTATGGGAGAGGGTTAGGGAGAGGGATGAATTAATTAGTATTTATAAGTCTCAGATTTGAACGGACCTTCAACTTGCACACCTAAGTAATCTGCCTGTTCTTGAGTCAATTGAGTCAAGACACCGCCGAAACCGGCAACCATTGCAGCAGCAACTTCTTCGTCCAGTTTTTTAGGAAGCAGTTCTACACGAATCGCAGCCTGTTTCTGGTCTTCAGGAAGATCAGCAAATTTTTCAGCGAACAAATGCATTTGAGCCAATACCTGGTTGGCAAATGAACCGTCCATCACACGTGATGGGTGACCTGTTGCGTTACCCAGGTTCACCAAACGGCCTTCAGAAAGAAGGATCAGGTAATCGTTTTCATTTTCTGTACGATACACCTGGTGAACTTGAGGTTTAACTTCAACCCATTTGTAGCCACGTAAGTAGTTGGTATCAATTTCAGTATCGAAGTGACCGATGTTACAAACCACTGCACCTGCTTTTAATGTATCTAACATTGCAGAATCACATACGTGATAGTTACCTGTAGTTGTTACGATCAGGTCAGTATTTTGAAGAAGGTCAAGGTTGATGTCTTCTTTTTTGCCAGTTTGTACGCCGTTTTTGTATGGAGATACCACTTCGTAACCGTCCATACATGCTTGCATCGCACAGATCGGGTCAATTTCAGTAACACGTACGATCATACCTTCCTGACGAAGTGATTGAGCAGAACCTTTACCTACGTCACCATAACCAATCACCAATGCACGACGGCCAGACATCAACATGTCAGTACCGCGTTTGATCGCATCGTTTAGAGAGTGGCGGCAACCGTATTTGTTGTCATTTTTAGACTTAGTCACTGAGTCGTTTACGTTGATTGCAGGAACTTTTAAAGTGCCGTCACGTAACATTTCATAAAGACGTTGCACACCCGTGGTGGTTTCTTCAGTTACACCGTGGATTTTAGCAATCAGTTCAGGATATTTTTCATGAACAAGAGCAGTCAAGTCACCGCCATCATCCAGAATCATGTTGGCATCCCAAGGTTTGCCATTGACATTGATTTGCTGTTCAAGACACCACATGTATTCTTCTTCAGTTTCACCTTTCCAGGCAAAAACAGGAATACCGCGTGCAGCAATTGCAGCAGCAGCGTGGTCTTGAGTAGAGAAGATGTTGCAAGAAGTCCAGCGAACTTCAGCGCCCAATTCAACTAATGTTTCAATTAAAACAGCAGTTTGAATGGTCATGTGGATACAGCCGAGAATTTTCGCGCCTGCAAGTGGTTTTGCTGCTGAGTAGCGTTTACGTAAGCCAATCAGCGCTGGCATTTCTGCTTCAGCAAGCTTGATTTCTTTACGACCGTAGTCAGCTAGGGAAATATCGGCAACTTTATAATCTGTAAATGAAGCATTAACCGCGTTCATCACGATCTCCTTATAAAAACAAAAATTGATCATTCAGTTCGCGGATGCCGTTGTTGGTCTGTCTAGAAAAAGATAGACCGATCGTCGAGCCTGGCGCTTTTACATTTGGTACCTGTAAAACGTCGCAGCATCCCTCGACTAGCGAAGTATTGTACTTGGAAATTGATTTTGTTCCAATCTGAAATTGATTATTATCAGCACAATCATGTTTTTGAGTTTTTATTATGGCTTTAGAAATGCCTGAAGAATTAGCCCGTCTGGAAGCAAATGGCGGTATTTTTGCAGTATGGATGTTGCTGCAACATTTAGGGATTGATGCCGATATTCAGCAGCTGGTAGAGGTGTGTGGATATGATTCAGAAAATGGCACGACGACAATCGGCTTAGCTGTCGGTCTGAAAAAGTTTGGTTTTCATGTGCAGTTTTATACCGATCCTGACCCTGATCTTCAGGAGAGTGAAAAACTCAGTTATCAGGAAGCTGAACAGCTGAATTTACCCATTCTTCATGCGTTAAATTATCAGCAAATCCAGCAAGCTTTTGAGCAAAATAAATTTGTGATTGTTTATTACGATACCTTGGAAGGTGTGGGTAATCATTCCCTTGTTTATGATGTCAATGAAGATGAAATCTGTTTCTTTGACAGTTTCGATGCGATGCCTGCTTTAGTTTTTGAGCAGCAACGTCAAGTAGAGGGAATTTGTCGACAAGTGATTGTTGTCGAAGTAAATGATGATATCGAGCGTTAATATTTAAAAAATGTATAAAACAAAAGCCCATAAAATAATGGGCTTTTTCAATTTATTTTTCAGCTGCTTGTGCTTTTTCAGTCCAGAAATCCGCTTTTTCTTCATCTATTTCTATGCCTAGACCATTTTCATAGATAAAGGCCAAATCACGCATGGCTTGAACTTCACCCCATTCAGCAGCCTGTTTGACCAAAGATACGGACTTGGCCACATCTTTTTCAATCACATCACCACGGCGGAAATAACTCGCCAATTCTAAGGTCGCAGCAGGGTGCTTTTGCATATTGGCTTTGCTCAGCCAGTAATAGCCAAGTTCAAAATGGGCTTTAGATTCTTCCGGGTCTTCTTCAGCCAGGTCTTTGGCATAAACCGTATAACCTTCACCCAGCCAGTACATGGCTTCAACATTGCCATTTTCTGCGGCTTTTAGCGCCCATTCTTCGGCAAGAATAATGTCATCATCATGCTCGCTTTGCATATACAGCTCAGCCAGTTCAAATTGCGCTTTTGCATTTCCTGTAATGGCTAAATTCATCAGCGAGGCAGGTGGGGAAATTCGGTTAGACATACCTATATCCAAAAACTTTTGCTATAGCCTAAAAGGAATGAAATAAAAAAGCCAATCCGAAGATTGGCTTTTACAGTATCGCGACTAAAAACATCCACTCATGTCAGTGCATTTAGCACAGAGGGTGTTCACTAACACTTAGCTTTCTTGCTGAATACCGGCAACCAACCAGTCTTGATTAGAACCGGCAGGTTTTACAAAGTGCCAGATTTCAGTAAATGGTTGTGGCAAGCTATTTAAGTCTTCGCTTACTGTACCAGTGAAACGTACGCTAACAATGTACTGACCATTTTCAGTTGCAGAATCGACCACCATGGCATTCAGGTTAGAGAACTCGGCAACGTCCTGGTCTTGGTTCGCCATAATGTCGTTATACATGGACTGATACAGGTCCGGCGTTAAATAACGCTGAATTTCAGCAATATTGCTTGCTGTATTCATAGACTGAATATGGTTGAAGCGCTGACGGGCTACGCGCAGGAAAGCAGCAGGTTCAGTACCGTCTGGCAGCTGGTTGCCGCTTTGTGTTGAAGCAGCACCAAAAGGCGCTTGAGTTGCTGCACCTGCAGAACCACCTACAGACTGACCAAAAATGTTGGTGCTGTCATTTGAAGTACGTGGTGCTGCAGTTTGCTGACCAAACGGCGCTGTGTTACCCGCATTATTTGGCGCATAAGGGTTATTGGCTAATTTTTTTTTTGCTCCGAATTTACGGAACAAGAAGAAAGCGACTGCTGCTGCCAGAAGAATCCAGATCCAGCCCGGAATGCCGCCTTTTTCTTCCTCTTGCTGCGTTTGTGCTTCACTTGCAGCTTTGTCGTCTGCTAAAGCATTTGCCGCTACCGCACCAACTGCAGCACCAGCAACACCAGCAGCAACCATTTTACCTACACCTGAACCCGATTTTTGCTGGGTAGGGGCAACAGGTTGTTGAACAGGAGTAGCTTGACGCGGTTGTTGGTAAGACTGGGTTGGGGCAGCAGAACGGCTCATGCCATGGCTTTTACCGCCACCTGCACGTTTTGCTTCGGCCATTGGTGCAACCACCATAGCTGCCATTAAAATACCGGCCATCAAACCACGCTGTCGAACTTCCATCGATTTTTCCTAAATAAAAAAGTAAATTATAGCCTTATAGTTATGCAGGCATTTTCCCCGAATTTCAATATCAAATTGATGATTTTTTTTACATAACCTTTCATGTGTTTAAGCTTAAGCCAGCTCTTCACTCAAGTTCATCGCTTCCGTCAAGGCTTCATGCAAACGTGCTACTGAAATGATCTGTACATTCGGGACTGGTTTTTGCGGTGCATTGCCACGCGGCAAAATAATGTATTTAAAACCATGCTTAATGGCTTCTTTTAAGCGTTCCTGACCATTCGGCACCGGACGGATTTCGCCCGATAAACCCACTTCACCAAATACTGCCAGTTGTTGTGGCAGAGCTTTACCTCGTAAGCTGGATGCACAAGCCAGTAAAACGGCCAGGTCTGAACCGGTTTCGGTAATCTTTAAACCGCCAACAACGTTGACATAGACATCCTGCCCCGAGGTTTGCACCCCGCCGTGACGGTGCATGACAGCCAGCAGCATGTTCAGGCGGTTCTGTTCCAGACCAAGCGCCACACGACGCGGTTGTCCATGCGCATCATCCACCAGCGCCTGTACTTCAACCAACAGTGGACGGGTGCCTTCGCGGCTGATCATTACAATCGAACCGGGAATGGCTTCATCATAACGGCTCAGGAAGATGGCGGACGGGTTAGCCACTTCACGCAAGCCTTTATCGGTCATGCCAAACACCCCCAGTTCATTGACTGCCCCGAAACGGTTTTTCACGGCACGGATCATCCGGTAACGTGAGTCGGATTGTCCTTCAAAATACAATACGCAATCGACCATGTGTTCCAGTACACGCGGTCCTGCCAATGCGCCTTCTTTGGTCACATGACCCACAATGAACAGCGCCGTGCCACTATTTTTGGCAAAACGGGTCAGTAAAGCTGCCGATTCACGAATTTGCGAAACGCCACCCGGTGCCGACTGCAAGGTTTCGGTATATAGGGTTTGAATCGAATCCAGAATGGCCACGGCAGGGCGTTCTTGTGCAAGCACTTCGCAGATGCGTTCCACACAGGTTTCCGCCATGACTTTAAGATGTTCAGTTGGCAGCTCCAGGCGATGGGCGCGCAAAGCGACTTGCGACAGTGATTCCTCACCGGTCACATAGAGTGCAGAACTCTGGGCAGCTGCCATATGCGTCGCTGTTTGTAAGAGGATGGTGGATTTGCCAATTCCGGGATCCCCGCCAATCAGAACCACTGACCCGGTGACTAGACCACCGCCCAGAACGCGGTCAAATTCACCTATCCCCGTAGCCAAGCGTGTTTCATGTGAAACAGAAACTTTATTCAGGGTGGTGATGGTTGCTGCCTGACCAGCATAGCCGCCGCCCATTTTAGGCTGGGCACGGTGTGTTGTTGCGGGTGCAAGAGTGACTTCGAGCAGGCTGTTCCATTCACCACATTCTGAACATTGTCCCGCCCATTTCGGATGGTCAGTTCCACATTGTTCGCAACGGTAAACAGTTTTGACTTTGCTCATTTGAGTGGTATCTATATAAATCAGAAGATGGATGAAGAATGTAGCAATAGCTGTATGGAAATACAATTTTTTGAATATAATCTCGCCAAATTTTATCTTGGCACGTAAACTGCTAAATTGAAGGGAAATGCAAAAAAGGGATACAAAATGGACCGAAAGTGGATGAAAAAGCGACAAAAACAGAGTCGCACTTGAAAAATATTTAACAAACGCTCAAAAAACTTTATTTATTTATTTTAATTTGAGCTACTTTTATCACACGAAATTAAGAGACGAAAATAACAATGTCAAATGAGAATCATCGTTCATCGACTGAAGGTGGTGAACTGCAGCGGAGTTTGTCGAATCGGCATTTGCAGCTTATTGCGATTGGCGGGGCAATTGGTACAGGTTTGTTCATGGGTTCGGGTAAAACCATCAGCCTGGCCGGACCATCCATTCTGATCATTTATATGATTATCGGTTTTATGGTTTTTCTGGTCATGCGTGCGCTTGGCGAATTGCTACTGTCTAACCTGAAATACAAGTCTTTTATTGATTTTTCCACGGACCTGATCGGTCCCTGGGCGGGCTATTTTGTCGGCTGGACCTATTGGCTGTGCTGGATCACCATTGGTATTGCTGACTTGTCGGCCATTATTTATTACCTGCAATTCTTTAACGGAGGGCTGCCGTTTACGCCTGGCGAAGGGGTCATGATCAGTATTGCCGCCATTGTCTTTATTATGGGGCTGAATCTGGTTACCGTTAAATTGTTTGGTGAATTAGAGTTCTGGTTTGCTCTAATCAAGATTATTGCCATTGTGGTGCTGATTGCTGTTGGTTTGTGGATGATCTTTACCGGATTCACTTCTACCACAGGTCAAGTTGCTTCCTTTACTCATCTCTGGTCACATGGCGGTTTATTCCCGACAGGCGTGACCGGCTTCCTGGCTGGTTTCCAGATTGCCATCTTTGCCTTCGTTGGTGTGGAACTGGTCGGTACAACTGCGGCAGAAACCAAAGATCCTGAACGCAACCTGCCTAAAGCGGTCAACTCGATTCCGATTCGTATCATCATTTTCTATGTGCTGGCACTGGTCATTGTCATGTCCGTTACGCCATGGAACAAGATCGATCCGAACATCAGTCCATTCGTCAACCTGTTTAGCCAGGCCGGTATTGCTGCTGCAGCGATTATCATGAACCTGGTGGTGTTGTCTTCAGTCATGTCCTCTATGAACAGCGGGGTGTTCTCGACCAGCCGTATGCTGTTTGGTCTGTCACGTGAAGAGCAGGGCCCTAAAGCCTTCGGTCATTTGAATAAACGTGCTGTGCCTGCCAATGCGCTGTATTTCTCTGCGGTGTGTTTGCTCCTCGGCGCTGCACTTCAGTACTTTGTACCGAATACGGTTGAAGCGTTTACCCTGGCAACCACACTTTCAACCATCCTGTTTATCTGTGTCTGGCTGATGATTATCTGGAGCTATATCGTGTATTACAAAACACGTCCAGAATTGCATGCAAAATCGACCTTTAAATTACCGGGTGGTTTGTTGACCTGCTGGGTGGTGATTATCTTCTTTATAGGCATGATTTATGTGCTGTCTTTAGAAGCGGACACCATGAAAGCGCTGATGGTTAGCCCGATCTGGTTCATTATCCTGATTATTGGCTATTTTGGTTTCTACAAACCGAAACATAAATAATCAGGCTAAAAAATGAAAACGCCAGTTTGAAACTGGCGTTTTTTTTTATCTCACTATAATCTCTAGCGTTTAGTGCTTTGGTCATGTCCCATGATCAGGTTATACTTCTTCGAAAATATGAAATAGGTGGTCAGATGCGTCTTGTCATTTGCTGCATCAGTGTATTGGCGACAGGTTTTGCTTTAGTCGGTTGTGGTCAGTCCGGAGCTTTGCAGCTGCCGAGTGATCCGAATTACGACAAACGTGCAAAATATTTGTTATATCCCAATGTAAATTCAAACCAGCAATCCTCAAACAAGCAAGAAGCCGCTCCAGTAGCAGCAGAGCTTCCCGCTTCATCTGCTGAAACGAATTAATTTTCAATATCTAAACGCGTCATCGAAAGGATACATTCATGAGTTTTACCCGCATTAATGGGGTTTTGCATGCCGAGCAATGTTCTCTACAACAGCTTGCGCAGCAATTTGGCACGCCACTTTATGTTTATTCAAAAGCAACTTTTGAAAAGCATTATTTAGATATGGATCGTGCATTTAGCTTTATCGACCATCAAATTTGTTTTGCGGTAAAGTCTAACTCTAACCTTGCGGTGTTGAATGTACTGGCCAAGCGTGGCGCGGGCTTTGATATTGTCACCGGCGGTGAGCTTGCCCGTGTGCTGAAAGCCGGTGGTGATGCTTCTAAAATCGTGTTCTCGGGCTTGGGCAAATCTGAAGCAGATATCCAAAAAGCGCTAGAAGTGGGTATTGCCTGTTTCAATGTCGAATCTTATGCCGAGCTGGACCGCATTCAGAAAGTGGCGGCAAGCTTAGGTAAAAAAGCCCCGATTTCCTTGCGTGTAAACCCGGATGTCGATGCCAAAACTCATCCCTACATTTCAACCGGTTTAAAAGAAAACAAATTCGGTATTCCTTCCGATGCCGTATTTGAAACCTATCAATATGCAGCGTCATTGCCAAACCTGGACGTTGTAGGAATTGACTGCCACATCGGTTCGCAGCTGACTGAAACCCAGCCTTTTGTGGATGCACTGGATCGTGTCATTGTGATGATCGACAAGTTAAAAGAGATGGGCATCAATCTGAAACACATCGACATTGGTGGCGGTTTGGGCGTGACCTATAAAGATGAAACGCCTCCATCTGTAGAAGAATATGCCAATGCCTTGCGTCCAGGTTTAGAAAAACTCGGTCTAAAAGTGTATATGGAACCGGGCCGCAGTATCTCTGCCAATGCTGGCGTGTTGCTGACCAAAGTCGATTTGCTCAAACCGACCAATCACCGTAACTTTGCGATTATTGATGCGGCGATGAATGACCTGATTCGCCCTGCTTTATACGAAGCCTGGATGGATATTCAGGAAGTGACTCCGCGTACTGACGTGGAAGCGAAAGAGTGGGATGTGGTGGGTGCAATTTGCGAAACCGGCGATTTCCTGGGTAAAGAGCGCAAGCTGGCCCTCAAGGAAAATGATGTACTGGCCGTATTGGGTGCGGGCGCTTACGGTTTCGTGATGAGCTCGAACTACAACAGCCGTGGTCGTGCTGCTGAAGTGATGGTTGATGGTGATCAGGCACATTTGATTCGTGAGCGTGAAAGCATTGAATCTTTGTGGGAACGTGAACGCTTATTGCCATAATGGAGATGTCTGAGATGTTTTTAGAATTTACCAAAATGCATGGTCTGGGCAATGACTTCATGGTGGTTGACCTGATCAGTCAGCGTGCCTACCTGGATACTGTCACCATTCAGCGTTTGGCAGACCGCCACTTTGGCATCGGTTTCGACCAGTTGCTGATTGTTGAGCCACCAGACTTACCCAATGTCGATTTTAAATACCGCATTTTTAATGCCGACGGTTCGGAAGTGGAGCAATGCGGTAATGGGGTACGCTGTTTTGCCCGCTTTGTGCATGAACGTCAGCTCACCACCAAAACCAAAATCAAGGTGCAGACCAAAGCCGGTATTGTCGAGCCTGAACTCGGTGCAAATGGCTGGGTGCGGGTGAACATGGGTTATCCTAAATTCCTGCCCAATGAAATTCCGTTTTTGGCCGATGAACCGGAAAGCCTGTATGACATTGATTTGGCCGACAATGAAAAGCTGACTATTGATGTCGTGAATATGGGCAATCCGCATGCAGTGACCATTGTTCCCGATGTGATTACCGCAGATGTCGCACGTATTGGACCACAAGTAGAATCACATGAGCGTTTCCCGCAACGTGTCAATGCCGGTTTTATGCAAATTATTGATGAAAAACATGCACGTCTGCGTGTATTTGAACGTGGTGTAGGTGAAACTTTAGCCTGTGGTACAGGTGCCTGTGCCGCTGCGGTTTCCGGTATGCGCCGTGGTCTGTTGGCTAATAATGTTGAAATCGAACTGGCCGGTGGTAAGTTACAAATTGAATGGAAAGAAGGCGATGTGGTGTGGATGACCGGTCCAACAGCAAACGTCTATCAAGGTCGTATCGATTTGAGTTATTACCAAGGTTGAAATTAGAGCCCTGATTCGTCGGGGCTTTTTTATACCCTTAATAAATGAAATGATGGTTATTCAATATAATGAGAATACAACATGGAAAATAACGAAAGGAAATTAGAACATCTTCTTGTCAAAGCGAGTTCGGAGCCAAGTCAACGTCCGGAATTTTTAGAAAAATTATTGAACGCTGAGATTTATTGTATTGGATTTAGTGACAAGACCAGTCCACAGGGAAGTTCAGATGTACTTCCTGAAGGAAGCCAAGTGAGTTTGATACATTTTCAGAATGAAAAGGGTGAAACATATCTGCCTTTTTTCTTATCTTTAGAGAGTTTGCAAAAAGCGATTCAAGATGAACAATCATATTTACGTCTGCCTGCTAGAGGTTTCTTTGAACTGACTTTAGGGGCTAATTTAGTGTTAAACCCATACAGTGAATATGGGAAAGAGTTTTTCCCTCAGGAAGTGGAAGCTCTTTTACAAGGTGGGTATGGTTCGCTATTGGAAAGTTACGAGTATCAAGAGCAGAGGGAAGTATTGCTCGGTCAACCTGCAGAATACCCTCATGAAATGATTGATCAGCTACGAGTTTTACTTAAAACCAAACCTGAAGTCAAAATGGCATATCTTGCACAGATGCATGATCCAAAGCGTGATCAGGAACCTACATTGTTGATTGGTTTTGAAACAGATCAGACTATAAGTGATGAATCCTTTCAACGTTTAAAAAATCAGATTGGACACGTAGCGTATGAAAGCTTAGTGAGAAAAAGATTGATTGATCTTATACATTTAGATGATGTACACGCTACTAGCGGATTAGAGCATTACTTGCGTCAGGAAACAGCTCCGTTCTATGTACGGAAAAAACAGAAGGAAAAAGGATTTTTTGCTAAACTGTTTTCATAATTCAACTCATCATCTTGGAAACACAGTTTTAAATCTTTCTGTGCAAGTCTTTAAGCAGGGGCATCACCATGATCATTGATCAAAGTCAGTTACTTGTGATGTGGCTCAAAGAGCGGGAAATTCAAAATCAGTCCAGACATACCTTGCACGCCTATGAGCGTGATGTTTCCGATTTTTTAAACTTTTGTGAAGCTAAAAAACTGAATCTGGCCAATATAGAGACCACAGATCTGCGTGAATATTTGGCCTATAAAGTGGAACAGCAGCAGCTCAGCTCCAGCAGTTTGCAGCGCATGCTTTCGTCCATACGCCAATTTATGAAATGGGCCGAGCAGGGCCAGTATCTGGCGTTTAATCCGGCGGATGATTTTCAATTAAAACGTATTCCCAGACCGCTTCCGGGGATGGTTGACATTGAAACCGTGAACCAGATTCTGGATCAGCCCGCCCCTGAAAAACCCATTGAACAGCAAATGTGGCTACGGGATAAAGCCATTTTAGAACTGCTGTATTCCAGTGGCTTGCGTTTGGCAGAAGTGCAAGGTTTACGGATTAAAGATATCGATTTTAACCGTCAGCTGTTACGTATTACCGGTAAAGGCAACAAAACCCGGGTGGTACCTTTTGGCAGCAAGGCTCGAGATGCAGTGATGAAATGGCTGCAAGTCTATCCATTATGGTACGGTGATTTTGTCCTGGATGCCCATGTGTTTATTACCCAGAAGGGCAGTCCACTAGGAGCGCGGCAAATTGAAAACCGGGTGAAACTGCAAGCCCTGCGTGCCGGGGTAAATGTCGATTTGCACCCACATTTATTGCGGCATTGCTTTGCCAGTCATATGTTATCCAACAGTCGGGATTTGCGTGCAGTACAGGAAATGCTGGGACATAGCAATTTGACCACCACGCAAATTTATACCCATGTCGATTTCGATCATTTGGCTCAGGTGTATGATCAGGCGCATCCGCGAGCGCAGGTTAAAAAGTCGTAACTTAAAAAGTCGTAACAATGTTAAAATTTGAACCAAGCTGGCTTGGACTTTGCATAATTTTTTAGTGGCAGTCCAAGGAGTTCATTAAAGTTAAATGAGCATATGCAAAAATATCAGTCCATAAAGATGACATTTTGAACTATTGTCGGATAATAAAAAGTCAATTTATAAGGTATAAGAATCACCTCTAACCATACAGTGAATTGCGTGAATCATATATAGTGATGGAATGATTTATGTTTGCACTGCTGGTGGGTTAAATATTGGAAAGGAAAATGACAGGCGAATCAATGATTGCGGGAATTTTAGAGAAGTATGATCAGTTAACGGCTGCGCAAAAAGAAATTTTTGCAGGTTATGGACTTCGTCAAGTGAAACATTTTGTAGAAATTAGTTTGCCGAACATCGAACCGGTTTTACCTGCAGGTGCGCATGTACAAGGGATCAATTCAGAAGGTAAGGTACAGGCGATTAATGATGTGACTCACCAGACCTATCTATGGATTTCAGACCTGCAATGGCAAGAACGTCCCATTGCCACATCAAATGTAGATTTAAAAGAAGACTTTTTAGCAGTCTGGGAAATATTTAATCTTCAAGCTTACGATTTGATTGATTTAAGCCACATCCATCGTGACTTTTTGCAAAGCCAGCCTGTATAAGCAGCCTTTTAATTTGCAGACTTGATCAAGGGCTACCTGATTTCATGCGATATCATGAATGTAGCCCTAAAGTTTTATAAGATGATCAAGCGCAAAGCGAAGCAAGTTCTTGCTGCTCCACTTCAACTTTCTATCTAAGCAATAACAGATTTATGTGCACGGCAATTTTCAGCATGCTGAAAAATGATGAGCGTGCCTAAAGGTTATCAAGCGGTAATTGGAAACTCTGCTTAATAATCTGACTGGGTAAATCGGTTTTTACACTGGTGATGCCGTTTTTCTTGGTGAGATGCGCCGACTGAAATTTACGGTAACTTTCCAGATCGGGCACGACCACTTTCAGCATGGCATCGCATTCTCCCAAAATAATATAACACTCCATAACCTGAGGAAGCTCCTTCATGGCTTCAATGAAGGTATCAATGGTTTCGGCGTCCTGTCCGGTTAACCAGATTCGTGAAAACAGAATCAGCTGCAAGCCAATTTTTTGCGGATCGACCACAGTGGTGTAGCTCTGAATCACGCCTGCTTCTTCCAGTAATTTTACCCGCCGTAAACAGGAAGAAGGAGACAGTCCGATTTCACGGGCCAGATCGTTATTTTGCATACGGCCATTATTTTGCAAGGCTTGAATGATATTTTTATCAATGCGATCCAGTTTTACTGAAACAGACTTGGAAGATGGTTTCATAAATTAGAATATAATTCGAAAAATAATCATAATTATAGAATATTTGAAATCCTATTTTGTACTATTTATTCGATACTAATTTTCACTTTCAAGGCATGGAAAGGGAAAGGAAATGTCTGTATTTGCACTGTTCGCTTTAACGGTTATCCCGCTTATTTTCACCCCTGGGCCAGATATGCTGTTTATCCTGTCACAAGTGATGGGTAAAGATGCAAAAGCAGGCATGCTGGCCACTGTAGGGATTTGCCTGGGCTATTTAGTCCATTCTGTGTTGGTGGCTTTGGGTATTGCAGCCATTATTGTCTCGTTCCCGGTGTTATTTGAAAGCATTCGCTGGCTCGGGATCGCTTATCTCTTATTTCTGGCTTTTAGCCTGATCAAGTCGGTGTTCAGTCAAAATAAAATCACGATCGAGAAAAAATTGTCGTCCAGTCCGATCAAAAAAGGTTTTTTTACTGCACTCTTGAATCCCAAAGGCATGCTGATCTATTTTGCAATTTTACCGCAGTTTATTGATAAGACCGGGAACACGGTAAACCAGGGTTTAATCCTGTCCTTGATCTTTATTGGACTCATCTTTGTGGTGTATGGCAGTTTGAGCATAGTCTTTGCCAAAGTGACCCAAAAAGCCGATATTGATGAGCGTAAGCAGAAATGGATTGATGGCGCTTCAGGCGGCTTGCTCATGCTGGCGGCAACCTGGCTGATCATGAATTGATAAATGTCAGGGAAGCATGTTGTCGGCATGCTTCCCTGTAGGACAGGGTATTTATCTTTAAAAAGTAATTTGTTACATCTTTAACTTAAAAAAGCGCTCAATTTTAGGGCAAACGGGCTAAAAAAATTTGGGTAAGCTGTCTTAAATGACAAGGCATTAATTTGGCTATTTTGTCAGCCATATGCGCCAGACCCGCCAGAAACTCATCGAAAATATGTATTAAATCAGAACTTTTGATGAAGTTAATCAGATAAAAAAATACTAAAAATCAATGCTTAAAAAATAAATAAATATTCAGGAATTTCATCTTAATAAAAGTATTGGAAAAAAATATGAACGCCAAGTTCAAGGAAAATGATGCATTTTTACAGCTGTTTCGATAATTGTGACTTGACCGAAATGCCGTACACATTGCAAGATAGGGCACCTAAAAAAATTTAAGTGAAGAGTTATTATAACTTTTCTCAACATTTACATTTGCTAAAACAGCCGAGGATTACATGAAGGCTCTTGTTGCTGTAAAACGTGTGGTTGATGCCAACGTTAAAGTTCGCGTTAAACCGGACAACAGTGGTGTTGACTTAACAAACGTTAAAATGTCAATTAACCCATTTTGTGAAATCGCGGTGGAAGAAGCGGTTCGTTTAAAAGAAAAAGGAACTGTTTCAGAAATCGTTGTTGTTTCTATTGGTCCTAAAGAGGCGCAAGAACAAATCCGTTCTTCTATGGCACTTGGCGCTGACCGCGGTATCCTGGTTGAAGCTGACGACAGCCAGCTCGGTGCTTTGGAAGTGGCTAAAATCCTGAAAGGTGTTGTTGATGCTGAACAGCCACAACTCATCCTTCTAGGTAAGCAAGCCATTGATGACGACTCTAACCAGGTGGGTCAGATGCTTGGCGCTTTACTTGGTGCAGGTCAAGGTACATTCGCATCAGAAGTGAAAGTTGAAGGCGACAAAGTACAAGTGACTCGTGAAATTGACGGTGGTTTACAAACTGTTGAGCTTGCACTTCCAGCAATTATTACGACTGACTTGCGTTTGAACGAGCCACGTTATGCGGCTCTTCCAAACATCATGAAAGCGCGTAAAAAACCGCTTGATACCAAATCTCCAGCAGATTTCGGTGTTACTGCGACAACTAAACTGAAAACAGTTAAAGTTGAAGCTCCTGCTGAACGTAAAGCGGGCGTACAAGTGAAGTCTGTAGACGAGCTTGTAGAAAAATTGAAAAATGAAGCGAAAGTGATCTAATACAGAAGGATAAAAATCATGAGTATTTTAGTTATCGCTGAGCACGACAACAAAGCATTAAACGCTGCTACTTTAAACGTTGTTGCTGCGGCGCAAAAAATCGGTGGTGATATCACTGTATTGGTAGCTGGCTCGAACGCGCAAGCCGTTGCTGACCAGGCAGCTAAAGTTGCGGGTGTAAGTAAAGTATTGCTTGCAGACGACGCTGCTTATGCAAACCAGTTGGCTGAAAATGTGGCTAAACTTGTTGCTGAATTGGGCAAAGGCTATAGCCATATCCTTGCTGCTTCTACCACAACAGGTAAAAACATTCTGCCACGTGCAGCTGCGCTTCTTGATGTGAGCATGATCACTGACATTATCGCTGTTGAAGGTCCTAAAACCTTTAAACGTCCAATCTATGCAGGTAACGCAATTGCCACTGTAGAATCTGGCGAAGCAGTTGTTGTTGCAACTGTTCGTGGTACTGCATTTGATGCTGTAGCAAGCGATGGTGGTTCTGCTAGCGTTGAAGCTGCTGCGTCTACTGGCGATGCAGGTATCTCTAAATTCGTTTCAGAAGAAATTGTGAAATCTGAACGCCCAGAATTAACCGCTGCACGCATTGTGGTTTCTGGTGGTCGTGGTGTAGGTTCTGGTGAAAACTATCACAAGATCCTGGATCCATTGGCGGACAAGCTTGGCGCTGCTCAAGGTGCTTCACGTGCTGCGGTTGACGCTGGTTTCGTTCCAAACGACATGCAGGTTGGTCAAACGGGTAAAATCGTTGCGCCTGAGCTATACATCGCTGTCGGTATTTCTGGTGCCATCCAGCATTTGGCGGGTATGAAAGAGTCTAAAGTGATCGTTGCGATCAACAAAGATGAAGAAGCGCCAATTAACGCAGTAGCTGACTACTGGTTAGTTGGTGACTTGAACACTGTAGTTCCAGAATTGGTTTCTAAAATCTAATTCTCGAAATCAGTTTCAAAAAACGCTCTTGTGCAAGCAGTGAAAGCAATGCTTTTCTGCTCAGCTCGGGGGCGTTTTTTTATGGCTGGATTTCTTCATTTATTCATTTTTATGGCTTGAAGAGTCAAGCGATGGCGTAAATGTGCCCGAAGCTGATGAGCGTCTGTATGCGCTTAAAAAGGGTAATGTAGGGTGCTTGTATTTGCATAGCTGGGATATAAATGAGATTTGATTGATTTCTATCTTTTTTAAAGTGAAAAGTGCATTTTAACTGAATAAGCTGCATAAACATAGAACGCTAAATTTTTCGATTCAACCTCGAATAAAATGAACGAATTCACATAAAATTCCGACAAATGAAAGTGCTGAAAAAATAAACGATAAATTATAGAAAATTAACAAGATTAAGATAAGAGATATGGCACAAAAACAGCAGAATTTATGCTATAATTTATGGCTGTATTTAGACTTTAACTCAGCTTATTTTGGGTTAATTTTTTGCTAGATTGATTATATAAAACGAACAGTCTGAATGGCTGTTTGTAATAAGGAGTATGCATGAGCGTATCGGAAATCCGACCGATTGCCATTGAGGATGAACTCAAAAGCTCGTATCTCGACTATGCCATGAGTGTTATTGTTTCTCGTGCATTACCTGACGTGAGAGACGGTTTAAAGCCTGTTCATCGTCGTGTGCTTTTCGCTATGCACGAATTGGGCAACGACTACAATAAAGCATACAAAAAGTCAGCCCGTGTCGTCGGTGACGTGATCGGTAAATATCACCCGCATGGTGACTCAGCTGTTTATGAAACCATTGTCCGTATGGCGCAAGACTTTAGCCTGCGTTATCAATTGGTGGATGGTCAGGGTAACTTCGGTTCAGTCGATGGCGATAGCGCAGCAGCAATGCGTTATACCGAAGTACGTATGCGTAAGCTCACCCATGAACTTCTGGCTGATCTGGAAAAAGACACTGTCGAGTGGGAAGACAACTACGACGGTTCTGAACGTATTCCAGAAGTGATGCCGACACGTGTTCCCAACTTGCTGATTAACGGTGTGACCGGTATTGCGGTTGGTATGGCGACCAATATGGCGCCACACAACATGACCGAAGTCATCAATGCATGTTTGGCTTATGCGGAAAACCCGAATATTTCCATTGAAGGCTTGATGGAGCACATCTCTGGTCCGGATTTCCCTACAGGCGGTATCATTTACGGTAAATCGGGTATTGTCGATGCTTACCGTACCGGTAAAGGCCGTCTTCACATCCGTGGTAAATACCATATTGAAGAAGACCAGAAATCTGGCCGTAGCACCATCGTGTTTACTGAAATTCCTTATCAGGTCAACAAGGCAAAAACCATTGAGCGTATTGCCGAGTTAGTCAAAGAGAAAAAACTGGAAGGTATTTCTGAACTTCGTGATGAGTCAGATAAAGAAGGCATGCGTATTGCCATTGACCTGAAGCGTGGTGAAAACGCTGAAGTGATTGTCAACAACCTGTTCCTGAATACCCAGTTGGAAAATTCATTCAGCATCAACATGGTCTGCCTGGACAATGGCCAGCCGAAGTTGATGAACCTGAAAGACATCATTGCGGCGTTTATCCGTCACCGTCAGGAAGTAGTGACTCGCCGTACCATGTTCGAATTGCGTAAAGCACGTGAACGTGGCCATATTTTGGAAGGCTTGACTGTCGCACTTGCAAACATCGATGCGATTATTGAAACCATCAAGACCTCTGCCAACCCGGGCGAAGCGCGTGAGCGTTTACAGGCGGGCGAGTGGGCTGCGGGTGGTGTGGTTGCCTTACTGGAAAAAGCAGGTTCGGTTTCTGTACGTCCTGACGAGATTGAAGGTGAAGATCCAAGCCGTCCATTCGGTTTAGATGGCAGTGTTTACCGTTTATCTCCGTCACAGGTCGGTGCAATTCTTGAATTGCGTTTACACCGCTTAACCGGTCTGGAACAAGACAAGCTGCATGCAGAATACAGCGAAATTTTGGGTCAAATTGCTGAATTAACGGCAATCCTGAACGATTTCAACCTGTTGATGGGCGTGATTAAAGAAGAGTTGGCGCTAATTCTGCAACAGTATGGCGATGCACGTCGTACCGCGATTGTTGAATCACGTATTGATTTCTCTCGCGAAGATCTGATTCCAGAAGAACAGGTGGTATTAACCGTTTCTAAAACCGGTTATGCAAAAACCCAGCCGCTTTCTGATTACGCTGCACAGCGTCGTGGTGGTCGAGGCAAGTCTGCAACTTCAATGAAAGAAGATGATTATATCCAGCATCTGATTGTGACCTCGAACCACGCAACCGTGCTTTGCTTCACCGATGTCGGTAAGGTCTATCGTCTGAAAGTGTTTGAAGTGCCGCAAGCTTCGCGTGGCGCCAAAGGTCGTCCAATGGTGAACCTGTTGCCGCTTGAAGCCAATGAAACCATTACCGCCATTCTTCCGGTGATTGATGCGCCGAAGAAATTCAAAGAACGTCTGGCAGATTTCAAGGCATTTGTAAAAGCCAATGCTGCAAAACTGCAAGAAAATGAAATCATCAATGCGCACTATGCTGAACTTCAAGCAGCACTTGCTGAACTTGAAGAGGGTGCAGATGACTTGTCGGATGCATTACGTATTCAATTGAAGCAATTGGGCATTGAACTTTCAGCAAGCGATCTGGATGATGAAATCATTGCCGACTTTGCGCAGCAAGCCGAAGCGGTACGCAAAAACTTCTATGTGTTTATGGCGACCGAGTACGGCACGATCAAGCGTGTAGAACTTGAACAGTTCAGTAATGTCCGTTCAAACGGTTTGCGTGCCATTGAACTGAATGGCGATGACACTTTGATTGGCGTTGCGATTACCGATGGCGAACAGCAAATCATGTTGTTCTCGAATGAAGGTAAAGCAATCCGTTTTGCTGAAACCGATGTACGTTCAATGGGACGTTCAGCCAAGGGTGTACGCGGTATGCGCGTGACCATTGGTGCAGCGCAAGTTGAAGATGCCGAAGATGCCGATATCGATTCAGATGACGAAGATGCTTCAGATTCAGCCTTAATCAGCCGTATCGTTTCATTGGTGGTTGTCCCTGAAACGGGTGAAGTGCTGTGTGCTTCTGAAAATGGTTACGGTAAGCGTACCCCGGTAGATGACTTCCCAACCAAGAAACGTGGCGGTAAGGGTGTGATTGCGATCAAGACCTCTGAACGTAACGGTCAGTTGGTGGGTGCAGTTGCGATTGATGCCTCTAAAGAACTGATGTTGATTTCTGATGGCGGTACACTAGTTCGTACCCGTGCTTCTGAAGTTGCTCAAACTGGTCGTAACGCACAAGGTGTACGTTTGATCCGTTTAGGTAATGACGAGTTACTTGTAGGCGTAGTTTCGGTTGAAGCTGTAGAAGAAGATGAGTTTATTGAAGCAGTGGAAGGCGAAGAAGTTGTTGCCTCTACAGCTTTAATTGATTCTGAAACTTTGGTGGATGATGAAACGATTGCTGATGAAGCTGATAATGAATCGGATTTAAGAGATTCTGAAGACTAAGTTTTGATATCAAAAAGAAGGGCGCTTAGGCGCTCTTTTTTTTATAAAAGAAGATAATCTAATAAATATTAAAATGGTGGGGATATGGATCAAAAGACATTGGAACAAATAGCAGAGTTTATTTGTGGAACAGATGAAGAAATTTACCCTCAACGTAGGTCGAGTTCTCAACTAACTAGCTTCTTTTATCGAGTTGGATTGCCATTTAATCATGATGGTTCAACACGTGCTAAATGGGTATTTGAAAAATTAAATAGTTTAGATAAAAATCAATTAGCAGATGTTTTAAGAAGGTTAGCATCTCCTAAAGAGTATGGCGGGGACAAAGTTAAAATTACTAAAGCCCTGAATGTTCTTAATTCAATTTTGTATGTGGAAGGGTTTGAAATCTATTTAGATGAAATTTCTCCTAAGTTTAGAAAGATTCAAAGAGATTTTAATGAAAGCAAATTAGAAAAGGAAAGAGAACTAAAACCATTACCTGCACCTGATTTTCTTGCACTGGGTTTGGACGTAGGTGTAGGCGAAATTCTTCAAAATAGATGGAATGAAACTCAAAAATGTATAGAGTCAAAGGCATATTTAGCATCTATAATTTTAATGGGTAGTATTCTTGAGGGAGTACTCTTGGGTGTTTTTCAAAAAAATATGAAAGAAGGTAATCAAGCTAAGAATGCTCCAAAGGATAAGAATGACAAAATAAAAAATTTTGCTGAATGGAAGTTAGCAGAAATGATAGATGTAGCCCATCAGCTTGATTGGATAGGAATTGATGTTAAAAAATATTCACATTCTTTACGAGAGTTTCGAAATCTAATTCATCCCTATGAGCAAATGATGTATAGATTTAACCCAGATGAAGATACAACAAATATTTCTTGGTTGGTTGTACAAGCAGTTATTAATGACTTGGCAAATAAACTTAAGACATAAAAAAGGAAGCCGAAGCTTCCTTCTTTCGATTTATAAATTATGCTGCTTCTTTGATTTCAACAGCATAATTTTTTTGCTTTTCAGCATCGAACTGACCTTCCCATTTACTGATCACAAGAACAGCTAACGAGTTACCAATTACATTCAATACAGTACGAGCCATATCCAGAATACGGTCAATACCGGCAATAAATGCCAAGCCTTCAAGCGGAATACCCACACTACCCAAGGTTGCCAACAATACAACGAAAGATACGCCAGGCACACCGGCAATACCTTTAGAAGTAATCATCAAGGTTAACACCAGAATGATTTGCTGAGTCATGCTTAAATCAATACCGTAAAGCTGCGCAATAAAGATGGCTGCAATACTTTGATATAAGGTCGAACCATCCAGGTTAAATGAATAACCGATTGGAATCACAAAACTGGTAATGGATTTCGGTGCACCATAGGCTTCCATTTTTTCCATCAGGCGCGGTAATACTGTCTCGGAACTTGCAGTTGAATAAGACAGAATCAGCTCATCTTTTAGAATTTTAATAATTTCCCAAATACTGAAACCGCAGAATTTGGCGACAAGTCCTAAAATGACAAAGATGAAGAAGAAAATAGCACCATAAACCAGAAGCGCCAATTTCACTAATGGCAGCAGTGAGCTAAAGCCAAAGTTGGCAACGGTTGCCGCAATCAGGCCAAATACGCCGAATGGTGCAAAAAGCATGATCATATGGGTGACTTTGAACATGGTTTCAGAAATCGCATGCAATACATCAATCAGCGGTTTTCTGGTTTCTTTCGCCAAAGATCCCAAACCAATACCGAAGATCACGGAGAAGAAGATGATTGGCAACATATGCCCATCGGTCAGTGATCCAAAAATATTAGACGGGATTAAAGATAAAATGGTGTTGACCAGACCATGCGAGTGGCTACTCACTTCTTGGGTGGTTTGCTGATATTGGGAAATATCGGTTTGAGTTAGGCTCGACATGTCAATACCGGCGCCCGGCTGGAATATATTCGCAGCAACCAGACCGACAATAATCGCAACAGTGGTAATAATTTCAAAATAAACAATGGTTTTGAAACCCAGTTTACCTAGGTTTTGACCATGACTTGCATTTGCAATACCGAGTATCAGCATTGAAAGTACAAGTGGAACAACAATCATCTTAATCAAATTAATAAAGATTGCGCCCAAAGGGCTCAGCAGATTATTAATCAGAGTTTCACGATATTCGGGAGAATAATGTAGAAAGGAGCCTACAAGCACACCTAAAATGAGCGCAATGACGATTTGCCAAGCAAGACTAATCCTAATCTTTTTCATGCTAAGCCCTTAAAATCAAATTTTAATAAAAAAGCTGCTATAACACTGTCGATATCACATCGGCATGTTAAAGGGGAGCGTGGGAATGAATAATATAAAAAATATTCATGAAATATAAACAGGGGGCTATTTTGCATCGATTAATATATTCAATCTAACTTTTTTCTTCATAATTGATTCAAAAGGTCAAAAAAAAAGCAGTATTGGTATAAAAAACAATCAAATTGTAAGGTTTCATTTAATAAGCTTATAAGCTCATATCTAAAAGCTTACTTTATGTTAGATCGGGTCAGGCGAAAAAATGCCCAAATCAGACAAATACCGGCAAAGGTGGCCAGATAAATCATTTTTGGAATGACCAGCTGGGTATGCACTCCCATCTGGTTCAATTGAATAAACATCTGTATTCCTTGAGTAGAAGGCAGCGCTTGGCCTAGCCACTGCATCCACACAGGCATTGCGGCATGCGGCCACGCCGTACCTGAAAGTAAGAACAGCGGAATAGAGGTAAATACAATCACGTGACCTGCACGTTCCGGCATATCCAGAAAAGAGGCAATCAGCATGCTGAGGCCAATCACGCAGCTCACAAAGATAGGGACCGCAATGAGCATGCCCCAGAAGTTACCACCCCTTGGATAGTCATTCAGCCAAAAAGTAAATCCAAATAAATATAAACAGCCCAGAAAACCAATGGTCAAAATGGCACTGAATAATGCCCAGAATTCGGTTCGACTCGGTGTCCAGTGCTTTTCACGATAAGTCGCAATTAACATGCACAAACCCAGCAAAATGGTTTGATGGATAATCAGTGGGGCAACCGCAGGAAAAATATAACTGCCATAGCCAGACAGGGTATTGAACAAGGGAATTTGATGAATAGACAGCGCAGGGGAAAATTCGGAAATATGCTGAAATTTTTCGGCTTGTTCAACCAGCGCATATTCAACCGATGCAGCCAGTCCCAAACCAATCTTTTGGGTTTTCAAGAAATTGGCGGCACTTAAATATAAACCAATGCCCCCAACTTCACCTCGACGCAGACTGCCAGATAAGTTATCTGGAAGTAGTAAAATTCCGTCCGCCTGTTGCAGCCTGATCATCTGCTCTGCTTCGGCAAAATTCCCGGTGACTGCACGGATTTCAACATTGGGACTTTTAGCCACTTCGCCAATAATACTCGAGCTCACCAGGCTTTGTTCTTCATCGACAATCACAATCGGTAAAGATTCGGCATGTTCTGCCTTATAAGCCGTTGGGTAGAAGAAACTATATAAAAATACCGAAAGTACCAATGTGGTCAAGATCGAACTGTTACGTGCAATATCCTGAAAGGTTTTAAAATAAAAGTACAAAAAGTTTTTAAGCGTTTTCATGCCTGTACTCCCTTTACATATTTTTTAAGGAAGAAGTAGGCTGTGCCCAGATAAAACAGGCAATACACGGCTAAAATTGCAAGCGGTAACAGTGAAATGGATATGGGACTGCCCACCACCCATTGTTCCGTCTGTAATTTGGCATAAGGCGTATAGGGAATAATATTGGACCAGAACTGGGTGAATAAGGGGGCATTGTTCAGCGGTAAAGTCACGCCGGCAAAACTTAAAGATGACCCGCCATAGACCGCAATAAAACCAAAACTTTTCGCCAGATCACGGGTGGCCAAAACCACGCTGCTGCTGATCAGGGCATAAGCGCTATAGAGCAGAAATTGTCCCAATAAAATGGGCCAGAGCTGTCCCTGTACAAACCAGCCACGCATTTCAATCATCCAGAACATCCATAACCAGGTCCAGAAACTGAAAATCAGCACATAGGTCATATTTTTGGAAAGCAGGGCAAGCCATAAATTTTGACCATCGAGCCATGTTTTGGCCGTACCAAATTTCAGCCCCTGTCCTACGGCAAAAGCCACGCAACAGCAGAGCAATAAATGTAAAATTGCCGGAATCATGTAAGGTTCCAGATAGAACTCATAACTGAGCCCCGGATTAAACAGCGGCGAAATTTTGATATTGGGCGTTGGTGCATTCAAATAGGGAATCTGGTTTTCCAGATAACTGTGCCCGGTAAAATCGGCCAGTGCCTGCAAGGTGCTGACCAGCATCGCCGATGAAATGCTATTGCCGACACTAAAATAGCTTTGGTTATAGGCAATGCTGATTCCAGCATCCTTGGCTTGTACCAGGCGTTGTTCGGCACCTGCGGGAATAGTGATATAACCCCAGATTTTGTTTTGATTGAGTAACTGTTCAACCTCATCCTGACTGCTGGAAATACTGTTGATGCTCAGGGTGTGATTCAGACTGGCATGATGAATAATCGTCCGGCTCAGTTCGCTCTGGTCCTGATCAATAATTGCAATTGGCAGATGGCTCGGTTTCCCGGCAGAAAACATACTGGCAAACAGCACAATCACAAAGACAGGTGCAAGCGTGATCATGCACAAGTCCCACTTATGCCTGAGCAAATAGCCGAGTTCGCGCAGTATGCCCTGTAGCATGATCAAGACTCTTGTACTTTAAACAGCACACTCATGCCGACTTTTAAATCTGCAATTGGCTGGGCAGGGGTGAGCTGAATCTTGAAACTGCGAATATCATAGCCACCGGTTTGGCGCGTGGTTTTAATGGTGGCAAATTCACCCTCGGCATCAATCTTTTTGATCTTGAACAGGGCCTTTTTGTTTAATGCAGGAATAAAGCCTTCAACCGATTTGGCCTGATAGACCTGCGCGTATTGATCTTCACGGATATTCAGGCTGACCCAAAGCTCATCCTCCTGAATAATACTGACCACGGGTACACCCATAGCCACCAGTTCCGACACCTTGCCATAGGTTTTAGACACTGTGCCGTTGATCGGGGACACCAGTTTGGTTTCAGCTTCCAGTGCATTGGCTTCTGCAACGGCCGCTTTGGCAATCTCCACCTGGGCATCGGCGGAGGATTTCTGTTCTGGCGTGCTGCCGCGTTTGGCACGTGCATATTGCTGATAAGCCGCTTCGGTCATTTGTGCGGCAGATTGAGCCGCGGCGTGCATTTCATCGCGGCGCTGGCGTGAAATGACGCCTTCCTTAAACAGGTTGGCACCACGCTGATAGGTGGTTTGAGCCAGGTCTTGCTGGGCTTTCATGGCCTGCCAGTTGGCATATAGACTGTCGATATTTTCCTGCTGGGAACCGCGCTCCGCTGTGGCTTGCAAGGCTAAAGCAGATTGCAGGCTGGCCAGCGCCTGCTGTTTTTTAGCTTCGACTTCCGGACTAAACAAACGGACCAGTGGCTGGCCTTTAATCACTTTTTGTCCGTCGTGGATATATATTTCTTCAATGCGGCTCGGCACTTTGCTGCTGACATGGACAGTTTCAGCTTCAACACGACCTTGCAGCTCGACTTCCTTGGGCTGATAGCTTTTCCATAACCCAAAGCCAATCAGGCCTAAAAGCAAGATCAGTATGATGATGCCAACCATTTTAATGGTAGCTGAAGATTTTGAATCGGTATTTTCTGTGGCCGGCGCTTGTTCTGAATAACTGAAAAATGCTGAATCTGTAAGATTTGGCTGTTCGTGAGACTGCTCTAAAGTGTTCAATTCACTTTGCTGAGCGGATGGATTGCAAGCAGCCTCTTTTGATGAGGCATTTTCTACATCTTGATCAGGCCTGTTTTGATCTTGTGTCATGGTTTTCCCCATCAAAAATTAACGAATATAACTGCTATTGCTTTGGCTGACATAGCTTTGAAACTGCTCAATCGAGCCATGGCTTTGCAGTAAAGTGGCCAGTGACATAATGTATTTATAGGCATTCAGCGCCATTTCGCTTTTTAAAGCATTCAGGCTGTTTTGTGCATCAATCAGCTGGGTGGCCGTTCCCATATCTTCCTTAAAAGACAAAGTTTGAATACGCAGGTTTTCCTCGGCAGCTTTCATGTTTTGCTGTAAAAGCTGATGACTTTGCTGGGCTGAGGTCATTTCATTGTAAGAGCGATAAATGATGTTTTCGACTTCCTGCTTGGTACGCTCGGTTAACAGTTCAGAGGCATAGCGTTGCAACTCTGCTGCCTGAACATTTTTATTCTTGTCTATTCCGGAAAACAGGTTGTAACGCGCCGCGACACCGACAATCCAGTTTCGCTTTTCATCCAGACTATATTCGCCAAAGGCGAACAAATTAGGTTTTTTCGCGGCACTTTGCGCCTTGACATTGGCATTGGCCAGCTGGGTGTCCATCTGCATTTTGCGAACCAGGGAAGATTGGTCCGGGTAGCTTTTTAACAGCGCATTCAGGTTCTGAGTCTGGGTAGCGTTGACAAATAGGGGAGTGCTCAGTTCGGTAATCTGACTTTGCTGTAACAGGTTGTTGAGCTGAAACAGGCTCGATCTTAAATTGGCTGCTGCATTTTGCACGCTACGCTCGGCATTGTTCTTTGCCACTTCAAATTGCATGCGCTGTCCTTTGCTGATGAAACCTTGGCGTTCCAGCTTTAAAGCATTGCCGTAATGCATTTGCATGGCATTGAAATTGGACTGACTGGAGGCTAAAAGCTGCTTTTGCAGTTGGGCATTAAAATAGGCCTGAATCAGTTCAAAGCGTTGCGCATCTTGCTGTTGCTTGCTATTGAGTTGACTGCGCTGAGCCTGAATCTGAGCCATTTCCTTGGCACTTGAGGTCAGGCCACCGGTATATAAAGGCATAATGACGGACACGGTTGGACGTATCACCTGATCATCCAGGCGAACGGTTGACTCATCTGGAATTAATCCCACGCCATCATGTATCGGTTGTTTTAAACCCTCTTTCAACGGATCGGCAAAGCCACCTAAATTCAATTCATCAATCTTATTATTCAGGCCATTAGTCAAGGACTGTTCTAGATTGTTTTTTAAAGCCCCAAGAGGAAGATCCACTTCATTATGAAAAGCGTAAGCGCGGACATTTAAATCGACACGGGGCAGACCTAAACCCTTGACCGCTTCAGCTTGTAATTGTGCAGATTGTTGCAAAGCCTGACTGGCCTGCGTGCTATAGGAATCCTTTAAAATCGACTGTTCAGCCTGGGCATAACTGATACTTTCGGCGAATACTGGGCCAGCAAAAACCAGACTAGCCGTACAAATGCCAATACGAAAATTTTGTTGTATGAGGAGTGCAATTTTTTTGGGTTGTGCCTGTAAATGCAATGACATCACTCAGCTCTCAATTTCTTTGTAATAATTATATTGCATAGATTGAATTGTATGTCTAATCAATAAGTTGTTGTATTGTTTAATATGCATCTGTATATCAATCACCTGATCAGGTTTTTGATCTTGACGACTTGCATCGCCAATTTGAAAAGACCAGAAATAAGATGCAGTTGCTCCTTTAAGCCGAATGTCAGGGATTGTACAGGCTGTATTCAAATCCGCTCTTTATTGAGATTTTGACTTTAAATGTCCGACAGCATTGAAATATTTTCAGGATAATTTACTGCAAGCAACGCCTATCTGTGGTTAAATGCCATCATTTTATTGTGTTTCACTTTGAAAGGAAAAATCATGCGCGCGTACAACTTCTGTGCTGGTCCTGCTGCATTACCTACTGCCGTTTTAGAAAAAGCTCAGGCTGAATTGCTTGATTGGCATGGCAAGGGTCTTTCGATCATGGAAATGAGTCACCGTAGCAGTGATTATGTGGCTGTGGCAGAAAAAGCAGAAGCAGATTTGCGTAAATTGATGAACATTCCTGAGAACTATAAAGTATTGTTCTTGCAAGGTGGCGCTTCACTGCAATTCTCTGCCATTCCTTTAAACCTGTTGGGTAAAAACAGCAAGGCTGACTATATTCATACCGGAATCTGGTCTGAGAAAGCGTTAAAAGAAGCAAAACGCTATGGCGACATCAATGTTGTAGAAGCAGGTACCAGCATTAACGGTAAATTGGCCATTACAGAGCAAAGTACCTGGAACTTGTCTGACGATGCGGCCTATGTCCATTATGCAGATAACGAAACTATTGGCGGCCTTCAGTTTGCAGGTATTCCTGAAACAGATAAACCTTTGGTATGTGACTTTTCATCAAGCATTTTATCTGCGCCATTAGATGTATCCAAGTTTGGTTTAATTTATGCAGGTGCGCAAAAGAATATTGGTCCTGCCGGCTTAACTTTGGTCATTATTCGTGAAGATTTGCTTGATCAGGCGAAACCTGAAATTCCAAGCATTCTGAAATATTCAGATCAGGCGAAAAACGGTTCTATGGTCAACACACCATCTACCTATGCCTGGTACCTGTCTGGTCTGGTATTTGAGTGGTTGCTTGAAAATGGCGGAGTCGATGCCATGCATAAAGTGAACCTTGAAAAAGCCAAATTACTGTATGGCTACATCGATGCTAGCGATTTCTATGCCAACCCGATTGCAGAAGCCAACCGTTCTATCATGAATGTACCGTTTACCTTGGCAAAAGCTGAGCTTGAGAAACAATTCTTGAAAGAAGCCGAAGCGAATCATCTACTTAACTTGGCAGGTCACCGTTCAGTGGGCGGTATGCGTGCCAGTATTTACAATGCTGTACCTTTAGAAGGCGTACAGGCTCTGGTTAACTTTATGGATGACTTTGCCAAACGCAATGCTTAATTGCTAAAGCTAAAAAAGCCCATCACATGATGGGCTTTTTGTTGACTTGAATAATGTTAAAGATAAAATCGTTAAAATAGGCTTAAAAAATAAAGTGATGCAAAAGATAGGCAGACATAAACATACCCAGGACAAAAAACAGGCATGAGATGGTGTCTAACTGGAAGCGTTTAACCAGTTGATGTTCAACTGTTCGTATATTTTCTTCTTGCACGATTTTCATGGAAACTCTATTCCGATTTATTTATCGTTAATTTATATTGCTTGTATTTATTTTTATCATAAAAAATTGATTAAATAAAGTACTAAATAAAAATATGTAATTAAAATATTTATGGTATTGGACAGAGTATCTGATTATTTAGCAAATTATTGTCACTACAGGGTTGTGCTGGAGAAAAGACTTCAAAATGCCTCATAAAAATATAATCGGTGCACTATTTATTTAAAATAAAATTTTGAATTTAAAACTGTGGATAAGTGCATTTTAATTTGAATTTAAAATCGTTAAATATAATAGGCTTCTGTGGATAATTTTTGATCAGAATGAATGTGCAGATAATAAATACATAAGCATAAAAAAGCAGTGCCATAGCGTGAAGAGATAATCAGGCTATAGCACTGCTTTTTAGAGAGGATTATTTTTTAGCGTAAATATTCACTTGAATCCATAAATTGCCACGAATGAATTGGCCAATTGCAAAGTCTTTATACGCCGGATTCTTGGTGGCAATGCGAATCAGGGTGGCTTCCTGGTTTTCATCATGAATTAGGGCAACATCATACAGGGTGTATTCCTGATCCATAAATGACATGGAGGTTTTACCAACAATATTGCCTTGGAACCAGGCTTCATCTTCCTGTCCCATGTTTTCACCATACAGATAAGCGACCATCTTGGAAAAATCGACCGTAACCGGTTCTTTGTCATCTTCCGATTTGGGTTCCCAGGCATCAATCTGTTCTTGCAGGTTGGCAGGTGCCACGCCGTTATTGGCCGCCAGAATGTCATTCAAGGCACGGTGATGCTTGATTGAGGCAGGATCATCCACCACCAGGTGTTCATGGTCTGACACCGCTTCCAGCTCATAGGCCCAGGCATTGAGCTGCGCAAGATAGGGTTGATCTTTTTCATACTGGTCATGATTGACGCTATACAGTGTATCAAAGGCATAGACAATGGTATTGGCACCCAGATTCAAGCGCAGTACCGCCTGAGTGTTGGATTTACAGGTAATAATCCGTTCAATGGTGGCCTTGACTTTGTAGGGGCTTTCAAAGCTTGGAAATGCCGTTTTTAGCGCTTGGGGCTTGTTGTTTTCAACTGCAATCACCTGGGTCAATTGTACTTTTGCCTGCTTGGGCCCTTGAATGAGCCAGGCTGATGCGTCCATGTCGCATTCTTCTTTACATAAACCCATGGGCATGACCGGCGCATCAAGAGCCAGCCCCAACCACTTGGGCACATCTGTAGCCGGATTTTCTGTGAGCAGATTCCAATGTTCGACATGACTGCCAAAGTTCTGATCTTCAATGGTGATCAGTTCCGGTCTATTTTGATTTTTCATATTCACAATTGATGTTGGGCTGTATTTATCTATTAAATCGAGGGTTATTGTTAAATTTCAAGTCAAATGGCCAAATTTAACCATTAAAGTCACTGAAATAGACTCAAAATCCTGAATTTAGATGTGATGCGATCTGAAACTATGATGATTGAAGAGTAAAGCTAAAAACAAGCAAGAGGCACAATAGATTTAGCCATCCTCCTGTCACATGGAATTTGCTAAACTAGGCGCACTTCTTTTTTGACTATGGATGTGGTGTGCTGCCATTTAAACTTTGGGTTGATGCCGATGCATTGCCTAAAATCCTGCGTGATGTGATCATTCGCGCTTCCGACCGTTATCAGCTGGAAGTCACTTTTGTGGCCAACCAGAATGTGGGTATTACCCCGTCCGTACGGATTAACTCCATCCAAGTCATGAGTGGCGCAGATGCGGCAGATAAAGAAATTATCGAGCGCATGAAAGAGCATGATATTGTCATGACCCAGGATATTCCCCTGGCTGCTCAAGTCATTGAAAAGGGGGGAATTGCCATTCATCCGCGCGGTGAAATCTATACTGCTGCCAATGTAAAAGCACGTCTGCATCTACGTGATTTTATGGATACCTTAAGAGGGGCGGGTGTACAAACCGGCGGACCTCCTCCGATTTCCGAACGAGACAAGCGCGAATTTTCCAGTGCACTAGATCAAACCATTCAGAAACAGAAACGTAAAACCGCAGTCTAACTTGAGCTCTTCATGCCGTCAAAAACCAACATTATGTCCACGTATGCCTTATTGGTGTTTATTTGGGCAACCACGCCTCTGGCAATTGTCTGGAGTGTTTCAGATCTGCATAGTTTGTGGGCTTTGGCACTGCGCTTTTTTATTGCCTTGCCTTTAGCCTTGGGTTTGCTGGTTTTACTGAAAACCAAGTTGCCTCTCAATGCCATTTCCCTGCATAGCTATGTTGCAGGTGCCTGCAGTTTTATTGGATCGCAAATCTTTACCTATCTGGCAACGGCTTATTTAAGCTCAGGTATTATCGCCTTGATGTTTGGTTTGGCTCCGATCATGACCGGATTAATCGGACGTTTTGCTTTTAACATTCATTTACATCGCCTGCAGTGGCTGGGCATGTGCATTTCAGTATTGGGGCTGGGGATTATCTGTCTGGGTGGCAGTGACCAGCATGTCCAACCGATGGGCATAGGACTGATGTTGATCAGTGTTTTTGTGTATTGCGCATCCATTTTTTGGGTCAAAAAGGTCAATGCACCACTGAAACCCATGGCCCAGGCAACGGGATCGATTCTGGTCTCCAGTCTGTTTGCACTGGGCATGCTGCCGTTGATCTGGCAGCATGCGCCAGATCATATCCCGAATACCAAGGCATTGATCGGTTTGTTTTATGCGGTGATTATGGCTTCACTGCTGGCGATGTTCTGTTATTTCAAACTGGTACAAAATATTAAGGCGACAACCTTATCCTTAACCACAGTGTTAACGCCAATGCTGGCCATGCTGTTTGGAGCGATGCTGAATGATGAAAAATTATCGGTGATGGTTTTTGTCGGTGCTTTTATTTTATTGTTTGGCCTGTTTGTTTATTTCTATCGCGATCTTAAGGCGAGTCGGAATCTCGCCACCAAGATCAAGTCCAACAGTTAAATTTTTAGTCTTTATTTTTGCTGAGGTTGACACATTCGGCAAGTTTGACCCGGTCTTGTGGATGCAAGGTAATAAAATAAGCGCCGGTGCGGAACTTGCCGTTTTCTTCCGTTCGGCTATAGACCACCTGGGCAGTTGCAGCAATATGGAAGAAATTTTCAGGGTGACTTAAGGTCACATGAATATAGGTGCCTTCCTGAATAGGGTGATCACTAAAGAAACTGAAACCGGTTTCGGAAAAATTGACATGTTCCGGGATTGGTAACATGGATTGTACAATTGCATCGTATAAAGAGCCGGTAATGAGGTTTAACTTTTGGTTAAATAAGGATAATATTCTAGCAATTTGTTGATCTTTTTCATTTAATTGTTCTAATTCGTAGTTTACAGCGTGATCAAATTGATCTAATTCTGCGAGTAGTAGAAAATAGCGGGGCAGCACAAAGTTAGGATCATAAGGGTCATTAAGCGCGACATCATCAGAAATAATCTGATAATTTATTCGCAAAGCAGCATCGATACGCGACATAACGCGGCGTTCCTTATTGCCGCCTTGATGCTGTAAATTTTCCATAATTATTCCTCGGACTAAATGGTATGTTTAAACCAATCTCGCTGTACATCGGGTTGAGATATACTCGTGCACGGCGTAGCAACCACTTTATTTCTTTTATTGCTCTGGTTTCAATGATCGGTCTCACCTTGGGTGTGGCCGTACTGATTACAGTCTTATCTGTAATGAATGGCTTTGACCGCGAGCTGAAAAACCGTGTATTGGGAATGATACCTCAAGCTACTGTTTCTTCAACACAAATATTAACAAATTGGCCGGAACTTGCAAAAAAAGTTGAACAGCATGAGCATGTCAAGGGTGTAGCGCCCTTTACCCAGTTACAGGGCATGCTGACGGCACAGGGGCAAGTGGCCGGAATTATGGTCACGGGCATCGAACCTGAATACGAAAAGAACGTGTCCATTATCCAGAATCACATGATTGCGGGAAGCATTGATAGCTTGAAAAAAGGTGAATTTGGCATTGTTTTGGGTAAACAAATGACCGACTCACTGGGTTTGGGATTAAACGACAATATTACCTTAGTGCTGCCTGAAGCTACGCCGTCGCCTGCAGGGGTGGTGCCACGTTTCAAGCGCTTTAAAATTGTCGGTATTTTCAGTATCGGGGCGGAAGTGGATTCCATGATGGGCTATATCGCCCTGAACGATGCCTCCACTTTATTGCGCTTGCCGGACGGTGCCCAAGGGGTGCGTTTAAAACTGGATGACATTTTCCTGGCACCTGAAGTGGCGGATGATATTGTCAAAGACCTGCCAAGCAATTTCTATGCATCGAACTGGACCTTTACCCACGGCAATTTGTTTAGTGCGATTCAGATGGAAAAAGCCATGGTCAGCTTGCTGCTGTTCCTGATTGTACTGGTGGCTGTATTTAATATTGTGTCCTCACTGGTGATGGTCGTCACCGACAAGAAATCCGACATTGCCATTTTGCGTACGCTGGGGGCTTCACCTGCAACCATTACCCGGATTTTTATGGTACAGGGCACCATTATTGGCGTGATCGGGACAGTTTCCGGTGCCATTCTGGGAATTATCTTCGCTTCAAGTATCAGTGGCTTTATTGGCTGGTTGAATACAGCATTTGGTTTGAACCTGTTTGATGCCTATTTCATTAATTACTTGCCGTCTTATCTGCGCTGGCAAGATGTGGTGGTGATTGTCAGCCTGTCACTGGTTTTAAGTTTCCTGGCTACAATTTACCCGGCACTGCGTGCTGCAAAAACCCAACCAGCAGAGGCCTTACGTTATGAGTAATCTTGTCCTCGAAGCGAAAAATATCTCGAAAAGTTTTACCGATGGCAAAACCACCGTTGAAGTGATTAAAAACTTGTCTTTAGAGGTCAAAAAAGGCGAGTTTGTGTCCATTGTCGGTTCGAGTGGTTCGGGTAAAAGTACCTTGCTGCATGTGTTGGGCGGGCTGGACTGTCCAACAGCAGGGCAGGTGTTTTTAAACGGCAAGCGCTTCGATAATTTGGGTGAAGCCGAGCGTGGCTATTTGCGTAACCAGCATTTAGGCTTTGTTTATCAGTTCCATCATCTGTTGCCTGAATTTACCGCACTGGAAAATGTGGCCATGCCGCTGATGCTGCGCGCAGGAACGACCTATAAGCAATCTAAAGAGCAGGCTGAATATTTGCTTAATCGTGTCGGACTGTCGCATCGCATGACGCATAAACCGGGCGAGCTGTCTGGTGGTGAACGTCAGCGTGTTGCCTTGGCACGTGCTCTGGTGGCAAAGCCGGAACTGATGCTGGCAGATGAGCCGACAGGGAATCTGGACCGTAAAACGGCAGTGAAAATTTTTGAATTGCTGAGTGAATTACGTGATGAGTTCAATATGGCGATGCTGATTGTGACCCATGATGAACAGCTGGCCCAGACTGCCGATTCGATTTTGCATATGCAAGACGGTGTCTGGATTGATGATTAAGGCTTTGTTGACATTTCATAAATGGTTTGCGTTGTAAGCTCCAATTAAACAATGAGATGTATACAGCGTAAAAAATATTCGTTGTCACAAACAAGGATGAAGTGTCAACCAACCCTAGACACTGATCGATAAATTTAGAAAATGATTGAAGCTCACTCCGGTGGGCTTTAATATTGCCAAAAATAAAAAAAATTATAATCACAATGATTCAAATAATCTGTATCGGCTGGGTGCTGGGGATTGCCACAATGGGAAAAAACTACCCGATATTGCAGTCTTTACTCATTCCATGTATCACTCTTTTTATCGTGCTTTTCCTTTTAAAGCTGACTGTTTTCAAACAGGCGTATTCCTTAGGATTTAAGTTTTTACAGCTTTCTCTGGGACTGAGTCTGGGAATTGTACTCGGCTATAGTTATGCTGATCATCAATTAAATAAGCGTTTGCTGTTTCGGGAACAACAGCCTGAAGCAATCGAGGTGATTGCCTATATTAAACATATCAATGAATTAGGCGATCAGACCATCCAGCAAAAAATTCAGGTGTTGAATCGCCATACACAAGTGGTGCAGTGGCAGGCATTTTTAAAAAATGCAGCAGATTCAAGTTCATCTGCGGTACTTGAGCTAGGTCAATATTACCGTTTGCAGGGACAAATTCTGCCTGCGCATAGCTATGCCACTGAAGGTGTGTTTGATCAGGAACAATGGTATATACAGCAAAATATTATGTCCGGATTTAAAGTTTCATCAATCCACAAGCTGACTGAACAAGAAGTTTATGCTTTAGGGCATGGACGATACCTCAGGCAACATGCTTCTGTTTCCAGTCAGATTCAAATCTGGGTTGAGCAGCAGCGTTTGGCATTACGCAATTTTCTCCATCAGCAGCCCGTGCAGCATAAAGGTCTGATGCTGGCGTTATTGACCGGGGACAAGAGTTTGCTGGATACAGACACCGAGCAACTGTTTCAGCGCTTTGGCATGAGTCATCTGCTCGCCATATCCGGACCGCATGTGCTGATTTTTGCCGTACTGCTGTGTTGGAGTCTGCATCAGCTGATTGCTCATTATCGACCGCAACTCTATTTGAAATGGCCTAGGCAATATCTGCTGATCTGGCCCTTTTGCGCGAGTGTAGCGCTGTACTGTGCATTTGTGGGCTTTGAAATCCCTGCGCTGAGAACGCTGTTGAGCTGTGTATTGATCAGTGTATTTATCTTGTTCAAACAAAAGATCCGGCCGTTTAATATTTTGCTTTCTAGTGCCTCTATCCTGTTAATTTTTGATCCTTTCAGTATTTTATCGGCCGCGTTCTGGCTGTCCTATGGCGCATGTTTTGTGTTGCTGCGCATTTACCAGACTATGCAGCAGCAAAGCGGCACGGATGAGCTCAAGACTCGAACACACTACCTCAAAATGCAGCTGAAACTTTTAATCGAATCGCAGTGGAAAATATTTCTGGCCTTATTTCCCCTGATGGTGCTGTTCTTTAAACAGATGGCATGGATTACGCCACTGAGTAATCTGTTTGCCATTCCCTGGATTGGTCTGGTGATTGTGCCCTTGGATCTGTTGGCAGCGCTGTGCTATTTCATTGCTGAACCTTTGGGCGGACTGGTTTTTCAAATCAACGATCTGTGTCTTGCTGCCTTGCTGGGGTTGTTGCAACTTTTAGATCGGCTGTTTGCCCCGACCTTACAGCCGATTGCCATGAACTTTGCCGTGTGGCTCAGTGTGTGTCTGGGATTGATGATCCTGTTTTTACCGCGTGCTGTATTGCCTAAAGCGTGGTCTATCTTGTGCTTTATACCTTTAATTGCCCTCGATGCCAGTAAAAATGAATTTGAATTGAATGTCTTGGATGTTGGACAAGGACAGGCGATTTTTATCCGCGATCAAGACCAGACCATGATGGTTGATATGGGCGGAAATTATGAAGAAGCTAAATTCAGTGTGGGCAAGCAAATCATTTTGCCCTTTTTATCGGTGAAGGGTGTGAGCGAATTGAATCAGCTGATTTTGACCCACTTAGACCAGGACCATAAAGGCGGCTATGAGTCGATCAGACAGCAGTTCCCCATCAGGCAGGTCTATTCAAACGAGAAGCTGAAAGTCGCGGATTCCAGCAAGTTTGATTATTGTCATCAAGGGCAAAACTGGCAGTGGCGTGATCGCGTAAACATGACCGTGCTGTCGCCCAAAACCGAAAATTTGGCCTATGCCAACGCTGAGAAAAATGAAATGTCCTGTGTGATTTATCTGCAGGTGAAAAATGCCCAACCCTATCAAAATTTTTTGCTGATGGGAGATGCCGGTTGGCAAACGGAATATCAAATTCTGCAGGATTATCCCGATTTAAAAGTCGATGTGCTGGTTTTGGGACATCATGGCAGTCGGCATAGCTCGGCCTATGCTTTTTTAAAGCAGTTAAACCCGAAAATCGTAATCGCATCGGCAGGCTTTCACAATCGCTATGGACATCCCAGTAAAATGACGCTGCAACGTCTAGGGCAGCTGGATATTCCTGTATTGAGCACAGTACAGCAGGGCAGTATCCAGTTTAGCAGACAGGCCAATGGACAAATGCAATTACAGTATGCGCGTGAACAACGGCAATGGTTAAAACGTGCAGCAGTAAAGCTTAAATCCTAAGGCCTGATAATATGACCTGACTATATGACCTGTTCATTTTCTACTGGAATTGCAGGATTTTGAGCTGCAGCTTCTGCACGGACTTTAGCGACCAAGGCCAATGCCTCTGTTTTATTGAGATAATACAGTCCATCCAATTCAGGGCTGGCTTTAAAGCGTTTATAGCTCCAGTGGTAATGTTCAGGATAACGGCGGATCAGGTTTTCAATGGCTTGAAAAATAATGCCTGTGCCTTGATTGGTATCGACTGAATAGATGCGTTCATCAATTGCTTCAAAATATAGATCAAAGCCCTGATCCTCATTACGTAGTGCATATAAAAACAAGGTTTTAGCTTTGGTTTTTTGAATCAGTTTGGCACTTAAATTACTGGTGGCCAACGGCAGTCCAAAATAAGGAATCATTTCACCGCCAACGTTTGGGGTGTGGTCTGGCAAAATCACCGTTGTTCCACCCTGTTTCAAGGCCTTGAAAATCTGGCGAACTCCGGATTCATCGGTAGGGACCAAGGTTGCCTGTTCGCGACTGCGCGCGTTCCGGACAAACAGGTCGGCCGCCTCATTTTTGACCGGCTTGTACATGATGGTCATTTTGGTAAATTGGGCAATATAGGCATTCATGATTTCCCAGGTGCCAAAATGTGGAACGATTAAAACCACACCTTTGTTTGCGGCAAGTGCATCCAGCAGCAGCTGCTTACCATGCACTTTATGAATGCGTGCAAGATTGGCTTCATTGCTGGAACCCCAAATACTGAAAAACTCAAAATAAGAGATCAGCTCATTGCGGATGGCTTGAGCCGTAATTTTTTCCCGTTCTGCATCGCTCAGTTCAGGCAGGGCGATATTTAAATTCAACCGAATGGTTTCTGAAGTTTTGGAAATTTTGAGAGCATTGACCAGACCAGCTAAACCACGCGCTATAAATCGAGAAATTTGAATAGGTTGTCGGCTAATAAACTGCAAAAGACGATAGGTTGTATTCTGGGAGCTTCGATCGGTCATTGTTGTATTGTCAATTGCATCGTGAATGGAAAAGATAAATTTATTATAAGTGAAAACAGATAATTTAGACAGATTTAACCCGATCAGTGTATATAATGAGTCCAATTTAACTCAACAGTGGATCGTTTTCCATGTCCGATTGGCCACCAAAACCAGAAAATGAAATTCAAAATACACCACATAATTCACAAAATATAACTGGCAAAGAATGGCATATTTTAGAAAAAGCCGTTTTAGCCTCTGTAGAAGAACAGCGCCGTGCGCGTCGTTGGGGAATCTTCTTTAAATTTCTCACTTTTGCTTATATTCTTTTTATTTTGGTGCTGATGGCGAAAAGCTGCAGTACATCAACCACAGATCCTACGGCAACGACCAGTTCGCATATTGCCGTAGTCGATATTATTGGCACCATTGCTGCAGACAAGCAAAGTGTGAATAGCACGGATACCGTTAAAGCGCTCAAGAAAGCCTTTGAAAACAAGCAAAGTAAAGCCGTGGTTCTCAATATTAATTCACCAGGTGGCTCACCGGTTCAATCGGATGAAATCTGGCAAGAAATTCAATATTTGAAAAAAGCCCATGCAGATAAAAAACTGTACGCCATCATTGGGGATACCGGTGCTTCGGGTGCATATTACATTGCTTCTGCTGCCGACGAAATTATTGTCAATCCTTCAAGTCTGGTTGGCTCTATTGGGGTGATTATGCCGAACTATGGCGTGAATGGCTTAATGCAAAAATTAGGCGTTGAAGACCGTACTATGACGTCTGGTGAAAATAAGGCACTTTTATCAATGACTCAGCCGGTGGATGCTGCACAAAAAGCGCACGTGCAAGGAGTATTGGATAATGTACATGACCACTTTATCAATGCTGTGAAGCAAGGCCGTGGTAAAAAATTGAAGTCGAACGATCCTGCAATCTTCTCAGGTTTGTTCTGGACGGGTGAACAGGCCGTGAAACTGGGCATTGCAGACCGTACCGGCAGTTTAAATAGCTTGAAACGAGAACTGAAACTGGAAAAAGCAGTCAATTACACCATTGAATATAATCCTTTCGATTCAGTACTAGGACGTATGGGAAGTTCAATGGGGCAAGGTTTTGCCAGCTCAATTTCACAACAGGTCCAATCTGAACAAACGACAAAATTGCAATGAAACCCGTGATCCACTTTGCGCACGCCAATGGCGTGCCATCAAAAGTTTATCAAAAGCTGTTTGATGGACTGAAAGATGAATATGACATTATTTATGTGCCCTTGCTTGGTCCAGACAAGCGTTATCCCATAGACAATCACTGGAACAGCCTGACCAATCAGGTCATTGACAGTATTGTGCGACAGGCCAATGGCAGTAAAGTCATCGGCCTCGGTCATTCTTTAGGATCGGTGCTGACTTTTCAGGCAGCCTTAAAACGTCCAGAGCTGTTTCAACAGGTCATTATGATTGATCCACCCTTAATTATGGGTAAAGATGGCTTTGCTTTACATGTAGCCAAAACCTTGAAGCTAAAAGCCGTGGATAAAATGTCGCCAGCCTCTTTATCTTTACGTCGCAGAGATCATTGGGAAAGTCGTGAACAGGCGGCAGAATTGCTTCGTCCCAAAGGCTTTTATCAACACTTTGATGCGGACTGCTTTCAGGCCTATATCGATCATGCTTTAACTGAGGATAAGGTGCGGGGCGGTGTGGAGTTGACCATTGCAAAAATGGATGAGGTGAATATTTTTAGAACCAATCCATCATTATGGTGGCTGCCGCAGCCGAAACCTCAAGTGCCTGTCCAGCTGCTAATGGCGGAACAAGGGCCGTTTATTGGGCGGGGCTTTCCGCAAATCGCGAAAAAGAAGTTTGGTATTCCATATACGGTTGTTCCGGGAAGCCACATGTTTCCACTGGAAAAACCGCTAGAGACCGTCGCGTTGATCAAGCAACTGATTCAGCAGCCGGCAGTGTAATTTCTGCTCCAGTTAATGATTAAAAAATAAAGCAATAAAAAACGCATCCTCGGATGCGTTTTTTATTCTTTAAAACCTGCAGAATTGCACGGGCTCTTTTATTGCCTGACCACGATACAGCACACCCTGTTCAGTATGCTGGACTGCGCCTGTACAAATCCATTCCACCACTTGCGGGTAGATTAAATGTTCAAGCACATGAACCCGATTTGCTAAAGAAGTAGCATTATCATGCAGATTTACTTTTAGCACACCTTGCGCAAGTGGCTGACCTGCATCCAGTTCGGCAGTGACGTAATGCACCGTACAGCCATGCAGTACATCACCTGTGTTGAGTACCCGTTGATGGGTGTGCATGCCTTTGTAGTACGGCAGCAGGGAAGGGTGAATGTTGAGCATTTTCCCTTCCCAGGCTTTGACAAACTTGGCACTCAAGATGCGCATAAAGCCTGCAAGGACCACCAGATCAACATCCCAATCGAGCAATTGCTGATGCATCACATCATCAAAGGCTTCACGGTTAGGATATTGCTTGTGTTCAATCACTGCAGTTTGAATTCCTGCTTTTGCAGCACGCTCTAAAGCATATGCTTCCGGTTTATTGGAAATCACCCCGATAATTTGACCTGAGAGATTGGCATCAATCAGGGCTTGCAGGTTAGATCCACTTCCTGAAACAAGAACAGCAATTTTAATCATGCGAAGTACTTATGCAAAAACCACACGGATTTTTTCGTCTGCGCCTTCAACTGACTCGGCATTGTCAACGATATGACCCATGGTCCATGCTTTTTCGCCAAGGCCATTGAGGATTTCAACAGTTTTGTCTGCATCAGCAGCGTCAACAGCAAGCACCATACCTACGCCACAGTTGAATGTGCGGTACATTTCAAATTGTTCAACACCACCTTCTTTTTGAAGAAGTGTGAACAGTTCAGGCCATTGCCAAGAAGATTCATTAATCACTGCCTGAGCACCGTTTGGAAGTACGCGAGGTAAATTACCCGGTAAACCGCCACCCGTGATGTGTGCCATCGCGTGAACATCGACCTGTTTAAGCAATTCAAGAATTGGTTTGACGTAAATACGTGTTGGTTCCATTGCCGTGTCTGCAAGTGGACGACCGTCAACAATTTGAGTGAGGTCAACGTTTTTCACGTCAAGAATTTTACGAAGAAGAGAGTAACCGTTGGAATGTGCACCTGAAGACGCAACACCCACTAAAACGTCACCCGCTTTGACTTTAGAGCCATCAATAATTTTGCTTTGCTCAACTACACCTACACAGAAGCCTGCCAGGTCATAGTCTTCGCCTTCATACATACCTGGCATTTCAGCAGTTTCACCGCCTACAAGTGCACAGCCAGCAAGCTCACAACCCGCGCCAATACCTGTCACTACATTTGCTGCAACGTCTACATTGAGGTGACCCGTTGCATAGTAATCGAGGAAGAATAATGGTTCTGCACCACATACAAGAAGATCGTTGACACACATTGCCACCAGGTCCTGACCAATCGTGTCATGACGGTTCAAATTCAATGCCAAACGTAATTTTGTACCAACACCATCTGTGCCAGATACGAGAACAGGTTCTTCATAACCTTTAGGGATTTTACAAAGTGCGCCGAAGCCGCCTAGTCCGCCCATGACTTCAGGACGGGAAGTACGTTTTGCGACAGATTTGATACGATCGACGAGTAAGTCGCCCGCTTCAATGTCGACACCCGCATCTTTATAGCTTAAACCAGTGTTAGGGGAAGTTGAGTTGCTCATAATGAAGTCTCCGCATTCGCGCCGCGATTATACCCGAATATACGAAACTCTTATGTTATTTATGCGCTAAAATGCTATCTTTATTAAAATATTTTACTGTCTAGAACAAATAAACCGAAAAAAGGCGAGTTTCTATGGTCGATCGCACCTCACGACGCATTTTTATACTTGCAGCAATCGTATTCCTCCTGTGGGTTCTGTATCTGCTTAAACCGGTGGTATTACCCTTTATCGGGGCATTTTTAATTGCCTATTTATTTAGTCCTTTGGTGGATAAGTTACATAATATCGGTTTGCCGCGCTGGATGTCGATTAGTGTGGTCTTTATCGGTATTGGTATCGTGCTTACCTTGGCAATGTGGTATCTGGTCCCATTGGTCTGGAAACAGCTGATGTATGCTAAAACCAGTATTCCTGCAGGTATTCACTGGGTAAATTATACCTTCCTGCCGTGGTTATCCAATACATTCAATCTGGTGCCAATGGAAATAGATACCGAGCAGATGTCCTCGGCCATTATGGATTATATTCAAACTAATTATAGTGCAGACAGTATTCAGGCGGTCGTGCTGAAAGTTGCCCAGTCGGGTCTGAATTTTATTCAGATTGGCGGAACGATCATATTAATTCCAATTATTGCCTTCTATTTCCTGCTGGATTGGGACCGTATGCTAGACAGCCTGCGCCGCCTGATTCCGCGTCCCTATGAAAAGACCACCTTAAATATTGTAGCGGAGTGTCATAGTGTTCTAGGTGCCTTTGTTAAAGGTCAGTTCTTGGTGATGTTTTTGCTGGGCGTAGTGTATGCAGCGGGCTTGCAGCTGATCGGACTGGAAGTTGGCCTGATTATTGGCATGATTGCAGGGCTGGCCAGTATTATTCCTTATCTGGGTTTTGCAGTAGGAATAATCGCTGCTGTTATTGCGGCCTTATTTCAATTTGGTCTTGACTGGGTCCATCTGGCATTGGTCGGTGTGGTTTTCATGGTGGGTCAGGCTGTAGAAGGTTATATTCTGCAACCCTTCCTGTTAGGTGATAAAATTGGTTTATCTCCGGTTGCTGTGGTGTTTGCGGTATTGGCTGGTGCCCAGCTTGCTGGCTTCTTGGGAATGCTGATTGCCTTGCCTGTAGCAGCCATCATCGTTGTCCTGTTGCGTCACGCACGCGAGTGTTATGAAAAGAGCCATATTTATAAGCAATCTACACTGATCATACAAGATGCTGGAGCAAGCTCAATTTCGATTGAAGCTGATCAAGTAGATGTCGATATTGAAGTGAAAAATCAGGAATCAAAAAATCTGCAAGATGCTGAAAAATCGAGTAAGATTGAACTGATAGACAATAAAGAACCTTAAGGTTAAAGCTCATATATGCGTCAACTGCAACTCGATATAGAACCGCAACTGGATGCCAGAATTAGCGATTTTTCTGGGCCGGGATGGGGACATGTGATCGATGCAGTTCGACAACTCCATGCCGGTTTAATGAATCGCTTTTATGTCTATGGCGGCGCAGGATCTGGCAAGAGTCATTTGCTTTCTGCTATTTGTGATTCTTATCTGGAAATAGGCAAATCGGCAATTCAGGTTTCACTGCTTGAATTGCTGGATGCTCCTACTGAAGCGATTACCTCATTAGATCAATATGATCTGGTCGCACTGGATGATATTGAAGCGATTAGTGGTGTTCCACATTGGCAAAAAGCAGTCTTTCATTTAATTAATTATAATAATGAAGGTGGGGGGCAACTGGTTTTTTCATCCCGTGTTGCACCGATTGAATTGAAGCTTGAACTTCCGGATTTACAGTCTCGCTTGACTCAGGCAGTCAGTGTGAAGGTGCCATCGGGGAGTTTATATGCTGACCGTTATGCATTGGTGAACTCGGTATTATCGCGTCGGGGAATTCATATTGACCAGCAGATTATCGATTATTTGTTGGCGCATGGACCTCATCAGACTTCGGTTTTACTGCAAACCTTAGAACAGCTTATTCAACTGTTAAAAGGGGAAAAAACCAAAATCAGTCATGCGAATTTAAGACAAATTTATGCCCTGATCGATGAATATCGGTAAACAATAAAAAATCTTGAGAAATTATTCAAGCTGTGACAAAGTACATCAAAATAGTTCGATGTTGCAGGGATATTGCAACTAAAGAATAAAAAAAATTAAAGAATATAAGGAGAGTAATATGCTCAAACGGAGCATAGGTATAGGGATGTTATGCTTTGCAGGACATGCTTATAGTGCGGACATTATTGTAAATACCACTGAAGATACTAAAAAAGATGATAAAGAATGCTCATTACGTGAAGCAATAGAATACGTTAATCTGGGGTTGCCTAAACAAGGTTTTTATGGATGTGGAGGAGAAAACTCTACCTCAACTATTCTGTTAGATAAATTAAAAATCTATACGCTGACAAGCAAAATTAATATTACATCAGCACTTAATCTGAAAACTTATTATGAAACTAACGTGAGTGATACTGCTGTTGCCGGTTTAAACAACGCGATTATTCGTATGACAGGCCAAGATCAAATTTTTAATATTGATGATAATGCCAAAGAACGCGTTACGGTAAACATACAAGAAGTCAGTTTTGAAGGTTGCCAAAAGAGCGTCTGTGCCGATCGCGGTGGTATTTTATACAACAATGAAAACCTGGTTCTAAAGTATGTCAAACTCACGGGAGGAATAGCGCGTTTAGGAGGAGCTATCTATAATGTGGGTGAAAATGCCGATGCCGACGTATATAGTAGCCGTGTATCGATTAGCAACAGTTTGATCGAAAATAACGAAGCGATGAGTGGTGGTATTTTATACAGCCAACGTCCAAATTTCACCATCACGAATGTCGTTTTTAAAAATAATAAAACCACGTCGAGTACGGCTAATATTTTTAGCGAAAAGAATATTCTAGACCCCTCTAAACTGACCTTTCCCTCTAAGATCAATATGATTACCAATAGTACCTTTGTGAATAACACAGGCTATGCTGTTAACATTCGGGATGGGGTAGGCTTAAATAACCTCACCATTGTTGCAAATACCGCTGGGGTGCAATTTGAAGCACCAAATGCTCAAGGCTATATGGCTAACAGTATTGTGATTGGTAATCCAAACGGAACAAATAATAATTGCCAATTTAGTGGTGATGATAAAAGTATTTTGCAAAATAACCTGGTTACTTCTGAATGTAGAAGTGGTGATGTCAATTATCCGAATGAATTTTGGACTGGAAATAAAGTTTTTGCAGGAGACAGTAGCGAGGGCAGTTGTAAATCACTTATTGCAGACCAGGAAGCTTTACTTTGTCCTTATGCAACACCAAAAGATAGCTTTTTAGGATATATACGGCCACGTATTTTACTGAGTGCAAAGAACATGTTTGATACGCTCATTTTAAATAAAGGGCGAGTTGATTCAAATACTGAGCATGTTCAGGTGATCTGTGAAGGATTAGACCAGCGTGATATGAGCCGAACCACTGATAACAGCTGGTGTGACCGCGGTGCTATCGAGATTATTGTACCCACGACTATTTCACGTATTGGACAGGATTTAAAAGTAGGTGAAACAGCGAAAATCAATATTTTGCAATATCTGGGTGATAGCGATTTATATCCAAAAGAAAAATGTGAAGCGTTATTGGGTAAACATCCTGAGGGTGAACAATGGCAAGATGGCTGTCTATATGTTGATCAAACCTTAACGGAGAGTAAAGGTTCACTGACTTTAGATATTGATGGTAATTTGGTTTACACGCCAAATGGTAGTTGGCGCGGTGCGGATATTTTTGAACTGCGTGTCGTTACATCTTCTACACGTTTTAATGAAAATAAAAAATATCTGGTGCTTAGTGCAAATATCGTGCAAGAGCAAAGTAATGCTATGGAAAGCAAGAGCGTCAACACATCAGGTGGTGCATTGGGGCTGTTGAATATATTGGCTTTATTAGGTCTAATGGGTCTACGTCATTACAAAAAATAAGAAATAGGGAAAAGTGATGCACAATTATAAAAAAGGATTGCTCTGTGTGATGGTTTTATCCGCTATGTCATTAATGGCAGCAGAGGATAAAACCATTAAAGTCACAACATTTGTAGATGAAAATGGCGAGAACACAAATGCTTGTTCATTGCGTGAAGCAATCATTACTGCGAAAAAAAATACAGCTTATGGGGGGTGTACTCCCGGAAATACACTGAATGGTGTAGCGGATAAGATTCAATTAGAAGCTGGTACATATAGGTTAAATTCAGAGCTGGTGCCAGAATCGGCTTTGGTGATTAGTGGTATTTCACGTTTTAACTATGATGAAAAAGATAAACTGACGCAAAAATATCCTGCATTTGAACAGATCAAAACTATTATTAGTGGTGAAAATCGTTCAAGAATTTTTAATACCAGCGAGAGTGAAAGCAGTCTAACGCTAAATGATATTCAACTTGAAAAAGGTTATGCTGAAAATGGTCGGGGTGGAGCATTATTACTCGGTGGGACTTTAAGCTTCAATAAAGGTGCAATTCTAAACTCGAAAGCAGATATTGCGGGTGGGGCAATTTATAATATTGCGCAAAATATTGAAAAAGAAGTCAAGATAAGTAACAGCTTAATTCAAGGAAATCAGGCCAATAAAGGCAGTGTTATCGCAATGGATTGTTATAGCAATCTGGGTGATACCAAACCTGCAGTGACTATTTCTCAAAGCAGTATTATTCAGAATGGTTCGACCGCCAGTGCCAGTACATTGGATTTTTGTGGTGTTGCAAATATAAACTTATCTGCGAATACGATTGCACAGAATATAGCAAACCCAAGCAGCGGTAGCATTCTACGGGCAGTAAGCGACGGTTTAGATCGTTTTAGCCCTTATTCGACTTTTACTGCTATCAGTAATACGATTGTAGAAAACTCGGGATATAGCACGTTTTTATATGATGAGTCGGGCGCCAAAGTTTTCGCATTTAATATCTTAGCTTTTAATAATTCGGATAAATCTTGTCGTTATAACTCGGATAATGGTGTTCCGAGTGAAAAAATGATCTTTGTTGCAAGCAATAATGCCTTGAACTTGGCGACAGGATTAAATCAATGTGTGTTACCAAAAATTGCTTTAGAATCCACGATTGAAAGTTCGAAAAACTTAGATGTCTCTAATATCAGTTTTTCTAGCTTACTGTCTAGGATGACAGAATCATCAGCATATAATATGTTCTTGCCTTTATATTATCCAAGAGATAATCAAAATGCAGCAGATTTAATTGATGTCAATCGTTCAGGTTGCAGTGATTTTGATCAACGCGGTTTAAGCCGTTTTTTAGATACGGTTTTACAACTTGAACCAAGCAAAAAGAATAGCTGCGATATTGGTTCGGTTGAACGTATGAATTTATCCGCTATAGATATTACAGATTTAAAAAATAGCTCGATTATTAGTTTATTGGAATTTTATCAGTCCAATATTGATGAACTTAAGGCATTAATTGCAGAAGGAGTTAAAAACTCAACCGGGATCAATGATTTCAAAGAGGAATTAGTTCAATATGAAAACCTGTTGACATATACCAAGCAGCACCAAAAATACCGTGCAATTTATTTTGATCCATTTGTACTGGCGATTCCTACAGAAGAGCGGGTAAGTGATACATCGGGTGAAGATTATCGCATCAAGAGTTTAAATGCCGATAACTATACCGTTGAAGTTGAGCCTTATGGCATTGGCACACTCACCGTCACCGGTGGTAATGCTGTGCTAAAAGGTGGACTGGATGACTTAAAATGCGAATGGAATGCAGATTTTAAACAGATCATGATCTATCGCACACGCGGTGAATTGCTGAATCCTGCTGATTATGCCTACTGTAAATACACGCTTAAAGAGAAAGGTGGTGAAGCCAAGCAGTCTTCAGGTATTTTACAGGCAAGTTTTGTCAATATTACTCCTGTTGCAAAGAACGATATCTATTCAATTAGCTCAAGTTCTAATCTGGAAATAACCGTTAATCCTCTGGAAAATGATCATGATGATGGTGATGGCCTGACTTCTACTTTACCTGCAGCAAAACCAGCATTTTACCAGGATAAACAAGGACAAGAGATTCCAATCCAAATTGAGAAGTTACCAGCTGGGTTGACTATGACGGCAGAGCGTCAGGGTCCTTGTCCTGGTAATGATGTCAGCAATATATGTTATGGTGGAAAATTACATTTTGCAGTTAAGAATAATTTCAGTCAGTTCGATTATCCGGTGACTTATAAAATATATGATGCTGAGGGATTGGGATCGAATACGGCAACTATTTATTTAAACAACACTGCCCAGAATACCAATTCAACATCGAGTGGTGGGGGTTCATTCGGAGTGTATGGGGTATTTGCTCTTCTAGGTTTAACTTTATATCGACGTTATCGCATGAAGTGATAAAAAAGCCGCTGACTTCAGCGGCTTTTTTGACTTTAACTTTTTAAAAATAATCACATGATTAATGAATGGTAGTCGTTTGTGGGAAATATTTACTGATATATTCTTCACGAATGAGGGGGCGCTCTTCGGGTGTCGCCTTTTGCATACGGAGACCTAATTCTCTACGTTCCTGGCTGCTCATTTTCTGCCAGGTTTCACGCATTTTTTGTTTTTCTTGCTCTGGAAGCTGGGTAAACCAATCCATACGTTGCTGTAAGGTGGTACTTTGGGCTTCAGGTAATTCTTTCAGCGATTGGTAACGTTGAATGAGTGCACGTTGTTCACTATCGGATAATGTTTCCCAGGTTTCTGCAACTTGAGTATCGGCATCTTTGGAAAAAATCCAAAAACGTTCGAAACCAGCAAAACTGGTTTGTAAAAATCCGAGTGCACAAAAAGCAAATGCTAATTTTTTAGCTGCCATGTGGAACCTTATCCTCACCTAATACCAGTAACATTTCCAAATCTTCAACCATTTGAGGGGATAGTTTTGGAGTCACCACCACTTGATTTTGAGGTTTTGTTGACATTTCAAAGGAGTCTGGCAACACCACAAATCCAGCTATGGCTGCAGCAAGAGCAAAACCTGACATTTTCCAAAGACCATAACGGGATGTTTCCCGTGCTTGAATTTCTTCGATCACGTGATTCATCACCACAGGTTTAGCTTGGTGATGTTGTGCGAGCCCATCGAGTTTGGAAGTAACTTGTTTTAAGAAATCATCTTGTTTCATTCGGATGACCCTCCACGATATGGATTCAAATGTGCTAAAGCAGCCCGGAGACCTTGAATAGCACGGTGATAATGAGTTTTTACACTACCTTCACTGCACTGCATGATTTGTGCCGTCGTGTGTGTATCAAAACCTTCCCAGGCACGAAGCATAAAGGCTTGTTGCTGGCGAACAGGAAGCTGAGCGATGGCTTCTTTTATTTCTTCGGCCGTCACGGCTTGATCAAGAAAATCGAAGGGACTGGGAGTGTTTTCATCGACAATATCATTCAGCTCAATATCATCATCATCCAGACTAACTTTCTTGAAAAAAGAAAAAGGTTGCGCCCGACGGGCTTCCTTTCTGCGCCAGTCCTGCAGTTTATGGTTTAAGATGGTATAAAACAGGGGATACCATTCATCAGTCGATTTATCGGCATAGGCTTTGTGCAAGGAAATAAATGCTTCCTGTACCAAATCCATCGCAATGCCTTGTTGACCTTGGGTCGCACTTTCCATCATGACCAGGGCACGTCCAGTCACATCCTGCATAAAAATCTTCAGGCGTTGTTCAGCCGTACTCTTCAAAGTACTTAAATTTTCCGACTGAGACTGTTTCGGTGCTGAATCCATAGAGATGGAAAATCCTGTCATTGGATACCCACCATTATTTCCAATTTCATAATTATATAACGTTGGAAATAATGGTTTGGTTGACAAAAATAATATTATTTTTCTAGTGTAGTCTATTTTTAAACATCCACCAGTGATGTTTAAAATAAAGTAACGAAAGAGCTGTTTATAAACGCTGGCGAACCATCTCGAAGAAACAGACTGAACCGGCGATGGCAACGTTTAACGATTCCTGTCCGCCAGGCTGGGGAATTGAAACCGCCTGTGCATGTGCAAGCGCATATTCAGAAACACCTTGGCCTTCGTTGCCTAAAATCCAGACACAAGCTTGAGTCAAATCTTTCGTATACAAGCTTTCTGATTCATGTGAACTGGTTACGTATACCGGAATCTTGAATTGAGACAAAATATCTTCCAGTGCCACATTTTCATAAGTATGCAAGGAAAAATGTGCGCCCATTCCGGCACGGAGTACCCGTGGCGACCAGAGCGAAGCTGAACCTTTGGTGCAGACAATTTGGCGAATACCAGCGGCGGCGGCAGAGCGGAGTAATGTACCAACATTGCCCGGATCCTGAATATTTTCCAGAATCAAGGTGTCTGCTGTGAAATCGAGTGCATTTCGGGAGCTGGGTAAATCGACGATGGCAAGACAAGCCAGTGTGGTACCGAGCGTACTTAAATCCTTATACAGGGATTCACTAATAACAAAGACTGCACCCTGATATTGCTCGGCAATACGGTCAAAATCGGGATGGCTTAAAGCCTGTTCGGTAGTAAAAATAGATTTGATTTTTCTATCTTCTGCTAACCAGGCCAGACACAAATGGGTACCTTCAAGTACGGTTTGACCTTGTTTTTTACGATAAGAATTTTGCTCAATTAAGCCACGCAAGTGCTTAATTTTAGGATTGTCTTTTGATTCTAGAAAAATAGTCGGCATGGGAGAATAAATCCACGGAAGCAAGTCATGAGGACTTACTTCCGCTATAAAAAATTAATTATGATAGCCAGTTACGAGGTCAACTTCGTTTTTAGAACCAATCACAACAGGAACACGTTGGTGAAGTTCAGTCGGCTGTATGTCCAGAATACGTACACGCCCCGTTGTTGAAGCGCCACCAGCCTGTTCCATCAGCATACTCATAGGGTTGGCTTCATACATTAAACGTAGACGACCGGCTTTTTTCGGGTCTTTAGTGTCATATGGGTACATAAAGATACCGCTACGACAAAGAATACGGTGGATATCACCCACCATACACGCCACCCAACGCATGTTGAAGTCTTTTTCACGCGGGCCTGTTTTACCTGCAAGCAACTCGTCGATATAACGTTTTACCGGTGCTTCCCAATGACGTTGATTCGATGCATTGATCGCATATTCTTTGGTATCTGCTGCAACCTGAATATTTTCAGAAGTCAGCAAAAATTCTTTAGATTCTGGGTCGAAAGTAAAGAATACCACACCCGCACCTACAGTCAGCGCCATCATGGTAGATGGACCATAAAGAACATAACCTGCTGCGACCTGGTTGGTACCTGCCTGCAAGAAATCTTCTGCCTGGGTTAGCGCATGTTTTGTTGGAAGAATCGAGAAAATAGTCCCGACACACATGTTGATATCAATGTTGCTAGAACCATCAAGAGGATCAAACAATACCAGATACTTGCCGTTTTCTTGAGCTGGAGTGAATTCGTCCAATTCTTCAGAAGCCAGACCACCCACGTGTGGATGAACTTTTAGGGCATCAATTAAATAATCATTTGAAATAATATCAAGTTTCTTTTGTTCTTCACCCTGAACGTTTTCGTGTTGTGCACTCCCTAAAACACCAGCCAAAGCACCTTTTTGCAATAATTGATCGATGTCTTTACATGTATTGCCAATTGTTTCAATAACTTGAGCTAATTCAGGTGTAAGATTCCCGTTTTGTTGTTGTAAATACTGGGAAAGGGTGAGGTATGACATGACAGGAAAGCTCCAATTAGAAAATGATAAAAAATTATCAAAAGAATATGGGCAGCTATTTTAGATGAGAACGCGGCAAAAGAACAATTAAACTCGACTATTTGTCGCGATTTTACTCTTGTAAGTTCTGTGGAAAATGCTATGTTGGGGTCTATAGGTTATGGAAAACGTGATAGGAGCATAATTATGACAACGCAAAAGTTTGATGCGACTCCAACGCCAAATGAAGCTATGAGTTTAGATGATATTTCTGCCGAAAAAGTGAAAGAAGCGTGGAAAGCATATGAAGCTAAACCTGAATACAAAAAATTCAACAAGCATGATCTGATTGAATCCATGCAGCATCCGCAAGAAGCCTCTCAGGCATCTGAGAAAGCTTAAAAAAAGCGCTCGAAATTGAGCGCTTTTTTATTGGAACCCTTATTTTAATAGAGGGGGAACGGCTTCATAGTTGATTTCTACGCGGCGGTTTTCTTTCCATGCATTTTCGTCATGACCTGGATTAATCGGCATTTCCTTACCATAGCTCACGGCTTCCAATTGGGTTGCAGCAACACCGTTCGTCAGCAGGAAACTTTCTACAGCTTTGGCACGGCGTTCACCCAAAGCCATGTTGTATTCACGGGTACCACGTTCATCTGTATGACCGGTCAAAGCAACTTTTGAATTGGCATTGGCGACAAGAAATTGGGCATGTGCCTGAAGGGTTTGATAGTCTTCATTTGAAAGTTCACTGCTGTCATAGTCAAAGTGAACCACACGCTTGGCCAAGAACGCCTTGTTCGCAGCAGTGACCCCTTTAGATGATGCACCTGCCAGGTTCTGTGCATTCAAGGCTGCATCTTCACTTAGACCCTCAGTACTGACGCTAATGGCCTCACTCGGATTTTGCCCTGCCTGGATTTCAGCAGCCGGTTTGCGGCTGGCACATCCAGTCATCACCAGCGCTGTAGCAAGTACAGGAAGTACCAATAATTGAACTGCTTTCATCTTTATCTCCATGATTATCATTACTTTAGATTAATAAAATTAAATTGTTATTTTGGTGCCCAAGCCGGTTCGCGAACTTCGCCCTGTTCACTTGGCAAGTTCATGCGGAAACGGCCATCCAGTGACATGATGGACAATAAGCCTCGATTTCCTTCACGGGTTGCATAGACCACCATTTGACCATTTGGAGAGAAACTTGGTGACTCATCCAGACTGGTCGGGGTAAGAATGTTGGTAATACCGGTGTTGATGTCCTGAATGGCAACTTTGTAATTGCTGCCACTTGGACGATGGACCAAAGCAATTTTTTTGCCATCTGCACTTAATGTACCACGGGCATTAAATGCGCCCCGGAAGGTCAGACGCTTACTTGTGCTATTGGCAAAATTATAGCTATAAATCTGTGCTGAACCACCGCGGTCAGAGGTGAAAATAAAGGATTTACCGTCAGGAGCATAACGCGCTTCGGTATCAATGGCACTGTCACTGGTCATGCGCTGTAGTTCACGCGTATCCAGGTTCATTTGATAGATTTCAGGATTGCCATGCATGGAAGCCGTAAACAACATGTTTTTGCCATCTGGTGAGAAGCTCGGTGCACCATTCAGCCCACGGAAACTGGCCAGTTTTTCACGTTTCCCTGTAGCCAGGTCCTGTACGTAAATGGCCGGACGTTTGGTTTCAAATGAAACGTACGCAATTTTTTTCGCGTCTGGGGTCCAGGCCGGTGACAGGATAGGATCACGGGAAGTCAGAATGGTTTTCGGCTGTTCACCATCGGTATCGGCAATTTGCAGGGTATAGCGCTGTTCCGGGGTGGCAGGGTTACGCAGTACATAGGCGATACGACCGCTAAAATCACCTGGAATACCGGTTAATGCCTGATAAATGGCATCACTGATCATGTGGCCGGCTTGACGAATACGTGAAGCAGGTACAGTCAATAATTCATTTAATAGGTATTGCTGTTTTTCTACATCATAGAGCTGATAATGAACTTCAAAACTGCCATTGTCCGTTGTTTTCACTGTTCCGGTCACCACATAGGGAACACCGGCAGATTTCCAGGCTTCTGCATTTGGAGCATTCATGCTTGCTGTTGCAGGAAGATTTTTGGAAGCACTGGAAAATTTGCCGGAACGGTTCAGGTCGTTTTCGACGATTGGATAAATACTTTGATCATTATTAAATGGAATAATGGCAATTTTTGGTGCTTCTTCAGGGGCCTTGGCAATCTCCAGATGTAACTGAGCATGAGATTGGGTGGCTAATACCGGGTTTAAAGCGGTCAAAATGGTCAGGCAAAGTAGATGTTTACGCGTCATTTCCATCATCTGCTACGTACTCTAAAAGATATAAATTATTGTGAATTTGCTTGTGTCACATAATGGCATGATTTTGAATGATTGAAAGCACATCATGATGACTAAACTGTTATAAGACTGTGAAAAGTGAATAAAATTTTATCTGTTTTATCGGCTGTCCAGTTTAAATGCCAAAAAAAGCCACATCAATCAAAATTTGATGTGGCTTTTTATACTATTTCGCCATAAAGCTCGAAGTAAAGGTTCTTGCTTCACGTCGTGCATCTGGATCGGATGGCATAGGATAAGGTGCAGCTGCCCGAACTGCGGCTTCTACGCTGGCTTTCATGTCAGGGTCACTCGAGTTGACAATCACGGATTGAACCGAACCGCTATCACTTAAAGTCACACGGGCAGTAGCTTTTTGACCTGATGAACCACTTGGAATGTCCCATGCACGTTTGATTTTATTTTCAAAATCACGTTTTGCAGTTGAGGCAATTTTCTTTGCTTCAGCCTTTTTGGTTGCCGCTTCTTCTGCAGCCTGTTTAGCAGCTGATGCTTTGGCTTCTTCCGCGGCACGTTCACGTACTTCCGCATCTGCTTTCGCCTTTGCAGCGGCATCAGCCTTGGCTTTGTTAGCGGCCTCAGCTTTTGCCTTATTAGCTGCATCTGCTTTTGCTTTTGCAGCGGCCTCAGCTTTGGCTTTATTTGCTGCATCTATTTTAGCCTTGGCAGCAGCGTCAGCCTTAGCTTTATTTGCAGCATCAGTTTTTGCTTTCGCAGCTGCATCTGCCTTGGCTTTATTCGCTGCATCTATTTTAGCTTTAGCAGCGGCTTCAGCGCGTTGTTTATCCGCTTCCGCTTTTCTTAGTGCATCCGCCTTTAATTTTTCTGCTTTCGCACGTTCAGCCTGATCTATTTTGCGTTTGGCATCAGCTTCTGCTTTGGCAGCTGCTTCTGTCTTGGCTTTATTTGCCGCATCAGCTTTGGCTTTTTCAGCAGCCTCCGCTTTAGCTTGGGCTTTTAATTTATTCGCTTCAGCAACTTTTGCATTTTCAGCGGCTTGTTGTTCAGCTTTTTGCATCGCTTCTGCAGCCGCCTTGGCTTGCTGTGCGGCTTTATCAGTATCAGGTTTTACTGGTGCTGGAGTAGGGGGCGCAACTGGAATCACCGGAGCAGGTTCCACACTTGGTTCAGCCGTTTGGGTAATTTGCTCGGCGACATTTTTGTGGGCTGTTTCATCAAACTCTGTGACTTCACGTGTCATAGGTTTTAAATCTTCAGGTTTAACTAAAACCGTCGTGATTTTTTTGGGAGGCTCAGGTGGTTTACTCATGCCTAAAAAAAGTAAGCCAGTCAGTGCCACCACATGGACACCGATGGTAAATCCAAGCGCAATCGTTTTTTCTTTAGATTGTGGCTTTGTGAAATCTTTCATAAATTATTTTAATGGCTCAGTCAGTAAACCTACTTGAGTTAATCCTGCATCCTGTAAGGCAGACATGAGTTTCATGACTTCACCATAAGGACGAGATTCACTGCCGTTAATCAGTACACTCATCTGTTTTTTCTGTGCTGAAGCTTCGCGTTGCGATTCAGTCAGTACCGCTTTTAATTCGTCCAGTGTAAGTACATCATTATTATGTGATTTATCTTCAAGTTTAATGGTGCCATCCGTTTCAAGCGTAACAATGGCAGGGCGGTCTTCGGCCTGCATGGGTGTGCCATTGGCTTGAGGCAAATCAACTTTTACACCGGTCGTAATCATGGGGGCAGTGACCATAAAAATCACCAGAAGTACCAGCATGACATCAATATAAGGCACGACATTCATGTCGCTTTTTAACGGTTTTTTGATACGCTCAAAGCGTCCGGAACGTTGAATCGCCATCAGTCATTTTCCTGTGCAGAATCCACAGTTTGACGTTGTAATAGCGCCACCATTTCTTCAGCAAATAAAGCACGGTCTGAATAAACTGCTTCACCTTTTGCAGTGTAATGGTTAAAGGCCAAAACGGCAGGAATGGCGGCAAACAGGCCAATTGCAGTTGCAATCAGTGCCTCGGCAATACCCGGAGCAACAGTGGCCAGCGTCACCTGATCGACATCTGCCAGGCCAATAAAGGCATTCATGATGCCCCAAACCGTACCGAACAGTCCGACATAAGGAGCAACGGAACCAATGCTCGCCAACGCACCCAAACCCTGCTCCAGATTGCCTTGATCACGGCTCAAGCCAACGCGTAAAAGGCGTTCTGTGCCTTCAATGCTTTGCTGGGCAGGCGCATTGCGTTTTTTGAGTTTTAAAAATTCACCCAGGCCCTGATAAAAGATATCTTCCAGACCTACACGTTTGGAATTGAGCTGGGCATTGTTATACAGGGTGTTTAATTCGGCGCCCGACCAGAAGATTTTTTGAAAGTGTTGATCTTCGGCCTGGGCTTTTTTATAACTCATATGTAACTTAGCAATCAGATACCAACTATATAGTGATGCCAGAAGGAGCAGCAGCATTACCAGTTGAACGACAGGACTTGCTTGTAAAATAAGATCTGATACGTGTAGCGAAGATTCTAGTTGTGTTGCCATAGTTACAATGTGCCAATAAATTTTTTTAGTCTTGTCCTAACTCTTTCAGAATTAGTGAACGGATTTCCTCAGGAAGTCGTGTTGGACGCATGCCGTCTACACTGATACATGCCAATTCGACTTCACCAGATGCAAGCATGATTTCACCACGATAAATATTCTGTTGCAATACAAATGATGTCGCTTTACACGAAACTACACTCGCGGTAACAGTAATCAGGTCATCCATCAGGATAGGGCGTGCATATTTTACGTTAATTTTATGGACCACAAAGTGATAATCTTTTTGGTGCCAGTAATGTTCAACACCCGCCGCACGTAACCATTCAGTACGGGTACGTTCCATAAAACGAATATGGTTAGCATGATAGACAATGCCACCTGCATCGGTGTCTTCAATATATACACGAATGTTGAATTCGAATTTATTCGCCATGATGGATCCCATTTTTCAATTCAGTTTTATGGTTTTAGCTGTACTTTTAGCAGGTTAAAAAACTGTGAGAAATGACGTTTTTTCTGCCAAGAGTCAAGCTGTGTAACGCATTGCAGTTTATCATTCTGAGATTTGAGTCCAATGGCACAAGGTTTCAAATGAAATCTATTCTGTGTTCAATCGTCAAGACCTTTACATAGATGTAAAAAAAGTGAGCAAAGGATGCTCACTTTTTTAAAAATGGACTTTATTTTTTTGCAGCTTGCATCTTTTTCCAGTCTGCCTGTACCTGTTCGGCAACTTTTGGATAATCCAGGATAAAGCGCACATGGCTTTCTACCCCGGTTTTTAAGGTCGCATTATCGACGATAAATAACGGGTTATGGTTCGGCGCGGCTTTGGTCATGTCCTGATCGGCAGGCGTTGCGCCTACAAAGACAAACAAGGATGGCATCAGCTGACCATAATATGAAAAATCTTCGCTGGCACTGGCATTGTTGTCCAGCACATGCAGTTTGTCTTCGCCATTCACCTGAGCCAGTGTGGGTTGCATCAGTTTTGTTAAGGTTTTGTCATTGGTGGTCACAGGCGCGTATGGCGCAATTTCCACTTTTGCAGTGACATTATTTGCAGCAGCATTATGTTCTAGCATTTTAGGCAAATTTTTTAAAATGCCCTGGCGGACATCTTCACTGTTAGAACGAATGGTGCCGACCATATTCACCTGATCGGGAATGACATTCCCCGTTGTTCCGCCGTGAATGCTGCCAATACTGACTACGCCCATGCCTTTGGTCAAATCTGCATTACGGCTGATCAAACTTTGCATGTTGTTGATCATTTGCGAAGAAGCATAGATTGGATCGCGACCCAGCCAAGGCATGGAGCCGTGGACTTGTTTGCCATTCACTTGAATGCGTAAATGATCGGCACTGTTCAGAATCGCGCCATCTTTATATAAGATATTGCCGCTTGGCATACCTGCCATGACGTGCATACCAAAAATCACTTCCGGTTTTGGATTGTCCAATGCACCATCGGCAATCATTTTACGTGAACCGATTAAATGGCCTTGGCTAAAGTTATCGACATCGGCACCGCCTTCTTCAGCCGGCTGGAATACGAATACCACTGTACCTGCAATTTTATCTTTATTGGCTGCCAGGGCTTTGGCTGCACCCAGTAACATCGCGGTATGCGCATCGTGACCACAGCCATGCATGACGTGCGTTTCTGCACCCTGATACATGGCTTTGGCTTTGCTGGCATAAGGGAGTCCAGTTTTTTCTTCAATCGGAAGGGCATCCATGTCGGCACGGAGTGCCATGACCGGACCCGGTTTCGCGCCTTTAAGCACCCCAATTACACCTGTTTTGGCATAGCCTTTGCGCACTTCAAAGCCATAAGATTTCAACTCTTTTTGTACCAGCTCAGAAGTTTTGAATTCCATATTGCCAAGTTCAGGATGTTGATGAATATGTTCCCGCAGCTTAATGGTGTGGGCTTCTACGTTTTTAACGGAATCATCAATCCAGTCAGCAAGGCTGAGTTGGCTACAAAAGAGAAGTGGAAGACAAAGGGAAATCTGCTTGTACATGTTCATATCTTGGGAGAACCTTAAGAGTTTGAAATAGTTAAAGTGACTTTCTAGAATTGCATATTGTTTTAAATTTAATCAAAACCCTCTAAGTATTTGTTTATACTTTAAAAGTATATTAAGTATTAATGTTTGTTCTAAAAGGGCTTTATTCGCTTTTTTACATTGTAAAATTATGTATTTCATGTGAGAGTGAGTTTATAAAATTTGTATATAACACTTACTTTTTGAATCTATGCTTAGCGATTTCATTTGATTCAATCTATGGATGGCGCATTGCATGACGGGTAAATATTAGAGTTTAAAATGAACCGTTTTTTGAAATATCTCATCATTTTCGCCATTGGTTTTGCACTTTGGTCATATTGGCTGAAACCGGATAAAGGTATTTCAGATGCTGCTGATTATCAAACCACAGCGGGGATTCATCAGTTTAATGGCTATAGCATGACAAATTTGCAGCCTTATGCTGGCGAGTTTCGGGTTCTATCCAAAGAAGACTATAGTTTTGGGCGAGAGGCGGAACTCAGTCCCGTTGATTTTGCTTTGGGATGGGGCAGCATGACCAATCCTGCTGTTTATAAGCAGTTGTCGATTAGTCAGAGTAATCGCTGGTATTACTGGCGTTATGAAAATGCACCCCCTATACCTGTGAATGAAATTTCAACGCACAGCGCCAATACACACTTGATCCCGGCCTCGAAACAGATTGCAAAACAGCTGAAAGAGATTGATCAGGATGATTTGATTTATTTGAAAGGACAACTGGTTGAGGTCTCGGCTGCTGATGGCTGGAAGTGGCGCAGTTCTTTGAGTCGTGAAGATACAGGGAATGGTGCGTGTGAGCTGATGTTGGTGGAAGAGGTACGTGTCATCTCTAATTTATAAGTATCTAATTAATTTAAATTAAAAAGAAAAAACCTTTAAGATAACCCTAAGGAATATTTAAAAATAAGTTGGGGGAAAGATGGCAGAACAAGAAGGCAAACAAGCGTTAATGATCCAGCTTCCATGGACAGTACCGCAACAAGAAAATACACAAGCTATTATTTTGCAACAGCCAAATGGGCAGAAAGTGTATTTGGATTTAAATCATTCCACAGATACAACCGCAATTTCCTCTTTTGCACTATCGGTAATTATTGCCCTCATTCTTGGTGGTTTTGCAACATGGTTAGCATATTGGTATGGGCGGAGAAGTTTTGATTTAACGAGACAGTCTTTCGATACTGTGATTGCTCAAATTAAAAGTTCTGAACAAGTAGCTTTAGATTTAAATCAAAGATTATTTGAACAACAACAAAAACTTCAGAATGATCAAAACAAAAATGCTCAAAATACTGAAAATCTAAATTTATTACATAGTTCGATAGTAAGATTTATAGTAGAAGCTGAAAATTTTCTTTTGAAGATAACCTTGTTGGAGCAAAAGCATAAAGGATATGATTTTCTAGAAAAAATAGAACCGAATTCTTACCAAGATTTGTTTTTTAATGAGATTGGAAAGTCCTTTGAAGTACTAGGAATTGAACGATCAAAAATCATACTTTATTATTTGCGAATTAGTAAAAAGGATTATGAGGAAATAGCAAATACTCTTAAAGACGTTTATATGTCGGCTTTAGATGTTCGTAATTCTTTAATTAGAGGTAGAGATAATTTTGGAAATTATTCAATAGATTGTATGAAAAAAATTGAGAAAGCGAAATTTATACTGAATGAAATTTTAGAAATTTACTAAAATTAAAGCCCAATTAATGGGCTCTAAAATTACTTATCCTTCGGCTCTGGCGGTGTCATTCCAAACTGCAAATACGCCATATTAGTCGCAATACGACCCCGTGCTGTACGCATGGTATAACCTTGCTGAATCAAGTAAGGTTCAATCACATCTTCCAATGTACCTGAATCTTCAGCCATAGCGGCAGCTAAAGCTTCCACACCGGCAGGACCGCCATCAAAACGTTCTAACAGCATGCTCAAGTAACGACGGTCTAAAGTGTCTAAACCATCTTTATCGACATTCAGCATATCCAGTGCACGTTGTGCCATTTCCTGAGTCACTTCACCGGTACCTTTGACTTGGGCATAGTCACGCACACGACGCAGCAGACGGTTGGCAATACGCGGTGTACCACGTGCACGACGGGCAACTTCTTTAGCCCCTTCTTCAGTGATAGGCACATCCATTAAATTCGCTGAACGCGAAACAATATGGGTTAGGTCTGCAACCGAATAAAACTCCAGACGTTGCACAATACCAAAACGGTCACGCAGTGGAGAGGTAAGCAAGCCCGCACGTGTGGTTGCAGCGACCAAGGTAAATGGTGGCAAATCCAGTTTAATGGAACGTGCGCCAGGACCTTCACCAATCATGATATCCAGCTGGTAATCTTCCATGGCTGGATACAGGATTTCTTCAATTACTGGAGAAAGACGGTGAATTTCATCAATAAATAAAACATCGCCTTCTTCCAGGTTAGTCAGCATGGCGGCCAGATCGCCTGCACGTTCTAAAACGGGACCAGAAGTCGATTTTAAATTACCGCCCATTTCCCGCGCGATAATATTGGCAAGCGTGGTTTTACCCAGACCGGGTGGGCCAAAAATCAGGGTGTGGTCAAGTGCTTCGCCACGGCCACGGGCTGCGCCAATAAAGATTTCCATTTGCTCGCGTACCACAGGCTGACCAATGTAGTCTTCCAGGGAAGTGGGGCGAATGGCGCGATCAAAATGATCTTCGGGTTTTTCAGAACCACTGATGAGACGGTCTTGCATATCTATTTAACTTAATTTCTTTATTGGAGCTGTTTGATGCTGCATAAAGCACAGCCTCAACTAATGATTTGTGTTTAACTACCATTGTGTAGGCATTGTTTTACTTTTGAAAGATCAAAAGTAACAAAAATCTTTTGTTAGATTGAGGATATATCCTGAGCAAGCTTTAAGCACTGCTTTAAAGCGTAGCGCAAGTCAATCTAACGGCGACATCCATGTCGCCTACGTGTATCCAAGATTGTTGGACATTTTTATTTATTCATCGACTTTAATGCAGCACGGATAATGTCGCTAGCTTCAGTATAGTCAGCTTTAACGGCATTAATCAGTTTTTGTGCTTCTAAAGGTTTATAACCTAATGACTGTAACGCCGCTTCTGCCTCGGCGACAGCGGAGTTACCACTAAACTGGATTTGCTCTACGGTAGAATTGCCTGGTGTCGTGCCAGCTGACATGGCTTTGAAGCGGTCACGCAGTTCAATCATCAAGCGTTCAGCGGTTTTTTTACCCACCCCTGGAACTTTGACCAGGGTATTTACATCTTCATGTTCAACAGTATGAATGAGCATTTCTACACTTAAAGTCGACAGAATACCCAGTGCCATTTTAGGACCCACGCCGTTGACTTTCAGCAGGGTACGGAAGATGGTTTTTTCCTGTGCATTCAGGAAGCCATACAGAAGCTGCGCATCTTCACGAACGGCCAGGTGCGTCCATAGTGTAACTTTCTGGCCTTTTTGTAATTGGCAAAATGTTGAAAGCGGGGTGTCGATTTCATAGCCCACACCATTTACATTTAATAATACTGTCGGTGCTTCTAGAGCCAACACCTCGCCAATAAGACATCCAATCATGTTAATTTATTCACTTATCTATCGTTGGTTGCATAGTAGAGAGCATTTGTCATAAAGGCAAAATGCTCAGGCATAATGGTTTAAATTTAGCAGAAATTCCAGTCAGAATAGCTGCAACATCTTTACATCAAGCCGGCTTTATTGCCCTGTAACTCTTGCGACAGGTTGTAGGCCTGATGGTCTGAGAATTTAGAAATAATGTCCAGCACCTGCATAATATTTTCATAGTGGTTGCTTTGAAAATTGACACCGGCACGTTGCAGCATGGACATCAAGCGCTGTTCTTTAAAGCTTAAAGTCTTATGCGGTGTCGTCAGCGGAATAAAGGCATCCAGAATGTTTTGCAGACTTTGATGGGCGATAATTTCCAGACCCGCCTTTTGCGGATGTTCAAAAATCTTGTCACGCGCCAGGTTTTTTGCCCGTTCAATGCCATGTTCAATATCTTCTGAACAATATTGCAATAAACTGCCTTTCAGTTGACCCGATAAAATTTCAAAGTGATGTTTGGCAAATGCCGTGGTGACTTCATCCACCAGCCGTTTCATCACCCGGCCACGTAAAGCGGCAATTTTTTGCTGCCATGTGGTGGTTGGCATGGACAGTTCTTCGGGCTTGCCATAATCCGAGATTAAGTCGAGAAAAATCGGTTCGACTTCTTCATAGGACAGCATATTTAAAATAATGCCATCTTCCAGATCAATCAGGGCATAACAGATGTCATCGGCGGCTTCCAGTAAATAGGTGAGCGGATGTCGGCAATAATGATATTCACCGAGCTGAATTAAACCGAGCTGTTCAGCAATTTGTTTCAAGATCTCTCTTTCAGACTGGTAACAGCCAAATTTTGCCCGCTGACTGGCCGGGCGATCCCCTTGCGAGGCAATGGTTTTAGACAGCCACGGATATTTGAGATAAGCCCCTAATGTGGCAAAAGTCAGGCGCATACCACCGTCATTCGGATGGTAATCAATTTTGGTCAATAAACGTAGGCCTTGGGCATTGCCTTCAAACTGGCGTACATCGGCCTGTTCTTCCGGTGTCAATTTTTCCAGAAAATTGCCATGAGATACATCATCAAACCATTCACGAATGGCGTATTCACCGGCATGCCCAAAAGGGGGATTGCCAATATCATGCGCGAGGCAGGCGGCCTGAATAATGGCACCGACATCGGCAGGGGAAATCCACACAGGGAGTTGATCTTTAATTTTTTCCGCTGCCAGCATGCCCAGTGAACGGCCAATACACGACACTTCCAGCGAATGGGTCAAACGGGTGTGAATGCCATCGTGCTGAGTTAACGGATGCACCTGGGTTTTACGGTTTAACTGGCGAAAACTTTGTGAAAAGATAATACGGTCATAATCTTTGTGAAATGGGCTACGTGCCTGTTCTGAACTTTGTTTTTTGCTACCAATACGAACTGTCGAAAGCAGTTCCAACCAACGCATTTGTTCCATTTATCATTATTCAGTGAAGACCTGAATTCATCATGCCAAAAAAAAGTCTCACCGACTAGAGTAGGGCGACATGATTTGTCTTTCTAATAAAACAGTCTATAGATGGATTCATGACAAGTTATATGAAGGAGTCGACAGCAGGGTATTTGTTGAGATAAAAAATAAGATTCGAATACTATGCCTTAAAATCAATGGCCCATACAGGATTCGGAATAAACTCAAGTTGTTGCGATAATATTTAGAAACAAGATATTCATCGATTAAATCTTCATGAGTTTTAAAATTTTTATCTGAAAAATAAAATATTCTTCTCTGTTCTTGAGTGAATAGATGCCACATTCGTGAATTTCTATCTAGCTGATTTTACCAATACACAGTAGAATATGCGCTCTCTCTAAGTCACATTGGCGGTAGGGTCAAATAGACCTGCCCGTGGAGCCAAAATCAGCATGTTTATCGTGGCCGGTGCACCAGCACACTCTTCTTTTAAGAAAACTCAACTCTTAAACCGTCTTGCGTCAATGAGTTCTGTTCAATCAATTGAAAGTCAATGGATTTATCTGTTTGATCAAGCGCTCAACGAACAGCAGCATCAATCTGCATTACAATTATTAAATGATGGTGCTTCTTTTGAAGTTCGTCAGGCAGCAAGTGATGAAATTCAGATTCTTGTAACGCCACGTCTAGGCACGATTTCTCCGTGGTCTTCTAAAGCGACTGATATTTTTGCCAACTGTAATACTCCGATACACCGCCTAGAACGCGGTGTTTTGTTTACTTTAAAAGGTATCTCTGAAGTATCCAATGAAGTTAAACAGGTTTTACATGACCGTATGACTGAAAGCGTGTTCAATCATATTGATGACGCTGCGGCTTTGTTTGTCGAAACTGCACCAAAACCTTTAAATAGCATTGATATTTTAGGTCAAGGCAAAGACGCATTGGTTAAAGCCAACTCTGAATTTGGTTTTGCCTTGTCAGATGAAGAAATTGATTATTTAACCGCAGCGTTTAACAAGCTGGGTCGTAATCCGCACGACATCGAACTGATGATGTTTGCTCAAGCCAACTCTGAGCACTGCCGTCATAAAATCTTCGGTTCTGAATGGACCATTGATGGTGAAAAGCAGCCATTGTCATTGTTCCAGATGATCAAAAACACCTATAAAGAATCTCCAACAGACGTATTGTCGGCTTATAAAGACAACGCTTCTGTGATCGTGGGCTTTGACACGCAGCGTTTCTATCCTAAAAAAGACAATGAAACAGGTCATCACGTTTATAAATACAAGAGCCAGGCTGCTCACATTTTGATGAAAGTGGAAACCCACAACCATCCAACCGCGATTGCACCATTTGCCGGTGCTGCGACCGGTTCAGGCGGTGAAATTCGTGATGAAGGCGCAACTGGCCGTGGTGGTAAACCAAAAGCTGGCTTAACCGGTTTCACGGTATCTAACCTGAACATTCCAGGCTTTGAACAGCCTTGGGAAGAAAACTACGGCAAGCCATCACGTATGGCATCTCCACTTCAAATCATGATTGAAGGCCCATTGGGTGGTGCTGCGTTTAACAACGAATTTGGTCGTCCTGCCTTAAATGGTTACTTCCGTACTTTTGAACAAAACGTCAATGGCGAAGTGAAAGGTTTCCACAAGCCAATCATGATTGCTGGCGGTTACGGTAACATCCGTCCTGACCATGTGGAAAAAGATGCGATTCAACCGGGCGATTTGTTAATCGTGCTGGGTGGTCCTGCCATGCTGATTGGCTTGGGTGGTGGTGCAGCATCTTCTGTAGACAGCGGTAAATTGGGTGAAAACCTCGATTTCGCTTCGGTACAACGTGAAAATCCGGAAATGGAACGCCGTTGTCAGGAAGTGATTGATGCCTGCTGGCGCATGGAAGATTTCAACCCGATCGTATCTGTACATGACGTGGGTGCGGGCGGTATCTCCAATGCCATGCCTGAGCTTGTGAATGATCATGAGTTGGGTGCGGTGCTTGACCTGCGTAAGATTCCATCACTTGAGCCAGGCATGTCTCCAATGGAAATCTGGTCAAACGAAGCGCAAGAACGTTATGTCCTGGCAATTCGTCCAAGTTCTTTAAGCCTGTTTGAATCTCTTTGTGCACGTGAACGTTGTCCGTTTGCGGTGTTGGGTGAAGCGACTGAAGCACGTCACTTAACCGTTGAAGATCCATTGTTTGAAAACAAAGCCGTGGATATGCCAATGCAGGTGATGCTTGGCGGTACACCGCGCATGAGCCGTTCATATGAAACGATTGAACGCAAAGGCGATGACTTCGATGCAGCTAAAGTCACTGACGTGAAAGATGCGATTTTCCGCGTTCTGAAAAATCCGACCGTTGCTTCTAAATCGTTCCTGATCACGATCGGTGACCGTTCAATTACCGGTATGGTTGCGCGTGACCAGATGGTCGGTCCTTGGCAGGTTCCTGTAGCGGATGCTGCGGTCACTACCACCAGCCTTGTGGGTTACACTGGTGAAGCGATGGCGATGGGTGAACGTCCGCCAGTCGCATTGTTAAATCCAGCGGCTTCTGCACGTTTGGCTGTGGCTGAGTCAATCTCGAACATCATGTCTGCAAAAATTGACCAGATTAGCGACATTAAACTGTCTGCGAACTGGATGGCGGCTGCAGGTCAACCGGGTGAAGACCAGGCTCTATTCGAAGGTGTGAAAGCCATCGGTATGGAAATGTGTCCTGCGCTGGGTATCGCGATTCCTGTTGGTAAAGACTCGTTGTCTATGCGTACCACCTGGAACGACGAAGGCGAAGACAAGTCTGTAACTTCTCCAATGTCTGGCGTAATTACCGCATTTGCACCGGTAACCGATGTACGCAAAACCTTGACGCCTGAACTGAAAAATGAAGATTCAGTACTGGTACGTATCGACTTGTCTAAAGGTCAGTTCCGTTTGGGCGGTTCGATTCTGGCTCAGGTGTATAAAGCGATTGGTTCGGTAACGCCTGATGTAGACAGCTTCGAAGACTTCAAGGCATTCTTTGCATTGGTTCAGGACTGGAACAACCGTGGCTTGATCAAGGCTTATCATGACATCGGTGATGGCGGTTTACTAGCCACTGTTGCAGAAATGATGTTTGCTTCACGTCTGGGTGTAGCGCTTGAAGATCAATCGACTGAGGCTTTATTTGCCGAAGAAATTGGTGCAGTTCTTCAAATCAGCAAATCTGATTGGGCAGAACTTCAAGCAGAAGTTGCAGCATCTAGCTTAAAAGATGCAATGTCTGTAGTAGGTACAGTCAACAACACTGATCAGTTAACTGTAAATGGTCTGGTGCTTGAACGTGCTGACTTACAAGTGGCTTGGACTGAAGTTTCGCATCAAATCCAGCGTCTACGTGACAACGTTGAAACTGCGGATTCTGAGTTTGCTTTAATCACTGACAAGAACCACAAAGGTATTATTGCTCAGCCGACATTTGACCTGAATGAACCTGTAGAAGCGCCGTTTATCAATTCACGTCGTCCAAACATGGTGATTTTACGTGAACAGGGCGTAAACGGTCATGTTGAAATGGCTGCAGCATTCGACAAAGTGGGCTTCAACACTGTTGACGTGCACATGAGCGACTTGCTTGCTGGCCGTATCAGCCTGGATGACTTCGAAGGTATTGTGGCTTGTGGCGGTTTCTCTTACGGTGACGTAATGGGCGCAGGCGGTGGCTGGGCGAAATCCGTCTTGTTTAACCCTAAGCTGCGTGACCAGTTCGAGAAATTCTTCCATCGTCAAGAAACCTTCTCTTTGGGTATCTGTAACGGTTGTCAAATGTTGTCGCAATTGGCTCCACTGATTCCGGGTGCAGAAAACTGGCCTCGTTTCCACCGTAACACTTCAGAAGTGTTTGAAGCGCGTGCAGTCAACGTACGTGTTGAAAAATCTCACTCTATTCTGCTAGATGGTATGGAAGGTTCGATTCTTCCAATCGCGGTAGCACATGGTGAAGGTCGTGTGGTTGCAACTGAAGACAAGATTGCTGCGTTAAATGCAGGCAGTCAGGTCAGCCTGCGTTATGTAGACAGCCTGGGTAATGCTACACAGCAATATCCATTGAACCCGAACGGTTCACCAGAAGCAATTACCGGTGTGACCTCGCAAGACGGTCGTGCAACGATTATGATGCCGCACCCTGAACGTAACTTCCGTGCTGTTCAGCATTCCTGGAAACCTGAGGAATGGACTGAAGATGGTGCATGGTTACGCATGTTCCGCAATGCACGTAAGTTCATTGGTTAATCATTTCAAAAATAAAAAAGGGTTGCTAATGCAGCCCTTTTTTATTAATTAAAATAAGTGTTTTAATGAAAATATTTGACCAAATGGAAAAATAATTTAAAATAGTACCGTTAGTAGCGCCACCTTTAGGGTGGCTTTTTGTTTTGTAAGTTTTTTTTTTATTTTATTTCTCCAGCTGGACTTGGTTTGGATTTTGCTTTTATATTGGTGTGAAGGGGTATTTGTGTGTTTTATGCCCAATCTCGATGCAATATGGAAGAAAGATGGTTCACTAAATACAAGTTCAGGATTGAATCTCTAAGCGAGGTGACACAATGCCAAAAACTGTAATCTATACAAATATTGATAAAGCGACTTTACGTAAGAAAGGCTGGATGTTTTTTATGGCAGTCGTAGGGCTACAAATGTTGTTCTTGATCGGTAATTATTTGCTGCAAAATTCTTAATTTTTAAATTGAAAAAGCCACCGTGAGGTGGCTTTATTCTTTTGAATAAAATGTCATTTTGTGTAATATAAAATTATCTAATTTCAATATTTTATAAAATGTCAGATTTGCTAATAAAAGTTGAGACTTTACAAAATATTCTAATATCCCAAGCTACCAATGGGAGTGAGTCTGATGAGGAATATCAAAAGTTAAGACAGGAAATCATTACTGAAAATTCTATACAAAACTACATTCCAAAATTTGTAAGAACCTGTCGAAATTTAAGTCAATTTTGGCAATTCATTAAATTTGAGTATAAGTCATATGCTGAAAGACGAAATTTTATCTGGACTTCATTTCAACCAGTTTTAGATATTCTGGAACAAAGTACTTCCTCTCCATTAGACCAAATAATAAATCAAACAATTTTTGAGATTGATTCAAGTTATATTCATACTGCTTGGAATAAGGCATTAGAACGACGTACAGTTGATCCAGAGGGTGCCATCACTATTGCTAGGACCCTATTGGAATCCACGTGTAAGCATATTTTAGATGAGGCAACTGTAGAGTATGGTGATGCTCCTGATTTAAATCATTTATATAGATTGACTGCGAAGCAACTTAATTTGTCTCCTTCACAGCATACTCAACCTGTATTTAAGCAAATTTTAGGTGGATGTACATCAGTAGTAGAAGGCTTGGGCGCATTAAGGAATAAAATTAGTGATGCTCATGGTCAAGGAAAATTAAATGTTAAACCTTCTCCAAGACATGCCGAATTAGCAGTTAATTTAGCTGGGACAATGGCTGTATTTTTGTTTTCAACTTGGGAACTAAGGAACGAATCTATCATTGAACCTTAGAGAATTGTATTTGTAAAAAAATTGGTAAATTATTCATCTTAATTGATTATAAAAACGGCCTTACTCAGCCGTTTTTTTGTTTCTAAATTATTTATGGAGATAACGGTTCCTGCTGCTTCGGATCAGGCATAGGAGCGGATTCTTCCTCATAATTATAAGGATTCTCCAGTTCCAAAGTTTGATCAAGCTCAGAATCAAAAACATCGGTCAGCATACTGTCGTAGCGTTTAGCATTATAAATTGCTAGTTTGGATGCTTCATCTTCAGTGATAAAACCGATTTCTACCGCATCTGCAAGACGTTCATCAAAAGTTAAGCCTCTAAATTTACCTTTAGATTCAGCCTTTTTAAATTTATCCCAAAGAGGTTCTATTTCTAAGAGCATGTTAAAGGTGGATTCCATACGACCAGTCACATCATTTTCCGCAGTGGTGTAAAACACATGTTTTTTCAGTTCACGACGGAAGACATTTTCCTGCATCATGATATCGCCTAACTCACGTTTTAAGCTGTCACTTGGTTTTTTCAAAGGTCGGCCCAACGGGAAACAGATAAATTTGATCAGAGCTGCTGCCATACCTACCGGAAAGTTTTCAAACAGGCCATAGAAAGCTTCCTGAGCGTTGTAAAGAGATTTTTGCAAAGCCAGTTTGGCATGGACTTTTTCAGTTTCAGTCTTCTGGCCGTGTTCATAATATTTAAGAATCGCGGTACTGATAAACAGATTGGCATGAATATCTGCCAAGCGACCCGAAAGCATTTCTTTACGCTTAATATCACCGGCGAGCAGTCCCAAACACATATCGGCAGTCACTGAAAAATCGGCACTTAAACGGTTAACAATCTTGTAATAAGGACGGGTAAATTCATCTACATTTTTGGGTGCATCTGACGAGCCACCCATATAGCCATAGGCAAATGCACGTGCGGTACGGTTAAAGGTATAGCCTAAGTGCTTGAACAGCATATCGTTAAAGCTTTTTAGTGCTGTGTCCTTATCCTTGGCTTGCAGCAGTTGCAATTCCTCAAACAGATAGGGATGGCAGCGCATCGAACCCTGACCAAAGATCATCAATGAACGACTGAGGATATTGGCGCCTTCAACGGTAATAGAAACTGGAATAGCCAGATAATACAGCGCCAGAAAATTACGTGGACCGAGCTGAACCGCACGACCGCCGACCACATCCATCCCATGATTGACCACGCGGCGCATGGCTTCGGTGGCATAGTATTTGGCCATGGCTGTCATCACCGCAGGTTTACCGCCTTGATTCAGCCCACAAGTCACCAGATAACGGAAAGCTTCCAGCATATAGGTATCACTGGCAATCTCGCTGGTGGCTTCCTGTACCCCTTCAAATTTACCCACGGAAATCTTGAATTGCTGACGGATTTTGGCAAAAGCGCCTACGTTTAGATAGGTCATTTCACTGGCCGCAGTGGATAAGGCAGGCAGGGAAATACCACGACCGACTGCCAGACATTCCATCAGCATGCGCCAGCCTTTCCCAATATTTTCAGCACCGCCAATAATCCAGTCCAGTGGAATAAACACATCCTTGCCATCTACTGTTCCGTTCATAAATGGAGATCCCGGATTGTGCCGTGCACCGACTTTCACCCCTTCATGGCTGGCAGGAATCAGGGCACAGGTAATGCCATAGTCCATCTTGTTTTTATCGCCTAATAATCCATCCGGATCATATAGCTTAAAAGCCAGACCAATCACGGTCGCAATCGGGGCAAGGGTAATCCAGCGTTTGGAAAAATTCATGCGTAGGCCAAGCACTTGCCGGCCATCAAACTCGCCATAACAGACCACGCCGGTATCGGGAATGGCACCGGCATCGGAACCTGCTTCAGGACTGGTGAGGCCAAAACAGGGGATTTCTTCGCCCTTGGCTAAACCCGGTAAGTAACGGTTCTTTTGTTCTTCAGTGCCGTAGTGCAGTAACAGTTCACCTGGTCCCAAAGAGTTGGGTACCATACAACTCACGGCAGCGGTCAATGAGCGAGAGGCAATTTTGCTCATAATCCGGCTTTGCGCAAATGAACTAAAGTCACGGCCACCATATTCTTTGGGAATAATCAGTCCCAAGAAACCATTTTCACGAATGTAGCTCCATACTTCTGGGCTTAAATGTTTGTAATGATGATGGATATCCCAGTCATTCAGCATGGTGCATAAGTGCTCTACTTCATGATCTAAAAAAGACTGTTCTTCTTCTGAAAGGGTGGGATAGGGATAACTTTCGAATTTAGACCAGTCCGGTGCTCCCATAAACAGGTCTTTTTCCCACCAGCTGGTGCCTGCATCCAGAGCTTCGCGCTCAGTGGTGCTCATAGTTGGCATGGCATTCGCCAGAGCCTTATAGGCAGGCTTGGTAATCAATGCCATTCGCAATGCATCAATCATCACAATTAAACTGATGAGGATGAGCGGAATACCAAAAATCAGCGACCAGGGACTAATAAAGGCGCTGACTACTGCAACAATGATTGTCGTTATTGCTCCGCTATTACGGCTCAATCCAAAAAAGAAAATTGCCCAGACTGCAAAAAATTGAATAAGCACACTGATGATGAATAACATTTATTTTCTCCAGTTGCTTACACCCGATCAAAGCCAGAGAAACAGTAAAGGGTATCTGGAAATCGCAAGATAGCTTATTGCACTGTTTTATTAGAATGACTTTAGGTGTAATAAAAATATTGTTGTTAAGACCGGGAGGTGAATGGAAAACTTCCATCCCGAATTTATAAAATTAAATCCCGTTTTTAACATAGAAGGTTTTTTGAGCAGTGTAAAAGATTGAACTGTAAGATAAATGTCACGAAAAGTAATAACGACTTGTATCTCTATCTATTTAAATTTTTATTATCTTTGAATAGCTAATAAAGCATATAGAGAGATGCGCACGTATGTAGTATTACTATAACAATCAATGAATCTAGAGAAACACTGACATGCTTAAACTGATCTACTACGTTCCCGAATCTCATCTTGAATCGACCAAAAATGCGGTCTTTGACGCAGGCGCAGGGGGGATTGGCAATTATGAACATTGTGCCTGGCAGGTTTTAGGAACAGGACAATTTAAACCAGTGAAAGGGGCAAATCCTTTTATTGGCGAAGTCGGAGAGCTAGAACAGGTTGAGGAATGGCGAGTGGAAACCATTGTGCCGGAGCATCAAGCAGCAAATGTAGCAAAAGCACTCCATGCCAGCCATCCTTATGAAGAGCCTGCATTCGAGTTTATTCAGATGGTAGAGATAAATTATGAATGATATTTGCTGGAGGAAAGGACGATATAGAGGTCATGCGCTAGATAGAAAAGTTCAGGAATGAGATTTCTGGCGAGCTAAGGGTTTATGATCCATTATGAGGATGGTTAAAATCTTAGTTATAAAAACGTAACTTAAACATAATAGTTTAATAAGCTCTCTTGAATTTTTAAAATACCCAATTCCAGTGATATACCGCATTAAAGTGCAATGTTCTAATTATCGATTAATGCTTGAATTTTCCTGAGATTAATCATGAACAGATTCTATAGAGTGGTTTGGAATAATAAAATGCACTGCTGGCAGGCAGTATCAGAATCAGCAAAACGCCATTCTGGCAATGGAACTGTTTCAGATTCAAATAAAAATACGATTAAAGTGCTGATGTGCTGTGCTTTAGGCACCGTTTTACTCACCCTCAGTAGCAGCATTTTTGCTGCCATCAATGAGACAACTTTGCCAACAGGACAGCAGGTGATGTCTGGCAGTGCTGATTTTACCCAAACAGGCAATACGCTAAATATTAATCAACATACGCAAAATCTTTCAACCCATTGGAACACTTTTAATATTGGTAGTCATGCAACAGTCAATTTTAATCAGCAGAATCAATCTTCGGTCGCATTAAATCGTGTGCTGGATAACAACGCCAGTCAAATTATGGGCCGGTTAAATGCGAACGGTCAGGTTTTTCTGATTAACCCAAATGGTGTAATTTTCTCTAAAACCGCTCAAGTCAATGTGGGCGGCATCGTTGCTTCTACCCTGGATTTACAAGAACACGATTTATTGCAAGGCAAGTTTACTTTTGCAGGTCGTGGGGGAAATGGCGCAGTTGAAAATCATGCGGATATTCAGGTCGCAAGTGGCGGTACGGTTGCGCTCATTGCACCTGTTGTAAAAAATACGGGTTCTGTTACTGCACCTAATGGTCAGGTCAAATTAACTGCGGCCGATAAAGTTCGTGTCAGTCTGCAAAATGGAAAACTCGTAAGCTATGACATAGACCAAGGAACATTGCAGGGCTTGGTTGATAATGGCGGCGCCATTATTGCAGATAATGGGGTAGTGCATTTGACCGCAGTTGCAGAAAAGCAGCTGGGCAGAGCAGTAGTGAACCACACGGGCTATATTCAGGCAAACCGTTTGGAAACCAATGCCAAAGGTGAAATTGTACTGTTAGGCGATATGTCTAAGGGTGCAGTCAATATTTCAGGCAGTTTGGTAGCTGAAGGTAAAAATGGGCAGAATGGCGGTTTTATTGAAACGTCTGCTGCCAGTGTAAATATTGCTGACCTAGCGCAGGTAAGTACAAAGGCCGGTACACATGGAAAAACGGGAACATGGCTGATCGATCCGGTAGATTTTGTGGTGGCTGCTAAAAATGGAAACATGACCGGTGCAGCACTGAATGCCGCCCTAAAAAATACCGATGTAACGATTCAAACGACAGAAACACAGGCGACAGGGTTGAACAATTCCGCCCTGACCCAGAACGACAGCGCCGGAAAAGGCGATATTTTAGTGAATGATGCCGTTCAATGGGACAGTGGAAAAACACTGACACTGGATGCTTATAATAATATTTATATCAATAATGTGGTGGATGCCAGTCAGGGAGAAGGTGGAAAACTGGTACTGAAATACGGACAGCAAAGTGCGGATGGCAGCAACGGTATCATTTATAGTGCTATTCATGCTCAGACCATGCCAACCTATGCGGATTATTTTATACAAGCTCCGGTCCATTTGCGGCAAGGTTTAAATTTCACTACACAACGTGGCTCGGATGTTGCGAATTTAAAAGAATTTCAAGTCATTACTGATGTGACAGCTTTGCAGGCAATGAAAGATGATTTGGTAGCTAACTACGCACTAGGCACTAATCTTGATGCAGGCAGTATCGCTAATTTCACCCCGATTGGCAGCATGATTGAAGGTAGTGGACCAAATGCAGGAAACAGTCCGTTTACAGGATTGTTTGATGGTTTAGGTCATGTAATTGAAAATCTGAAAATCGATAAGCAGGGCTACCAAGGACAAGGCAGCTATGTGGGCTTATTTGGAAAGATTGAGGATGCGGATATCCGCAATGTAGGTTTAATCAATGCACAGATTCAAGGGAGTGAGTCAGTAGGCGGACTTATTGGCAGTATGGCTAATTCAAAGCTGAGCAACAGTTTTGTGCAAGGGAGTGTGACAGGAGACTTTAATGCAGGAGCTTTGGTTGGCGCTAGTTATTACAGCACTGTCGATCGGGTGTATAGCTCGGCTCAGGTGAATAGTGAAAATGGCCCAAGTGTACTGATTGGAGATAATTGGGGATCTTCCATAAGCAATGGTTATTTCACTCAGGCAGATGGCGATATAACAGTCTGGAATGATGCCGGAGCGGAAAGCACCTTAACGGACAGTCAGGCTAAATCAAAACAAAGCTATCTGGATTTAGGTTGGAACATTAGTGATATGGCGGGCAGTGGTGCAGCATGGCGGATTTATGAAGGACAGACAGGGCCACTACTGCGAGCATTTTTAACCCCATTGGCAGTTAAAGCAGATGACTATCACACTGTATATAATGGTTCAAATCAAAACAGCAGCAGTTATGCCAATTCTGTACAGAATGCGGATACTTCAAAGATAACGGGAAATGCTGTTTATGAGGGCGGCGGCAAAAATGTAGGTGTTTATAAGTCACAATTAAGCGGGTTGTATTCTGAACAAAATGGATATGATCTTGCATTTGAAGCGGCCGAGGTGAAAATTGATAAGGCCACTATCAATAATATCACCGGAATTAGCGCAAATAATAAGACCTATGACGGGACAAATTTAGCGGTAATTAATACATCCAATGCCGTTTTTGATGGTCTCTTGCAGGGAGATCAGCTCGGTATTATCGGGCAAGGGATATTTTCTGATGCTGCTGTGGGAAACAATAAGCAAGTCAATATTCAGAACCTGGTGTTGACAGGTGACGATGCACAAAACTATCAGTTAGCTAATTTACAGCTTACTGCACAGGCCAATATTACTGCGGCTAGCAGTGCAAATAGAAGTGATTTAGCAACGCCAGGCAGCACGCCTAATCTGAATAATATCGGTGCGATTTCGCCAATAAATCTGTCTGGAATGGATCTTGAAAGTGCATTAATGGCTGTTCAAAGTCAAAGAGCGAACTTATTGGAAAGTCAGCTTCGAGATCAAATGGCGGGAGTGCAGGCCAGGAATGAGCAAATTGGCAAACTCAATACGACATTGAATAGCTTGCAAGCTTTATTGGCGATATTTTCAACAACACAAAAGTCTATCCAGCTTACTGCCGGATCAAATATCGACAAGCTGTTCCAGAAGCTTAAAGTTGATGCTCAATCTGCTGGTGTAGATATTGGAAGCCTATTGAAAGGCAATATTTTAAATAAAGCAGATATAGAGGCATTGCAAGCAGGAATTAAAGGTCAAATAGATTCAGCGTCAAACTCTCAGCAAATGGATATGTTGCGTTTGCAAAGTTTAACAAATAAGCGCAATGAAGCCTTTGATGTTATGACGAACTTCATTAAGAAAATGCAGGACAGCCGAAGTTCTATTATTGGCAATATGCGTAATGTTGCTCAGTCACCAGAGGTTTCTGTCATGAGCAATAATGGAAACTTATCTGTTCCAGCTGCTACAAATGCTGCGCTTCCAGCAAGTATTTTACCTTCTGCAAGTACGGGGGGAACTCAGAGTCTTCCATTGCCCTTAGATACTTCAAATACGAATAATGTTAATAATGCAGCAGTTCCACCTGTATCTGGATCTTCTGTACCTGGGTTATCCGTACAAGTTATTGATGGCCAAATACATCTATCTCATTCTAGTGGCGCCCTTAATTTATCACCGGGACAATTTGGTTACACACTAACACAGATGCCACCTCCAATTATCGTTCCTGTGAATCCATCAAGTACATTTATACCTCCTGTTTTGCTTCCAACAGGTATGTCTCCTGCTACAGAGCTTCCAGCAGCTGTTTTACCTTCTACAAGTACGGGGGGAACTCAGAGTCTACCACTGCCTTTAGATAATTCAAGTACCAATAATGCTAATAACCCAGCAGTTCCAGCTGGAATAGCTTCTAATACTGGCAGCTCTAATAATAGTGCGAATCGACCAAAGACTTCTGCTGATTTTAGTGATTTGAAAGATCTGGATGCTGCGACAAAGGCAAAGTTTGATGCATTAATATCTGCTGGGGTTTTTGATGGAGTCAGTGGCAATGCCTTGGGTTCTGATGAGATGAATCGAACGGTATTTGCCAGAGTGGCTGCATTAATTGGAGGAGCAGACTCAAGCACGAATGGTGGCAGTTCAGCTTCGAGAACTAACCCGAGCAACGAAGCCATACAGCAGCTCTATATGGCATATTTTGGACGACCGGCTGATGAGGCCGGACTTGCCTCTTGGAAAGCACAATTAGCTTCTGGCAGCAGTACCCTCAGTCCTCAGTCAATTATTGATGATCTGAGTAAAGTCAGTGGTATTGACAGCGGGACGTTTAATTCAAAAAGCAGCGAGCAATTGGCCAAGCTTCCAAATTCGAATAGCGTGCCTAAGCCTGTGCCGAATACTGGCTTAACTTCACCTGATGCAGCAAAGCCGTCATCCTCAGGTATAAACAGCTCAGATATAGAGCAATTGAAAAAGCTCTTAAATCAAATGAATTCAGGCAGTGATGGATCAGCAGCATCTAAGCAGGCGTTGCTTGAAAAATTGAAACAAGCCACTCCTGCAAAATGAAATTGAGCTCTAAGGACATATGATGCAGGCCCCATTTCGGCAGCACAGCGATTTAAATCATTGACTGTGCTGCAAAAGGGGGTCTGAAGTTTTGCAGAGGTTGAAAATACTGAAAAAAAGACTTTGAATTTTCAGTAAGGATGCCCAGAAATCGGCATGGGTATATAGCCTTTTCTATAAGTGGAATAACGGTCTCTTTTTAAGATTAAATATTGGGGTTGAAATGAATAACAATTTAATGATGATTGCTCGTCCTAGAACGTTGCTTTTATGCAGTTTAATCGCAACAGGGCAGCTTTGTTTTGCAGAAAACATCCCAAATGCAGGTCAATTATTGCAGGAAGCAAAAAGCCCGCAGATTCAGCCTGCACAAGAAAATAAAACTCTGCAAGCACCAGCGCCACAACATGCTGTTCATGGGGAGCAGCAAGTGTTTGTTCGCCAATTTGAGATTCAGGGCAATACGCAGTTTTCTGAATTGATACTTCGCCAACAAATTCAAGCCTATGAAGGCAAGCAGCTGACATTGACGGAATTGCAGCAAGCAGCAAACAAGGTCAGTGATTATTATGCACAAAATGGCTATAGCTACAGTTATGCATTTTTGCCGGCCCAAACGCTGAATGGGGGAATTGTTACCCTTCAAGTCGTAGAAGCGCAATTGAATGGCGTGCATTTAAGCAATGCGTCGAATACCCAGTCGTGGCTGGTAAATCAAATGATTGCACCATTGCAAAATAAACAGCTATTGAGTGATCAATCTCTAGATGAAATATCATCCCGTCTGAATCGGCTAAATGGAGTGAAAAATAATCTGTCTTTTACTGCAGGACAGTCACAAAATGAAACTTTACTGAATGTCGAGCTGGCTCCCGCACAAAAATATCAGGCATATGTAGGTGCAGATAATTTCGGCGGTAAATATACGGGTAAAGTCCGTGGTACAGGCGGTGTACGTGTGAACAGTCTATTGGGGCTGGGGGATCAGCTGTCATTGGATGCCATGAGCAGCGGTCAGCGGATGAACTATGGAAAAATCGGTTATTCAGCATTGGTACATGGTTCAGGAACACAACTAGGGGTGAGCTATTCATATTTGGAATATGAATTAGGTCAAGATCTAAAAGATGCAGGCTATGAAGGTAATGCTAAGGAAACTTCTGTTTGGTTGCAGCAGCCAGTCATGCAAAGTACAAAGCAGCAAACCATGCTGTCCTTAAACTATACCTATAAACAATTAGAAGATGATGTTAAGACAGTTCAAAATTACAACCACCGTAATGTCGAAAGCTTCCAGCTCGGATTAAATCATTCATCCTATGACTCAGTGGGTGGCGCGGGCTTTAATGAGTTTGCAGTAATTAATTCATTTGGACATTTAGACATTAAAGATGACGCGGTTAAAGCTGCAGATGCACTTTCACGTCAATCTGATGGTGACTATTTAAGTGTATTGCTGAAAGCATCACGCCTGCAAAAAATTATGAAGAGTAATGAATTATTTGCATCTGTAGAAAGTTTTTATAGTCCTGACAATCTGGACAGTTCTGAAGCTTACTATGTGGGTGGTTCAAACTTCATGCGCGGTTATAAGAGCAGTGTATTTTCTGCCTCGCAAGGTTTGGCATCAAGTCTGGAGTTTAGGCAAGACTTATGGTCAAACGCGCAAAATCGGTTAAACGGAAAACTATTTCTTGATATGGCTAAATTGAAGTTGAATGCACAGACATGGGTGGGTTCTACTGAAAAGAATACCGTATCGCTGAGAAGTGCGGGAATTGGTTTCAGCTGGGACAATCGTTATGCAGGCAGTATACAAGCTACATTCGGATTTCCTTTAGGTGACAAGCCTGTACAAATGAATGAGCGTGATGATTATCAGGTATGGCTGAATTGGCAGAAGACTTTTTAATTGAAAAATAAGTTTTCTGCTGCCAATTGCCTTAAATTTGCAAAGATTAAGTATTCAAATAATGTCTTTTGTGCTTGTTCCATTGTCAACCAGGACGCAATCTTTTGGTTAGGCTGATGGTAGGTCCACATGCTACAGTCTGATGGGCGACATCCATGTCGCCTTGCACGTATCAAATACTGTATCAGCGGGATATGGATTATACCTTCTGAATAAACAGCTCACGATCAAAACGGTACTGCGGGAAGAACACGCCGTCTTTAGCCCGTTCACCTGCACCAATCACCATTACGGGATACTGTTCATCATTTAATTTCAGAATTTCACGAACCATCGGCTCATCAAAACCTTCCATCATGCAGCTGTCAAAACCATAAGCACGTAAGGCTAATACCAGATTTTCACAAGCCAACGCTGTAGTTTTGCTTGCCCAAAGTTTCGCATCTGCGGGGTTAAAAGCAGTTACTGGCAATTGCTTATCCAGTGTACGTGCAATTTTGAAAGCCACTTTCTTAAAGTTACCCAGGGCATTGAAATAACCCGTTTTATAATTATATGGAATAAACTTGTAATACTTTTGCACAGCAGCAGGCGCTTCAGGAAATGGAAACTCGGAAATGTTCATCTTCGCCATTTCATCAATACGGTCGGTACGTGCCACACAGACAATTAATTCCGAAGCTGTTTTTGCTGCCAGTTGGCTTAAACAGGCTTTGACCAACTGTTTCTTTTTGGAAGGGTTCTGCACCACATAAAAAGTCCAGGGCTGTAAATTGGATGAGTTTGGCGCAAGCAAAGCCAGATCTAAACATTCATCCAGAATATCGGCAGGAATGGCTTTGTCCGTAAATTTGCGTACTGAACGACGGCTTTGTACAACTTTCTTAAAGTTTTCGACATCAATATCTTGTGGGGCTGGCTCAAAATAACGTTTCTTTTCAGTTTGGGTATCGCTTGATTGGGTCATCTTTATCTACTCAGCTTTTAAAACTTGAAATTTATATCTATTAAAAAGCATAAAGCCACCAAATAATGTCATCATTCAGTGGCTTTTCATTTAACGATAAAACAATTAATTAAATTGGGCAAAATCTGGTTTACGCTTTTGCATGAATGCGGAAACAGCTTCCATCATTTCAGCTGAGCCTACCCGATTCATGAAAATTTCAGCTTCATGATCAATCCATTGCACAATCTCATCAAGATTGTGTTTCATTAAGGCTTTGGATTGTACTAATGAAGCCAATGGCAAGGCAGACAGTTGTGCGGCTTTTTGTGCAGCAGTCGCATAGACATCTTCTTCAATGCTATTAACCAAATTTGCAGCAACAGCAGTTTCACTGTTAAATTTTTGAGCTGTCAAAAGCAACTCTGCAGCTTTGTGATAGCCCGCCTGTTCAACCAGTAATTTGCTTGAAGCGCCTTCAGGCGATAGACCCAAGCTCACAAACGGAATCTGGAATAGGGCAGTGTTATCACTATAAACCAGGTCAGCATGCAGTAAAATCGTTACCCCGATACCAATTGCCACACCACGAACCGCAGCAATTAACGGCTTGGAAAATTTCGCAGCAGATTTAAGCAAAATAAAAGGCGCACCTTGCGAAGCCGGAGCCTGACCTTTCTGTGCTACAGATTTCATGAAATCCTGCATATCATTACCAGCACTGAAATCAGCATCTGAACCACGTAAAATCACTACACGAACGTCTTTATCCTGATCGGCTTCATCCAGTGCCTGGGCAATTTTTAAGTACAGCTCGGTATATAACGCATTTTTAGCTTCAGGACGATCAATAGCCAAGGTCAGTACGCCATTGTCTAAATTCGCATTTAAATGTTGATGTGGTTGTTGAATACAGCTCAGTGTCATCGTACTATCCTTGCTTTAAAACTTAATTTGATTTTATGGCGTTTATTATGTCGCATATTTATTGGGGCGGCACAACTCACGAGTCATAAAAAAACTTGATCTGTTATGAACTATACATTTGATTATCTGGTTTTCATTGGTCGCTTCCAGCCTTTTCACCTGGCACACATGCAAACAATTAAAATTGCATTGCAACAAAGCCAACAGGTTATTTTGGCTCTTGGTTCAGCACAAAATGAACGCAATATTAAAAATCCTTTTACTGCGGCTGAACGTGAACAGATGATTTTGTCCAATTTTTCAGAAGCAGATCAGCAGCGCATCAAGTTTGTACATGTCATTGATGTTTATGATGATCAAAAATGGCAACAACTGGTTAAATCGCTGGTGACGGAAGTTGCTGAATCAGATACCAAAATCGGTTTGATTGGTCATTTTAAAGATGAATCTTCCTATTATCTCAAGCTGTTCCCGGAATGGGAGATGGTGGAACTGGAAAGCCTGGTGGGGGCAATTTCAGCAACCCCGCTACGTGAAGCATATTATCGTGGTGAAATTATCGAATCTGCTTTTCCGCTGGGCACCAGCGAGTTTTTACACAAATTTCAAAAAACTTCGACTTACCAACAATTGCAGCACAAATACCTGACCCAAGATAAAACCAATCTGGAATAATCTTCAGTAAGCTACTAGGTCGAGGCAAGTAATTGCAGCGACCCAGGAGTGGATAAGATGAATATCCAAACCACATTGCAACGTATCCTGATTCTCGGGCTAATCCCTCTGGGTATTGTCACACAGGTCAATGCGCAGGAATGGACACTAACTCCACAAACCTATGTGGGCTTTGAAGTGAAGTCGATGGGCTTTTCAACTGTAAAAGGCAAGTTTGGTCAGGTTCAGTCCAGTATGAGCTTTGATCCGGCAGTACCTCAGAATGCCTCGGCACGGTTTGTCATGCAAGTAAATAGCCTAAGTTTGAGCAAGCCTTCACTAAAAGATATGATGATGGGGGAAAATTTATTCTACGTTGAAAAATACCCCACCGCGACTTTTAACAGTCGTGAATTTATTGCTTTGGGAAATCATCAATACAAGATTAAAGGAGATCTGACCTTGCGCGGTATTACCCGGCCGGTGATTCTGGATACTTCCTTGCAACCCAATTCAGCCAATCCACAACTCATGAATGTGGAATCAAAAACTGTGGTGAAACGTAGTGATTTTGGCATGAAAAAAGCCTTCGGCGGGATCGGGGAAAAAGTCAATATTGAAGTGTCTGGACAATGGCAAATGAAATAAAAAAGACATATCCATCTGAAAACCAGCTTTGTGAGCGTCTTTATTCATTCATCTGATGTTGAGCCTTTTCCAGCAAATCAATTGTCAATTGTTGCAGTAGTGCAGATTGCTGCTTCCAGTGATGCCAATACAGTTTCATCTCGGTTTTGGCATTTGGAATAATTTCAATCAATTTCCCGCTTTGCAGATCATCACCAATCTGATATTCCGGCACCAAACCAAAGCCTAAACCCAAATGCACTGCTTCCACAAATGCAGTGGAGGAGGGAATAAAATAATGCGGATAACTTTGCTGATTTAATCCAAACAAGTTCAGGATTACCTGATGATGCATCAGATCTTTACCATTAAAAATAATGGCTGGGGCATGTCTTAAGGCATCGCGGTGAATGCCATCTTTAAACCACTTTTCTACAAAGGAAGGTGTTGCGACCATGCGATAAGTCATCTGCCCCAGATAATGCACTTCACAGCCCTTCATGGCAGAGGATTCTGTGGAGATGCAGGCATTGACCAAACCGGTTTCAAGCAGCTGATGGGTTTGGGTCTGGTCATCCAGAGACAGTTTCAGGGCAATTTTATGCTCGATTAATGTGCTTTGCAGGACCTTGAGCAGCCAGGTCGATAAAGAATCAGCATTGGTGGCAATACTGAATTGATGAAACTCATGCTGGCTGGATTGACCCATGAATTGTTGTAATAGATTCTGTTCACGTAGGCGTTGATGCTGTAAATGCTCTAACAGCTGTTGGCCAGCTTGAGTGACCCGACAGGGGCGTTCGCGCAGCAATAAAATCTGTCCCAAATCTTTTTCCAAAGCCTGCACCCTCAAGGTGACTGCAGATGCCGTAATACACAGGCGCTGCGCAGCTGCATCAAAACTGCCTAATTCAGCCACGGCAAGAAAAGCTTCACAGAACTTACTTGAAAGCATACAGCACAACCTAAAAAAAACTGAGTTGAATTGATATTTTCTTAATTATACTTAATTTGTAGTGTGAACTGGGATAATTCAAAACATGTTTTTTGAATGACCTTAACGTTTTAATACCTATGTTAAATAGTGCCTTACATGGTTTTGCCATGGCTTTAAGTCTGATTGTACCGATTGGCGCACAAAATGCGTTTGTGCTGAAACAGGGTTTAAAGCAGCAACACGTCTTTGCCATTTGCCTGTGTTGTGCCTTGTCTGATGCGATTTTGATTTCATCCGGAGTGCTGGGCTTTTCAGAACTGGTCACGTTACATCCGCATTGGCTGAATATTGCCAGGTATTTGGGTGCAACTTTCTTATTGGTCTATGGTGCGCAACATTTTTATCAGGCCTGGAAAGGCGAGCAGCGTTTAGAAATCAGTTCAAATGAAGTCCCTTCTTTGGGCAAGGTCTTGTTCATCTGTTTAGGTTTGACCTGGCTGAATCCGCATGTGTATCTGGATACGGTGGTGTTATTGGGCTCGATCTCGACCCAATATCCAGACACGCAACTTTATTTTGCCTTGGGAGCAATCAGTGCATCCTTCCTGTTCTTTTTTAGCTTGGGCTATGCAGCACGTTATTTGCAACCGATTTTTCAACGTCCCAAAGCCTGGAAAATATTGGATATAGTGATTGGCGGTGTGATATGGTCCATTGCCATTTCTTTATTGAACTAAGGAAAATGTAAAAGAGCAGGCCAAAAGAAAAAGGCATGAGTCATCCTATTTCTGGTTTAAATCATGCCTTTTTATCAAAAGGAATTAAGCTGCTTGCAGGGCTTTTAAATCTTCAAGGACCTGTTCGGCATGTCCTGCAGCCTTGACCTTGCGATATTCTTTGACCAGTTTGCCGTTATGGAAAATAAAGGTGGAGCGCTCAATGCCCATCACCTGTTTGCCATACATGTTCTTTTCTTTAATCACGTCGAAAAGATTGCACAGTACTTCTTCTTTGTCACTGATCAGGTTAATGCTCAGATTCTGCTTTTCGGTAAAGTTCTGATGCGCTTTTACCGAATCACGTGAAATACCCAAAATGGTGCTATTTAAGGCATCAAATTGATCTTTTAAACACGAGAAACCGATCGCCTGTGTAGTACAGCCCGGAGTAGAATCTTTAGGATAAAAATACACAATCAGCCATTCTGTAGGAATTTCAGTCAGGTTAATTTCACCGGTTGTGGTCGGGAAGGCTTGATTAGGCAGCGTAATAGCAGACATGGGTTCATCCTTATAAAGTTAAATTGTCATATGAATGGTAAATTTATGCTGCCATGATAGCGAATTTAGCGAATTTAGCGAATTTAGCGAGGTTTAGGCTGAAGGCGGGAAGGTAATTTTTACCAATAAAAAAGCCTGCAACGATGCAGGCTTTTCTTCAACATAAAGTAATTATTTCTTTTGTTGAGCAGATTTCATGGCTTCTTCAGTCAAGCTTTTGAGTTTGCCTGTCAATTGTGGACCAAAACACGCTTGTAAATCTTTATTTTGTTTTTGCACAAAAGCTAAAGTCGCAGGACTTTTCTTCTGGTTAATGGTACTTTGGATTTCCCATTTTTGTGCATTTGTTAAACGGCCATCCGCTTCCACTGCACACGTACAGTATTTGCTTACTTCAGCAGAAGTAAGTTTTTTGCCTTTCGCAGTTTCTTCCTTACAAACATTAATTAAAGCAGATTTTACATTGGTGCTTTTATAAGCTTCCTGAAGCTTGTTTGTTTCGGCTGCATTTGCAGCAGTCGCCATCAATGCGACTGCAGAAACCAATGTAGAAAGAATAATGTTTGACTTCAAATTTTTCATGTACTGTACCCTGTTATGACGGTATATAACGTGTCGGATCGGCGATACCCGCATCAGCAAAACCCTGTTTACGTAAGCGGCAACTATCGCATTTACCACAAGCACGTCCTTGGTCGTCTGCTTGGTAGCAAGACACCGTTTGACTATAGTCTACGCCATGTTCTATACCTAAGCGAATGATATTTGCTTTGGATAAATGTAACAAAGGTGTTTCAAATTTAAGAGGTTTTCCTTCTACACCAACCTTGGTTGCCAGGCGCGCCATGTTGGCAAAAGCTTCAATAAATTCAGGGCGACAGTCCGGATAACCTGAATAATCAACGGCATTGATGCCAATTACAATGGCTTCTGCACCAAAAACTTCCGCCGCTGCGAGCGCATACGACAGAAATATTGTGTTACGTGCTGGAACATAAGTTACAGGAATACCTTCTTGTTCATGTTCTGGTACGTCAATGTTATGGTCTGTTAATGCGGAACCGCCCAGGTTACCTAAATCGATATTAATCACCCGGTGTTCTACACCAGCACGCTGGGTTAATGCTCGAGCGGCATCCAGTTCAGTGGTTGAACGCTGACCATACATGAAACTTAAAGCAATACATTCATAACGTGCTTGCGCCCAAGCCAAACAAGTCGTTGAGTCTAAGCCGCCAGATAATAAAACTATGGCACGAGGGCGCATATTCAAATCTCCAAAAAATAAGTCAAAATAACAATGGATTAACGACCAGTTTCATCATTCCAGAGCAATTTATGTAATTGCAGCTGGAAACGGACCGGGAGATGATCATCTAAAATCCATTGAGCCAAATCACGTGCCAGTTGGGGTAATTTCACCGCACCTTTTTCTACCGCAAAAGCAGGCGAGAACCACACGGTACTGACTTTATCGGCAAGTTTGAATTGTTCAACCTGCTGTTTTGACCATTCATAGTCTTCACGGTTACAAATCACAAACTTGATTTGATCATGCGGGGTTAAATGATCGAGATTGCTAAGCAAATTTCGTGCAACTTCTCCAGAAGTTGGCGTTTTAAAATCCAGTACTTTGGAAACTCGCGGATCGACTTTAGATACATCGAGTGCACCACTGGTCTCTAAAGACACTTCACAGCCCAGGTCAGCTAAACGCTGCATTAAAGGCAGGGCATTCGGCTGTGCCAATGGTTCACCACCGGTCACACAAATATAGGGTGTTTTAAAATCCAGTGCGGTCTGAATAATGTCATCCAGGGATTGGCGTTCGCCACCTTCAAAAGAATAAGTGGTATCGCAATAAGTACAACGTAAAGGGCAACCGGTTAAACGGATAAATACGGTCGGCAATCCTGCAGCATTGGCTTCACCTTGTAATGAATAGAAAATCTCCGTAATACGTAACCCCGCAGACGGATCGGTAACAGGAATAGCGGAAGATCGAAGAGTACTCATAACAACATAATCCAGCTCAGGATAAATAACACAGTATAAAAATAAAAATCCCTACGGCTATTGCTAACCGTAGAGACGAGGAGCGGTTGAAGCTCCGGGGAACAATCAATGTTCCGCAGCAGACTACATCTTAGTCTTCGCGCAATAAATCGTTCAAGCTAGTTTTTGCACGGGTTTTCGCATCTACTTTTTTCACGATCACAGCTGCGTACAGGCTGTATTTACCGCATTTAGATGGAAGGCTACCAGAAACAACCACCGAACCTGCAGGAACGCGGCCGTAATGGATCTCGCCAGTTTCACGGTCATAAATCTTGGTAGATTGACCAATGAATACGCCCATTGAAATGACAGAACCTTCTTCAACAATCACGCCTTCAACAATTTCAGAACGAGCACCGATGAAGCAGTTGTCTTCAATAATGGTTGGGTTCGCTTGAAGCGGTTCAAGCACGCCACCAATGCCTACACCACCAGACAAGTGAACGTTTTTACCAATTTGCGCACATGAACCCACAGTTGCCCATGTATCAACCATGGTACCTTCATCCACATAAGCACCGATGTTCACATAAGAAGGCATCAATACCACGTTTTTCGCCTGGAATGAACCTTTACGTGCAACAGCAGGAGGTACTACACGTACACCTGCAGCTTTAAACTGTTCTTCAGTCCAATCGCCAAATTTAGTATCAACTTTGTCATAGAAACGAAGATCACAAGCTTCCATTGGTTTGTTGTCGTTTAATTTAAATGATAACAATACCGCTTTCTTAATCCATTGATGAACAACCCATTCACCCTCGATTTTTTCAGCAACACGTAAAGTACCATTGTCCAGGCCAGCAATGACTTCCTCAACTGCTTGACGGATTTCAGCAGGACAATCTGCTGCTGTGAAATTCGCACGGTCTTCAAAAGCCTGTTCAATGATTGTTGAAAGCTGAGACATGATCTTCCTTCCAGAAAAAATTTTTCAAGATTTTACACTATATTGAGACAGAAATAGATGAAAAAGTGGCTTTGGATCGGAATTTCTTATGAAAGATGAACAAAATCGGACAGAAAACGACAAGTGAGCTTAAGTAAACAAAAAAATTATTTAATAATCAAAAACAAATAGAAAATGTATCAAAAAATAACAAAAACTAAGCAAATTTCGAATAAAAGTTAAGCAATTAATATTTTATAGTTTTAACTATTAGATAGAAAAGCACTAATGATGAAATAGAAACTTTTTTGAGGAGATCTACAATGAAAACTTTAGCTAAGCTTTTAGCAGTATCTGTTTTGACCTCTATTGCTGGAACAGCCATGGCAGCTGATGAAGCAGTAGTACAAGACGGCTATGCCTTTGAACGTAACCAGCTGATTCCAACTGGCGTTCGTGCTGAAGTAGGTACAACCGGTTATGGTGGTGCATTACTGTGGACTGCAAACCCCTATGTAGGTTTGGCGCTAGGTTATAATGGTGGTGACATTTCTTGGACAGACGATGTATCAGTAAATGGTACGAAATATGATGTTGATATGGATAATAAACTAGCATATCTAAATGCGGAAATTCGCCCGTGGGGAGCTAGTGACAATCGTTGGGCACAAGGCGTGTATATGGCTGCAGGTGTAGGTTATCTTGATAGTCAATATGATTTACAAAAACGTATTGGAGATGGTGAAACCTTAAGCATTGATGGTAATAACTATCAATTAGCTGTCCCAGGTCAAGAAGGAAATGTACGCGGTCAACTATCTTATGAAAATGATATTGCACCTTACCTTGGATTAGGTTTTGCACCAAAAATTAATAAGAACTGGGGCGTGTTTGGTGAAGTCGGTGCTTATTATACTGGCAATCCAGATGTTCAATTAACACAAAATAATTTAGCTCCAGTAGTAGGTAATCCTGTATCAGCTCAAGATGCAGTAAATCAAGAAGCGAATGAAATCGCGAATGATGATAAATTCCAGTGGTTACCAGTTGCTAAGCTTGGTGTAAGCTATCATTGGTAATAAAATATTAGCATCTAAAAAACGGGCTTCGGCCCGTTTTTTATTTTTTAAAATGAAACCATTTTAGTTAAAAGCGGTAACCGAGCTTCAGACCATAAGCAATAATCTTGTTATGATTTACCGAAGATAACACACCAAACAGACTGCCTGAACCTGCCTGATTTTGCTCAACTTTAGCTTTGTTGAGTCTAAAATATTTGATGCCCCCGGCAATAAATAAATTAGAGCGCATATGATAAAAACCGCCAACCCCAAAACTGTAGTAATCATCCGAAGGGCTTAAGGTGGAAGCTGAATTGCCAATACCTGAATCGAATCCTATATCCAGAGCCGTAGTCCATTGCTCATTGAAGACATGGGCAACTCCCAGGGTGGTGGAAAGCTGATTTTTCTGATAATCCACCAAATTGACTGGTACAGGCTCAGTTGAACTCATCAGGGGGGATATCATTTTGAATTTTTTCCAATTTACCCAACGCAACGTGCTATACACGATATTTCTTGGCGTAATCCCGGATCGAAACTCCAGGTTTATGGACTGCGGTGTGTCGATGCTGATGTGCTGTGTAGAAGTTAAATTCAAGATGGGAATTTCAGGTGTAGATGATGTCTGCTCATGAAATTGCGGTTTATGCTGAATCCTGGAACGATAGGTGAGAGAAGTCTTCAGCGCATATTCGGGTATTTCATAACTGATGCCTGTTAACCAGCCTACAGCCGGGTCTTGATCCGTAGTTGCTATATAATCAGCCAGTATTCCCATCGATTGTCCTGAAATTTTCAGCTCTGTATCCAGGGTTTGATAACTTAAACCCGTATAAAAATTCCAGGATGGATTGGGCTGATAACCGATAAGGGCGGTTAAATTATGGGTGTCCAGTTGGAAATGTATGGCATTGACTAAATCGGCAGGACTGCTGACGACAGGTTCTAGCGCGTAGCCGATATCTGTACCAAAAGGCTGATCGTAAATTAGCCCCAAAGACCAGTGAGGGTGTAATTGTAATTTAAATGCGGCATTTGAAATATAAAAGGAATCCGTAAAATTGGGGGTAGAAATTTCAGTAAATGTGGAGGGATTATTTGCATCTGGTCGAAGCGTTTTGCCTGAAATATTGGCATCTACAATAGCAGTTGAGAGCTCGGCATAATGATGCGGTTGTAAAAAAGAGGCGATGGATTGGCTAGAGCTTTCCAGTGCCGAAGCATAGAGATCGCCAGGCATGAAAATGCAAATACTGATGCCAAATGCCGCTGCTTTCATGGATATCCCCATTCAATTTTTTTTGTTATGTCAATGTCTGTATAAAGTGTGAATACACACATGAAATAAAATTCTTTTTATGAACAGGGTTACTGTATGTGATTTTGTATGGAATGAGCAAGTATTGTGTGGATTTTTTTTATTTAAATGATTGAATAATTGAAAGTATTTTTATAAATCAGTCTTTGCAGTGAAAAATGAATGAAAAAAGGGATATTTTTATATCCCTCATTTTAAAAAATCATGAAATGCTTATTCTTCTGGATAAGCCACTTTTTTCAGTGCCTTAATGTCGGCTTCTGGCGAGCAGAGTGAAATAAACTCATAGCCATAACCGCGCAGCAAATGGCCTTTGCGCACCGCAATCCAGGTGGTATTTACCCCAAAGATATCGGTTTGAATCTGTTTGAGGCGATAGTCACGTTCAGCATCATAAGCGACATTGTTGACAATACCGACCCCCATATTCAATTCGACATAGGTTTTGATGACATCGGCATCCAGTGCTGACATCACAATATCAACGTCAATGCCTGCCTCTTCAAAGGCTTTGTCAATTTTAGAACGGCCTGTGAAACCGCCATGGTAGGTAATAATCGGATATTGCGCCAAGTCTTCCAGGGTGATGTCTGCTTTATTGGCAAGCGCATGGTTTTGCGGAGTAATAATACTGTGCTGCCAATTATAATAAGGTACGCTGGCCAGATTTTCTTCCGTGGTCAGAGACTCGGTGGCAATACCAATATCCGCTTCACCTTGCAGCAACATTTCGGTAATTTCAACCGGGCTGGCCTGTTGCAGAATCAAATGAACTTTGGGGAATTCTTTTTTGAACTGGTTCACAATCGGCGGTAATACATAACGCGCTTGGGTATGCGTGGTTGCAATGGTCAGCGTACCTTCATCGACGCGGTTAAAGTCATCTGCCAGACGTTTAATATTGTCGGCATCTACCAGCATGCGTTCCACGATTCCGAGTAAAGACTGGCCCGGTTCGGTCAGTCCCAATAAACGTTTCCCTTTACGGATAAACAGCTGTACGCCCAGTTCATCTTCTAAATCTTTAATGTGCTTACTTACGCCAGATTGCGAAGTATAAAGTGCTGCCGAAGCTTCGGTTAAATTAAAGTTTTGTCTAACAGTTTCTCGAATAATTCTTAATTGTTGGAAATTCATAATGCTGTATACCCTAAAGAGGATGGGGCTGTTTTTGCCCCATCTATTTGTTATTAAGCGACGTCATTGGCAAACAGGTGCAATGCCGTTGGACTTAACCACACTGTTTGATTTGGCTTGAATTGATGTAACTTCGCTTCTTCAGAATTAAGTGAAATTTCAATTAAATTCCCTTGACGATCTTGAAGTTCAGCAATGACTTTGCCGGCAATCCAGATTTCACGCAGAAAAGTGGCCTGAATGGCATTTTCTTGCGGTGTGGCATGAATACGCAATTCATTTGGACGGGCAAAGGCAATCACATTGCCTTGCGGAGCATCTTTCACCTGCGGCAGTTGCAGATGGTCGTCACCAATCTGGATAATGCCTTGCTGGTTTTGACCTTCGAAACGGTTGGCCTGACCCAGGAAGTCAAATACAAACGGCGTTGCCGGTTTTTCATAAACTTCACGTGGTGAACCGATCTGTTCGACATTGCCTTTGTTCATCACCACGATTTGATCGGCGACTTCCAAAGCCTCTTCCTGATCGTGCGTGACGAAAATCGAGGTGATATGCAATTCATCATGCAAAGTACGTAACCAGCGACGCAATTCTTTACGCACCTTGGCATCGAGTGCGCCAAAAGGTTCATCCAGCAATAATACACGAGGTTCAACTGCTAAAGCGCGTGCCAGGGCAATACGTTGACGTTGGCCCCCTGATAGCTGTGCAGGATAACGGTCGGCCAGAAAGCCCAGCTGAACCAGATCAAGCAGGCGGGTCACACGTTTTTTAATTTCAGCTTCCGATGGTCGGGTAGAGCGCGGACGCACACGTAAACCAAAGGCAATGTTGTCAAATACGGTCATATGACGGAACAGCGCATAATGCTGGAATACAAAACCGACTTCACGTTCACGTACATGCACATTGGTTGCATCTTCGCCTTCCAGAATCACCTGACCGCCATCTGCCGATTCCAGCCCTGCGATAATACGCAGCAATGTGGTTTTACCGCAGCCAGATGGGCCGAGTAATGCCACCAGCTGACCATCTGGAAAGTCCAGCGAGATATTTTTAAGTGCATGGAAAGCACCAAAGTGTTTTTCAATATTTTTAACTTGAATACTCATGATGTCATTCCTTAAGAAACTGTTGAATCGTCATTACGTTTGTTTTGTTTTTCCTGGCGTACTTCTACCCATGTTTTCAGGATCAGGGTCACAATTGCCAGTAACGCCAGAAGCGATGACACTGCAAATGCCGCACTAAAGGTATATTCGTTGTAAAGGATTTCTACATGTAGCGGCAGGGTATTGGTTTCGCCGCGAATGTGGCCTGACACTACCGATACGGCACCGAATTCACCCATGGCACGGGCATTACACAGAATCACCCCGTAAATCAGACCCCATTTGATGTTGGGTAAGGTCACTTTCCAGAAAGTTTGCCAGCCTGAAGCACCCAGTACAATCGCAGCTTCTTCTTCCTCGGTACCTTGGGCTTCCATTAAAGGAATCAGTTCACGCGCCACAAAAGGAACGGTAATAAACACGGTAGCAAGTACAATGGCAGGAATGGCATACAGGATTTTAATGTCATTGTCCATTAACCAGCCGCCAAGCCAGCCTTGAGTACCGAAAATCAGAACCAGCATCATGCCGGCGATAACCGGGGAAACCGAGAAAGGTATATCAATAATGGTGGTTAAAATGGATTTGCCACGGAAATTGAATTTTGCTACAGACCATGCGGCTGCTACGCCAAACACCACATTTAATGGCACGGCAATTGCGGCAGTCAATAAGGTCAGTTTCACGGCAGACAAGGTATCTGGATGCACCAGTGCCTGAAAATAAACCCCAACCCCCTGTTTAAATGCTTCCACAAAGACCAGAATTAAGGGCAGAATTAGACAGCTTAAAAAGAAAATCAGGGCAATGGTCAGCAGTAAATAGCGAACCCAGGCTGGTTCACGCGTTGCATCGCGGGACTGTAATTTCTCGGCTAAGGCATTGCTATTGGTGATTAAACTCATCGTGCAGTTCTCCCGGTACGTTTGCTTGCCCAAGCTTGTAACAAGTTAATCAGGAACAAGATGGCAAAAGACAGTACTAACATGACCACGGCAATGGTGGTTGCACCGGCATAGTCATATTCTTCCAGACGGGAAATAATCATCAGGGGCGCAATTTCAGTTTCAAACGGCTGGTTACCGGCAATGAAAATCACGGAACCATATTCACCTACACCGCGTGCAAAGGCCAGGGCAAAACCGGTCAGTAGCGCTGGAAACAGAATTGGCAGGATAATTTTTGTGACAATCTGAAAACGGTTGGCACCCAGAGCAGAAGCCGCTTCTTCAAGTTCGGTTTCAAGGTCACTCAGTACAGGCTGTACGGTACGTACCACGAAAGGCAAGCCAATAAAAATCAGCGCCAGCGTAATCCCGATCGGGGTGTAGGCTACTTTAATTCCCATCGGTTCCAGATACTGGCCAATCCAGCCAGTCGGTGCATATAACGAGGTTAAGGCAATACCCGCCACAGCTGTCGGCAGGGCAAAGGGCAAATCGACCAAAGCATCAACAATGCGTTTACCGGGAAAACTGTAACGCACCAGGCACCATGCCAGTAACAAGCCAAACACCACGTTGACTAAGGCTGCAATTAGGGCAGCGCTAAAACTTAACTGCAAAGATTTTAAGATACGTTCTGAACTTAAAATTTCCCATAAACCGTCCCAGCCTATACCTAGCGATTTGATAAACACCGCAGATAATGGAATAAGCACGATTAATGATAGATACGCTAGGGTAAAGCCTAGAGAAAGACCAAATCCTGGCAGCACTCGGGATCGCTGCGACATGATGATTCCTTAAAAAGAGCGACTACTGACCAATAAAGTCAGCGAAAATAAAAGTTTAATTCGGCACAAGCATAATTTGCAGGGTTTAAATTGCAAATTTAAAAAAGCACTTGCTGTCATCAGTAAAATTGATATTTTGCAGCACATTTTCTGAAATCAGATAATCAAAAATTTCAGGAAAAGGCCCAAAACCGGAAGCAACATTAATATGTCCAACCTGACCCAGATTAACCGGATTAAGTTTCCACGCCTTTGCAAGTTGCTGGGCATCTTCAAAATTTAACCAGGGATCATTTTCACTGATCAGTAAAGTGGTTGGCACCGCAATTTTCAGCTGATGAAAATAGCGTTGATAATCTTGCTGGCTATCACGTGAAAAACCGGCTTCACCAAAACGGGCAGGGTTGGCTGGTGCAACCAGAATCAAATTTTTAATTTTTTGATTGAGTTCCGGATGCTGGGCTAAAGCTGCCACTGTGGTTAAACAGCCAAAACTATGCGCCACAATCTGGATGCTGCCTTGAATAGGTGCCACGGTCTTTACAAACTCGGCAACCCAGTTTTGTAACACAGGCGTGTTCCAGTCCTGTTGCTGCACACGGGAGCATGACATGAGCTGTCGTTGTAGCCATGACTGCCAGTGGGCAGGCTCACTGCCACCTACGCCCGGAACAATTACGGTATGAATCATGTCGATGCTCCTGTCTATCGAATACTGTTATTTTGCATTATTGGCTTTAACAATCTGGTCAAATACGCCGCCATTTTCAAAGTGCGCTTTTTGAACTTTATTCCAGCCGCCAAATTCCTGATCGATGCTGACCAGTTTTAATGGCTTGAATACCTTGCTGTATTGCGCCAGTGTTTTTGCGTTGCGTGGACGATAAAAGTTCTCAGCCGCATGTTGCTGGCCGCGTGGCGAGTAAAGGAAGTTCAAGTAGCCTTGAGCGAGATATTTGTTGCCTTTTTTCTCTGCATTTTTTTCGACAATCGCCACGGGTGGCTCAGCCAAAATAGACAAAGATGGTGTGATAATTTCAAACTTACCTGGTTGTTCACGAAGGGCTAAGTAAGCTTCGTTTTCCCAAGCCAGCAGCACATCACCAATGCCACGTTCTGCAAATGTTGTGGTTGAACCGCGTGCGCCAGAATCGAGAACCTTGGTGTTTTTATAAATTTTACGCACAAATTCCTGTGCAGTTTTGTCGTTGCCACCCGCCTGGTGTTTTGCCCAAGCCCATGCCGCCAGATAGTTCCAGCGTGCGCCGCCAGAAGTTTTAGGGTTTGGGGTAATGATGCCTACTCCCGGTTTAACCAGATCACCCCAGTCCTTAATGTGTTTCGGGTTGCCTTTACGCACTAAAAATACGATGGTAGAGGTATAGGGTGTCGAGTTATGCGGCAGCTTCTTTTGCCAGTCTGCAGGTAACTGTCTGGTTTTTTCCGCAATCACATCAATGTCGGCAGAAAGGGCTAAAGTCACCACATCGGCATCCAGGCCATCAATCACTGCTCGAGCCTGTTTGCCTGAACCGCCATGAGACTGCTTGAAATTGATTTTCTGACCGGTACGGCTTTCCCAGTATTTGCTGAAATCTTTGTTTACGCTTTCATACAGTTCGCGTGTTGGGTCATAAGAGACATTGAGAAAATCTTTCGCTGCAGCACCTAAAGAAATGGTAGATATAACTGCTGCTAAAACCCCAAGTTTCAATTTTGCCGAAATGCTCATGCGAACCTCAATATTCTTAATATGTTTCATTACAGAGGTACAGAATAGCCTTCTTCTTTATGCATAAAAAATAATAAAAAATGAATTTTATATGAATAAAAAAGATAAATGGACTTGTTTTATAAAATAAGCACCAGCCTTATTCATAAAACTGATGCTTAGATTAAGTGACTGAGATTATTTACTGCTATTGGCTTTCACAATCTGGTCAAATACGCCGCCATTTTCAAAATGTGCTTTTTGGACTTTGCTCCATCCGCCAAATTCTTTATCAATAGTGACCAGTTTCAGTGGTTTGAATACGGATTTGTATTTTGCCAATACTACTGCATTACGTGGACGGTAGAAGTTACTGGCAGCAATCTTTTGACCTGCAGGTGAATACAGGTAATTTAAGTAGGCTTTAGCTAAATTCAGGTTGCCGTCTTTTTGGGCATTCTTTTCTACAATGGCAACGGGGGGTTCAGCCAAAATAGACAATGACGGCGTGATAATTTCAAACTTGCCCGGTTGTTCGCGGATCGCTAGGTGAGCTTCGTTTTCCCATGCCAGCAAGACATCACCAATGCCACGTTCTGCAAATGTTGTGGTTGATCCACGTGCACCTGAGTCCAGGACTTTGGTGTTTTTATAGATTTTACGTACAAATTCCTGTGCTTTGGCATCGTTACCGCCTGGCTGATGTTTCGCCCAAGCCCAGGCTGCAAGATAGTTCCAGCGGGCACCGCCAGACGTTTTCGGGTTTGGGGTAATAATGCCCACATCATTTTTGACCAGATCTCCCCAGTCCTTAATGCCTTTCGGGTTGCCCTTACGTACCAGGAATACAATGGTGGAGGTATATGGGGTAGAGTTATTCGGGAACTGTTTTTGCCAGTTTTTTGGTAAAAGATTTGAATTTTCGGCAATGGCATCAATATCTGCTGCAAGTGCCAGTGTCACCACATCGGCATTCAGGCCATCAATCACCGCACGCGCCTGTTTGCCAGATCCGCCGTGTGACTGTTTAAAGTTAATATCTTGGCCGGTGGTTTTCTTCCAGTATGCGCCAAACTCTTTGTTGTAGTTTTCATACAATTCACGGGTTGGATCATAGGAAACGTTTAAAAAGTCTTTTGCCAGTGCAGTAAAAGAGGTTGCTGAAATAAGTGCTGCCAAAACCCCGATTTTTAATGTACGCATTTTACTGTCCTTTGAATTTGAATTATGAATGTTTCGTAACGGGGCCAAGCATAGCTTTATCTTTTATATGAAAAAAATAATAAGAAATGAATTTGATATGAATAAAAAAGCTATCAATTCAGCGCCACTATTTTTAAACTAGGTCATCATTTGCAGGATATTTGTTATGCCATGTTTTAAGAATGCACGGGAAATAAATGAAGTGTCATTACAGGACCGTGCCTTTCATTACGGAGATGGCTGTTTCACTACAGCACGTGTTCGGCATGGCAAAATGGAACTCGAAAATTTGCATAAGTCGCGGTTACAGTTAAGTTGTGAGCGGCTGATGCTGCAGGCAGATTTAAGCTGCATTGAAAAAACTTTGGCTGTGTTGCAGCAGCAATTTTTGCAAGTCAATGGCACATTGAAAATCATCATCAGTCGCGGAGAGGGGCAGCGCGGTTATAGCCTGCCAGATCATCCGGCCGATGTCTGGGTGTTTTTTTATCCCAAAGCAGTGGATGATTTTCAGATAGAGAAAATTAAATCCGGGGTACTACAACAGGCATTGGGCTTGAGCATGCCCAATCTGGTCGGCTTAAAAAGCCTGAACCGACTGGAACAGGTCCTGTTAAAACATGAAGCCGATCAGCGCGGATGGGCAGAGGCTTTGGTGACCGATGTACAAGGGACGGTTGTTGAAGGAGTAAGCAGTAATTGTTTCATTCGTTTAAACAATACATGGGTTACACCGGAACTTCGCTATAATGGCGTGCATGGGGTGATGCGGGCGGAAATTTTGTCCCGGATGCAGCAGCATGGCATTCAATGCGAACAGCGTTTTATCGATCTGGATGACATTGCAAAATTTGAAAGCCTGTTTTTCTGTAATGCCCTAAGTCCCATGAAAGTTGTGACTGAACTTAATCAACACGCGTTGAATGTTCAACCGTGTATTGAACTTTTTAATATCCTTCAATTAGATCAGATTCATTAATATGTCCAGCCCAAAGAAAAAATCGAAAAAGAAAGTAACCCGCGTATTTCCATTCAAAGGCATTGTCGTTCTAATTGCAGGTTTTGTGGTCCTGATTGGCGTAATCCTGGGGTCAAGCTTGTTCAGGTCCTATCCGGTGCAAGGTGAAAAGCAAATGCTGGCGATTGGAGACGGTGATAGTTATTCCAGCTTTATTGACCGTTTAGCCAAGGAAAATAAAGTCAGTTTTCCTGTCGTGTTGAAGCTTTATCAAAAAATCATGATTCATGACAGCATGAAAGCAGGTGTTTATGAAATTCATCAAGGCATGTCGGTACGTGAAGTCATGGAACTGGTCTCGAATGCTGAAAATGCACAGATGAACCGTATTCTGGTGATTGAAGGCACCACGTTTAAACAGCTGATTGCGCAGCTGAAAAAGGATGATCTGGTTACCAAGGATGTGATTAATCTGCCTCAGGATCAAATGCTAAAAGCATTAGGTATTCCGTTTAATCATCCCGAAGGCCTGTTCGCGCCAGATACCTATTTCTTTGCCAAAGGGGAAAGCGATAAGAAGATTTTGACCGATTTATATAAACGTCAAATGAAGGCTTTGGATACGGCATGGGAAAACCGTGCAGGCGGCTTACCTTATAAGGATAAATATGAAGCGCTGATTATGGCTTCCATTGTGGAAAAAGAAACCAGCCTGGATTATGAGTTAAATCAGGTGTCGGGGGTGTTTGTGCGTCGTCTGCAACAAGGCATGCGTCTGCAAACCGATCCAACCGTAATTTATGGCATGGGCGACCGTTATAATGGCAACATCACCCGTACCGATTTGCGCACGCCTACGCCATATAATACCTATACTAACAATGGTTTACCGCCGACGCCGATTGCTTTGCCAAGTCAAAAAGCCATAGAAGCGGCTATGCACCCGGACAATTCCAACAATATCTATTTTGTGGCTACGGGCAATGGTGGCCATAAATTTAGCGCAAGTTTGGATGAGCATAATCGCGCTGTGCAAGAATATTTAACTGTCATTCGTTCAAAAAATTAAGGAGTGGGGATGTTTATTAGTTTTGAAGGCACTGAAGGTGTCGGGAAAACCACACTCATTCGTAAAATCCACGAGCACTTGGTTCAGCAAGGTCAAGATGTCGTTCTTACACGTGAACCGGGTGGCACGCCGATGGCAGAACAAATCCGTTCCCTGTTGCTGTCAGTCAATCATGAAGAAAGCATGTCGAACGACACCGAACTACTGTTAATGTATGCGGCACGTGCACAGCATTTACAGCAAGTCATTGTTCCTGCATTGGCGGCAGGTAAAACAGTACTGTGTGACCGTTTTACCGATGCCAGTTTTGCCTATCAGTGTGCAGGGCGTGGCTTAAGCAAAGAAAAATTACAGTTATTGAATGCCAACTTTGTTTCACATATGCCTGATATCACTTTTTGGCTGGATGCGCCGACTGAACTGGGAATGTCGCGCGCGCGTGCACGGGGTGCATTGGACCGTTTTGAACAGGAAAAAGCGGCTTTTTTTGAGAAAGTACGTTCAGGCTATCAGGAGCTTTGGGAACGGCAAGGTGAACGGATTAAGCGTCTGGATGCCACCCAAACCCCAGAACAGGTATTTCACCAGGCACTTGCATGTTTGCAATCGGTGTAGCCATTCTCTTTAATTGGGTTTAAATGAAAAATCTTCTATAGTGGCTAACATTATGGAAGATTTTTTATCAACAATGAAAAGTAATAAAGCCGAAATTATTGATTTTTTGCAACGCGAGTTTCCGCAAAGCCTGCAAAAATGCGAAATAGAAACCGTCACTGAAAAAGGCGCATCCATTATTTATCATGTGGGAAGTGCAGATTTAAGACCGGGTGGAACGGTGTCTGGCCCCACCATGATGACTGCTGCCGATTATGCGCTTTATATTGCGATACTCGGGGAAATCGGGATTGTGGCATTGGCTGTCACGACCAATTTATCGGTTAATTTTTTAAGAAAACCGACCGCAGCACAGGATATTCGTGCAGTTTGCCAATTAATGAAAGTGGGTAAAGCCCTCATTGTCGGGGATGTATGGTTATATTCCATTGATCTGGATGAACCGATTGCCCACGCGGTAGGTACTTATTCCATCCCACCCCGGCAATAAATAGACATCATGCAGATTGAAAAAGACCGAACAAAATGTTCGGTCTTTTTATTTATGCTACACGGATTTAAGCATCCACATTGACCAACGGGGTTTCCACCTTAAAGTTTGGTGGAGTCAGTACCGTTTTACGCAGTTCAGGTCCAAGCTCCGGATAATCCAGAGTGTAGTGCAAACCGCGTGATTCCTTGCGTTCCATGGCACAGCGCACAATCATCTCTGAAACCAGTACCAGGTTACGCAGTTCAATCAGGTTTTTGCTGACCTGGTAATCCTGGTAATACTCGGTGATTTCACGCTTCAACATTTCAATACGATGTAAGGCACGTTGCAGGCGTTTGGTGGTCCGTACAATGCCCACATAGTTCCACATGGTCTGACGTAGTTCATCCCAGTTTTGCAGAATAACGACATCTTCATCCGGATTCATCACTTGGGAATCATCCCAGGCAGGGATAGCGGGTGAAACATAATCCGGATTGAACAGGCTTTCTATATGTTTTGCTGCGCTCATGCCATATACGAAACATTCTAAAAGTGAGTTACTGGCCATTCGGTTAGCACCATGCAAGCCGGTATAAGAAGTTTCACCAATGGCATATAAACCTTCAATGTCGGTCTGGCTATTTTCATCAACCACCACGCCGCCACAGGTATAGTGGGCCGCAGGAACCACGGGAATCATGTCCTTGGTAATGTCGATTCCTAATTCAAGCAAACGTGCATACAGGGTCGGGAAGTGCTCTTTAATAAACGCTTCATCTTTATGGGTAATGTCCAGCCAGACATGACGGATACCCAAACGCTTAATTTCATAGTCAATGGCACGGGCCACGATATCACGCGGTGCCAGTTCCGCACGTTCGTCAAAACGCAGCATGAAACGTTCACCGTCCGGCAAGCGTAAATAAGCCCCTTCACCGCGCATGGCTTCGGTAATTAAAAAGGAACGTGCTTGCGGATGATACAGGCAGGTCGGATGGAACTGGTTGAATTCCATGTTGGCAACCCGGCATCCGGCACGATAGGCCATGGCAATGCCATCACCGGTCGCAATATCCGGATTAGAGGTATACAGATAGGCTTTCATCGCCCCGCCACACGCCAAGGCTGTAGAAGGTGCCAAGAAAGTATGGACTTTTTCAGTCTTTTCATCGAGCGCGTATAAGCCTAGGGCACGATTACTTTGATCTTTCAGGCCGAGTTTTTTTGAAGTGATTAAATCAATGGCAATATAGTTTTCAAAAATCGTGATGTTTTGCTTTTCACGGGCACGTTGCACCAAAGTGGTTGAAATGGCACGACCGGTCGCATCTGCGGCATGGATAATACGGCGCTGTGAATGACCACCTTCACGGGTTAAATGCAGCTGTTCCTGTTCATCTAAGGTAAATTGCACGCCATGTTTTAACAGGAAATCGACCGAAGGTTTGCCGCCTTCTACAGTCTGCTTGACGGCTTCACGTTCGCATAACTGCGCACCTGCAATCATGGTGTCATCAATATGTTGTGCAATGGAGTCGGTTTCATCTAAAACCGCAGCAACGCCGCCTTGCGCATAAAAAGTACTGGCTTCGGTGAGTGTCGATTTGGCCAAAACAGCAATATTGAAATGATCGGGTAATGATAAGGCCAGACTCAAACCTGCGCCACCACTGCCCACAATGATCACGTCAAAATGATGTGTTGTATTTAAATTAGACATGTCCATCAGCTAATTTGAAAAAAGTTTGCTAATAACACCCCTTTTTTACTCAAAAAACAAGACCTAATATGCTAATGTATGATGAGAAAAAGTAATAAGGCAACAAACTTTTAAGAAATATTTAAGCTGTTGTTTATACAAATATAATCAAACATATTATTACCCAAGACAGGCATGTTTTATGCTAAATACTGTTTACGCATACTTATAATGAATGGAGTGAATGCTTTACATGAACAATCGCTATATACAAAAAGGAATGTATGCTGCTGTATTCACCATGGCAGCGATGCAAACACAAGCAGCTTCCTCGGTAGACTTTTCTAATCTGGTTGAACAGGTCAGCCCTGCTGTAGTGAGTGTCAATGTCGTTAAAAAAATGACTCAGGAAGAGCTGATCCAGCAGCAAATCCCTGAAATTTTAAAACGCTTTTTTGGCAATCAGGTGATTGTTCCGCAGCAACAGGCTCAGCAAGAGAAAACCGCTTACGGCAGTGCATTCTTTATCAGTAAGGATGGTTATCTGTTAACCAACCACCATGTGATTGAAGATGCATCTAAAGTGACCATTATGTTTAATGACCGCCGTGAAATTGATGCCACTGTGGTCGGAAGTGATGCCCGTACCGATGTGGCATTGCTCAAAGTCAATGGTTCCAATTTCCCTGAATTGCGTACAGGTAATGTAGACCGACTCAAAGTCGGTGAGCCGGTACTGGCGATTGGTTCACCGTTCGGTTTTGACTATTCTGCATCTGCCGGAATTGTCAGTGCGAAAATGCGCAACATGATGGGGGAAACCTCGGTGCCTTTTATCCAAACCGATGTAGCCTTGAATCCGGGTAACTCAGGCGGTCCCCTGTTTAACCAGAACGGTGAAGTGGTTGGGGTAAACTCGCGTATCTTCAGCGGTACCGGCGGATATATGGGCCTGTCATTTTCCATCCCGATTGATGTGGCGATGGATGTGGCAGAGCAGCTGAAAAAGAATGGCAAGGTCACCCGTTCATATCTGGGGGTGATGTTGCAGGATATCGATCGCAACCTTGCAGAATCTTATAACCTGTCCAAACCTGAAGGTTCATTGGTGACCCAGGTTGCACCGAACTCTCCGGCAGCCAGAGCTGGCTTTAAGGCGGGTGATGTGATCCTGAAATATAATGGCTTGCCTATTTCCAGAACCTCTGATTTGCTTAATTACTTAAACCGGACTTCACCGAATCAAAACATTCAATTGCAAGTTTTGCGGGATGATAAGACCCGTAATATCTCGGCAACGTTGACCACTGCACCGGACGACACGCCGGCACCGGTGGAACAGGCAGCCCAAAATAAAGGTCCTGTTTTGGGGGTGACGATTCGTAACTTGACGGCCAGTGAGCAATCCCAACTGAATCTTAAAGGCGGTATTCTGATTCAAGAAGTCAAACGGGGAGGGATCGCTTCACAATCCCGTATCGCTGCAGGAGATATCATTACGCAAATCAATAATAAAACCATTTTGAATAGTAATGACTTCATTAAGGCAGTATCCGAACTGAAAAAAGGTTCAATTGCACGGGTTTCCATTATCCGTCAGGATCAACGCGCAATTCTAGGCATGCGTATTGAATAGCATAAATCAATCTATTCAACAGAAAACCACTCTATAGCCGAGTGGTTTTTTTTATTTTGCAATTTTACTGCAAGGCAAAATTACGTAGACTGTCTGGCCTTGAAGGTCATTTTTGCATAGCGTAAGGATCAGTAAAATAGATGAGCACAGTTTTTGATTTGGAAATCACCGTTCAAGCAAAAGATATTGACAGTCTGGGGCACGTGAATAACGTGGTGTATATGCACTGGATGCAGGATGTCGCTACTGCACATATTGATGCGCTGGGCTTGGGCTTGAGTGAGTACCTGGAACTGAAGCATGCCATGGTTGCAGTAGAGCACCATGTGCAATACCGTAAAGCGGCATTTGAAGGCGAAAAGATTATTTTGCGTACCTGGCTGGATGATATCAATGCCTTGTATTCTTTCCGGCAATATGTGTTTTATCGTCCCCAGGACCAAAGCGTTTTATTTATGGGGAATACCAAATGGGCCTGTGTGGAAATTGCCACAGGTCGGCCAAAACGCATGTCTCCCACTTTTAGTCAAGCCTACCAGCCGATATCGGAACACGCGAATCCACTGGATTTTAGCCAGTATGAAGTGATGGCTTCAAACTGAGGACATGAGTGCAATCCGGTTTTATTTTGAAAATAACAGTCAAAGCGAAAAACGAACTCATTATTTAGGATACATTGAAAAATCCATCTGCTATAATCCTACGCAATTTCTATTCAGCTTTTGCCATGCATTAACTATTGTTTGCATGGCGTGTTTTTTTCTCAAGGTAGCCCATGGCGCAAGCTAAAAAATCTGTTGATATTAAAAACATTCGTAACTTCTCGATTATTGCGCATATCGATCATGGTAAATCGACACTGGCGGATCGCTTTATTCAAACCTGTGGCGGTTTGCAAGATCGCGAAATGCAGGCTCAGGTTCTGGATTCTATGGAACTGGAACGTGAGCGCGGTATTACCATTAAAGCGGCATCCGTGACCCTGTACTATACCCATCCGAACGGTCAGGAATACCAATTAAACTTTATTGACACGCCAGGACACGTAGACTTTTCATACGAAGTATCACGTTCGCTTGCGGCATGTGAAGGTGCACTTCTGGTTGTCGATGCTGCGCAGGGCGTTGAAGCCCAGTCTGTTGCGAACTGCTATACCGCGATTGAACAGGGACTTGAAGTACTCCCTGTACTCAACAAGATTGACTTGCCGCAGGCTGAACCTGAACGTGTGATTCAGGAAATTGAAGACATCATCGGGATTGAAGCGACCGAGGCACCGACCTGTTCAGCGAAAACAGGTCTCGGTATTGAAGGTGTACTTGAAACACTGGTCAATGTTATTCCCGCACCTACAGGTGATCGTGAAGCACCGCTACAAGCCTTGATTATTGATTCATGGTTCGATAATTACCTCGGCGTGGTGTCTTTGGTGCGTATCAAACAGGGGCGCGTGCGTAAGGGCGATAAAATGTTGATTAAATCAACAGGCCAATCGCACATCATTACCTCGGTCGGTATCTTCAATCCTAAACATACCGAAACCGGCATTTTAGAAGCCGGAGAAGTGGGTTTTATCATTGCCGGGATTAAAGATATTTTTGGTGCGCCAGTCGGCGATACCATCACGCTTGCGGCAACGCCGGAAGTACCGACTTTACCGGGTTTCAAAAAGGTTAAACCGCAGGTGTATGCAGGTCTTTTCCCGATCGACTCAAGTGATTTTGAACCGTTCCGCGAAGCGCTGCATAAACTGCAAATCAATGACTCGGCATTGTTCTTTGAACCTGAAAGTTCAGATGCCTTAGGTTTTGGTTTCCGCTGTGGCTTCCTCGGCATGTTGCATATGGAAATCGTACAGGAACGTCTAGAGCGTGAGTACGATCTTGACCTCATTTCTTCTGCGCCAACCGTAATTTACGAAGCCGTGATGAAGAATGGTGAAACGATCTATATCGACAGTCCATCAAAAATGCCGGATGGTTCGACGGTAGAAGATTTGCGTGAACCGATTGCAGAATGTCATATTCTGGTACCACAAGAATACCTGGGTAACGTGATGACCTTGTGCGTGGAACGCCGTGGTGTACAAAAAGACATGAAGTTCATGGCTAATCAGGTTTCGATTACCTTTGAAATTCCGATGGCCGAAGTGGTCATGGATTTCTTTGATAAATTGAAATCATGTTCACGTGGTTTTGCATCTTTAGACTACAACTTTATCCGTTTTGAAAGTTCATCGCTGGTCAAAGTGGATGTGCTCATTAATGGTGAGAAAGTTGATGCTTTAGCGATGATCTGTCACCGTCAGGATGCACGTCACCGTGGTATTGCACTGGTTGAAAAAATGAAAGACCTAATTCCGCGTCAAATGTTTGATGTCGCCATTCAGGCCGCGATTGGTGCGCAAATCATTGCCCGTTCAACCGTAAAAGCCATGCGTAAAAACGTACTGGCCAAATGTTATGGTGGTGACGTATCGCGTAAGAAAAAACTTCTTGCCAAGCAGAAAGAAGGTAAGAAACGTATGAAGCAGGTGGGTAGTGTTGAAATCCCGCAGGAAGCGTTCCTTGCTGTGTTGAAAGTAGAAAGATAATAAATAATAGAGGTTATATCGCTCATGGATTTTGATTTTAATTTAATCCTTGTACCCGTCACACTGATTTTCTTTTTGGTGTGGCTACTCGATAAATTTGTCTTTAAACAAAGACAAACACGGGGCAAGGGGAATGAAAATTTCATCATCACATGGGCATATGATTTCTGGCCAGTACTGGCCGTCGTGCTGGTGCTGCGTTCATTCCTGTATGAGCCATTTAACATTCCGTCCGATTCTATGGTTCCGACCTTGGAAACGGGTGATTTTATTCTGGTCAACAAGTTTAACTACGGTGTACGTCTACCGATTGTCAATACCAAGGTAATTGATGTCGGTGAACCGGAACGTGGCGATGTGATTGTATTCCGTTATCCGCCACAACCGACCATCAGTTATATCAAACGTGTGGTGGGTTTGCCGGGAGATCATATCGTCTATGACCATGGCCAGCTCATTATCAATGGACAAAAAGTGGCGAAAGTTCCTGTAGAATTTAGCCGTGAAAAAGATATTCTCGATACACCAGAACCCATTTACCATCAGGAAACGCTCGGTAAACATACCTTCAAGATGCGTGAGCTTGAAGGGGTAAATGTTGCCCGTCAGGCACCCTTTATCAACTATGTTGAAAATGGTAAATATTCATCTGAAAATGGTTTATATTGGGAAGTGAAAGTACCTGAAGGTCACTACTTCGCGATGGGGGATAACCGCGATCAAAGTGCTGACAGTCGTTTTTGGGGCTTTGTACCAGAAGAAAACCTCACAGGTCGTGCATTCTATAAATGGATGCATAAAGAACCTGGATTTAAATTACCGTCGTTTAACCGCAACGGTATTATTGATTAAGCATGATTGGAAAATAACAAATGCGTAAAAATCAACAAGGGGCATCCTATATTGCAATTTTAATTGCAGTGATTGGTTTCGCTTTTTTAGTGAAAATTGCAATTGCTGTTTGGGCACCGTACTGGGATGATCGGGTTGTAGATAGCCAGATTACAGAGTTGTTGCAAAGTAGCCCGGCCGATACCGATCCTTCAAAGTTTGCAAGTCAGATGAGTCAACGTTTAGAGATGAACAATGTTCGCGATCTTAAATTTGATGAAATTGCTCAGGTGACCAATATTGATGGGCTACAAGTGAAAAAAGATTATGAGATAAGAAAGCCTTTCTTGCTCAATATAGATTTAGTGTTAAAGTTCGAGAAAAGTTTTGATCAAAGGTCAGTCCAAACTAAGTGATATGCGCTTAGTCCACCGTATCGGTTATCAGTTCAAACAGCCTGAATTATTGCAGCTTGCACTGACCCACCGATCGGTTAGTCATAAAACTAACTATGAGCGCCTGGAATTTCTCGGCGATTCATTGTTAGGGATGATCATTGCCCATTATTTGTATCAAGCCTACCCGCATGAAAATGAAGGGCGTTTAACGCGTATGCGTGCCACACTGGTTCGTCAGGAAGCATTAGGCAAAATTGCAAACGATTTGAAACTCGGCCCATGTTTAATTCTGAGCACGGGTGAGTTGAAATCGGGTGGACATCATCGAGAATCTATTCTTGCTGATACTGTAGAAGCGATTATTGGTGCAATTTATGTCGATTGTCATGATCTGAAGGTTTTACAAGACATCGTATTGAAATGGTACGCGCCATATTTGGACCATATTGAACCTACAGACCAACTCAAAGATCCTAAATCACGCTTACAGGAATATTTACAGGCACGTAAAAAGCCTCTCCCGGTTTATGATGTTGTAGATATTCAAGGTGATGCTCCCAATCAGCATTTCAAGGTGGAATGTACCATTGAGGGCTTGCCTGTATTGTATGGTGAGGGTTCAAGTCGTCGCTTTGCCGAACAGGCAGTTGCGGCAGATATCTTAAAACAATTGGAGCAAAAGTCTTAATGACTACTCATTCCGATCACATCGATGCTGATCACGAGCCGCAAGACAGCGGCAATGATTTAATTAATCAATTCTTCAGTTCGCAAGGAACTACGATTCCTTCGGACTTTAAAAGTGGCTTTGTTGCAATTGTAGGACGCCCGAATGTGGGTAAATCTACATTGATGAACCATTTGCTAGGTCAAAAGCTCTCTATCACTTCACGTAAACCGCAAACCACACGTCATAAAATTGTCGGGATTGATAGCCGTGAAAAATCTCAGGCAGTCTTTGTGGATACGCCGGGGATGCACAAGAAAGAAGTACGTGCCATCAATAAAATGATGAACCGTGCGGCTCATTCGGCACTACGAGATGTGAATCTGGTGCTGTTTGTGGTGGATGCGCAAAAGTGGACCCAAAATGATGAACTGGTGCTGGAAAAGCTGAAAAATGCAGAAATGCCGGTGATTCTGGTGATCAATAAGCTGGATACTTTTGAAAACAAGAATCAGGCATTACCCTTGATTCAGGAACGTGCAAAATTGATGAACTTTGCCGAGATCGTACCTGTATCAGCCTTACGTGGTGCCAACCTTGAGCATTTGCGGAATACCATTGAAAAGTATTTGCCATTCCAGCCACCGCTTTATTCACTGGATCAGATTACGGACCGTTCAGAACGTTTCCTTGCTTCGGAAGTGATTCGTGAAAAAATCATGCGTCAACTGGGTGAAGAACTGCCGTATGATTTGACCGTGCAAATTGAATCCTTCAAGACTGAGGAAGCCACCATCAATCCGAAAACCGGTCGTCCAAAAGCGGCTTGTACCTATATTGATGCGACCATTTTTGTCGATCGCCCTGGTCAAAAGGCTATCGTGATTGGTGAAAAAGGTTCAAAATTGAAGAAAATTGGTATGGATGCCCGTACCGACATGGAAAAAATGTTTGAACAGAAAATCATGCTGACCCTTTGGGTGAAAGTCAAAGGTGGCTGGTCTGATGATGAACGTGCACTGAAAAGCTTGGGTTATAGTGATATCTAAAATCTAGGTTTTACTTTGGAAGGAACTGTAATGATTAAAGTACTGACTGTTGTAGCATGTGTAGTGTTCCTGCAAGGCTGTATTCACAAGATTGTTACAGTTCCGGTAAAAGTGGCGTATAAAACTACCAAAGGCGTGGTGAAAGGTACAGCAGCTGTGGTGGGTGCTGTCATTCCGGATGGAGAGGATGAAGATTCTGATCCAGAAAAGAAAAAGGATTAGACTTCATTCTTTATGCGCAATGAAACCTTGCATGGCTATTTAATCCATCATCGTAAATACCGTGAGCGCAGCCATATTGTGCATCTGTTTACCCAGGAGCATGGTCGCGTGGATGGAATCTTAAGGCAAACGCCGCCACCGCAATACCAGCCGATCTGTTTACAGGCTTCCGGTAAATCTGAGCTTAAAAATTTTACCAAACTGGAAATTGTCAATCAGCCCATTTTCTTTTTTGGCGATGCCTTCTTTTCCGGTTTTTATCTGAATGAAATTATCCTGCGCTTGTGCCCGGTTGAAGTGGAAATGCCGCAAAGCTTTGTGCAGTATCATCAGACCTTGCAGCAATTGCAAAAGTTGGCACAGCAGGAGCATCCGGATCTTTTCTTAAGACAAATTTTACGTCAGTTCGAACATGCACTTTTGGAAGAACTGGGCTATGCACTTGATTTTACGGTGGATGCCCAGCAACATAAAATTCAGGAATCACAATCTTATCTGTTTCAGCTCAATGATGGCTTTATTCCTACAGTGCAACGGTCACGTTCGACTTTATCTGGACAGCAGATTCTTTCGATGCGTGATTATGAAAAAGGTAGGGATTTCAATCATGAGCAGTTACAATTATTGACTAAGCTTTATCGGCAGATTATCACCGCTCTTTTGGGCGACCGACCGCTGAAAAGCCGTCAATTGTGGATTCAAAATACTCAATCTCAATCTTAATTTTAAACATGGTTAGGAAATTGTTATGGCTGCATTGCTTGGTGTAAATATTGACCATGTGGCGACTTTGCGACAGGCGCGCGGAACCACTTATCCAGATCCAGTGAATGCTGCTTTAATTTGCGAACAGGCAGGAGCGGAGGGGATTACCCTGCATTTGCGTGAAGACCGTCGTCACATTCAGGATGATGATGTACGCCGTATGCGTCCGGTGCTAAAAACCCATATGAACCTGGAAATGGCAGTCACGCCTGAGATGGTGGAGTTTGCCAAGGAAATTCAGCCGCATCATGTGTGCTTTGTGCCTGAAAAGCGCCAGGAAGTCACCACTGAAGGTGGCCTGGATGTGGTGGGGCATTTTGAAGAGGTTAAAGCCGCGACTCAGGCCTTGTCTGCTATTGGCTGTGAAGTGTCTTTATTTATTGATGCCGACTTTGAGCAGATTGATGCAGCCGTGGCTTGCGGTGCGCCCACCATCGAGTTGCATACAGGTGCCTATGCCGATGCTGAAACCGCAGAAGCACAGCAGCATGAACTTGAGCGTATTGTCAAAGGTGCGGAATATGCTGCATCTAAAGGTCTGATCGTGAATGCAGGACATGGTCTGAACCTGGACAATGTCACGCCAATTGCTGCAATTCCACACATTCATGAGCTCAATATCGGTCATTCCATTATCGCCGATGCAGTCTTTGTCGGTTTGGCGAAAGCTGTTCAACAAATGAAAGCTGTGATTAAAGCAGCACGTTAAGATTTAAGTTTAAACGTTATGTCGACAACCCATTATGATGATCTCATGAAACCTGTGATTGGCTTCCTGGGATGTGAAACGCCGAAAACCTGGCTAGATGAAGCTGTGAATAACCTGGAGTTGCTCATGCAGGATCATGCCAATTGTGAGAAAAAAGCCGCTGGAACAGCCATGAACCTGATGTTTCGTTACAGCTTTTTTACCGATTTGCAGGTCAAGCTGGCACAACTGGTACGCGAAGAGATGCTGCATTATGAGCAGGTGCTGGAATTCATGTCGAAACGCGGACAGGAATGGAAAGCGGTGAGTGCCGGTCGTTATGCAGGGATCTTGCGCAAGGAAATTCGCACCTATGAACCTGAAGCACTGATTGACGTGCTGATTATTGGTGCCTTTGTGGAAGCACGTTCCTGCGAGCGTTTTTATGCGCTTGCCCCACTGGTTGATGAAGAGTTAGGACGTTATTACCGTTACCTGCTCAAGTCTGAATCACGCCATTATGAAGATTATCTGGCACTGGCTTTAGATGTTGCCAAAACGTCTAAAATGAAAGATCCGGAAGAAGACATTCAGGGGCGCATTCAGCATATCCGTGAAGTGGAAAAGAATTTAATCCTCTCTGAAGATGATACTTTCCGTTTCCATAGTGGTGTACCACATCAAGCTGCTTAAATGCTTTTGATTTCACAAATCCTCTATTTAAATAGGGGATTTTTTATGTCTCATTTTTATCTTTTTTAGCTGGAAATAAAAATGCCAATCTAAACTTATTAGATTGACATTTGTTGAACCGCCTGGTTTCAGGCTGATTTTCAATTAAGCTTCAATGGTCTGAACCGCAATTTTTTTCGCAGGGTCAACTTTACGGCGTACGGCTGGAACCGGTTCACCATAATATTGACGGTCGGCAAAGTAACTTGAGCGAACCATTGGGGCTGCCCAGATATTCTTGAATCCAAGTTTTTGACCATGGGCTGTGTAGCGTTCAAATTCTTCTGGAGTCACGAAACGGTCAATCGGTGCGTGTTCTTTAGAAGGCTGTAAATACTGACCAATAGTCACGTAATCGACATCATGGGCTTTTAAGTCATCCAGCAGGGCAATCACTTCTTCTTCAGTTTCACCAATACCGACCATCAGGCCACATTTGGTTGGAACATCCGGGCAGTATTCCTTGAACATTTTCAGCAGGTTTAAAGAATGCTGATAGTCTGAACCCGGACGCATCGCTTTATACAGGCGTGGTACGGTTTCAATATTGTGGTTAAATACGTCCGGTGGACACTCGGTCATGATGCGAAGCGCTACGTCCATACGACCACGGAAATCCGGAACCAGAATTTCCAATAAGGTATTTGGGCTCAAGCTGCGGGCTTCTTTAATGCAGTCCACGAAATGCTGTGCACCGCCATCTCTGAGATCATCACGGTCAACCGAAGTAATCACGGCATATTTTAAGCCTAGGTTGGCAATGGTTTCGGCCATATGACGCGGTTCGTCCGGGTCCAGTGCATTTGGACGACCATGTGCCACGTCGCAGAACGGACAGCGACGGGTACAGATATCACCCATGATCATAAAGGTTGCGGTACCGCCACCAAAACATTCTGGCAGGTTCGGGCAAGCGGCTTCTTCACACACTGTATGCAGTTTTTGTGCACGCAAGGTGGTTTTAATGCGTTGAACTTCATCTGGTGCCGCCATTTTCACGCGAATCCAGTCCGGTTTGCGTGGCGTTTCAACCGTAGGTACAACTTTTACAGGAATACGAGCGACTTTCTCTGCGCCACGAAGTTTGACACCCTGTTCAGGTTTACGGTTTTCAGACATATTCAACTTTTCCACTGTTTTTTGACGGGGGAGATACTAGATATATTAGGTCTCTCATTATAACGGACTTGAATCTAAATGGGGTAAAAAGGATATTCATTTAATAAATGTAGTCATCACTTAATATATGTGAGGTAAATACAGAAAATTGCGAGTATTTACGTCATAATATAGCCAAGATAGACCAATATTGAAGATAGGAGCGTTGAATGCCACGTAAAAAAGAGGTCATTAGTGGAACTTTCGTTAAATACGATGCGGTAGTTCTCGGTTCAGGCCCTGCGGGTGAAGGCGCGGCAATGAAACTTGCTAAATCAGGCAAGCGTGTTGCAATAGTTGATATGCGTGAACAGTTAGGTGGTAACTGTACACACGTAGGTACCATTCCAAGTAAAGCATTACGTCAAACTGTATCGAGTATTTTGCGTTACCAACGTGACCCAATGTTCCAAAAAGTGGGTGAATGGAAACAGTTCACCATGAAACAAGTGCTGCGCAATGCACACAAAGTCATTCAGTTGCAAGTCGATACCCACTCGCGCTTCTATGATCGTAACAAAATTGATATCTATCATGGTCGTGCTTATATACAAGACAAAAATACCATCCTGATTTTCAGTCCGGAAGGTATTACTGAAACTTTAAGTTTTCAGCAGCTGGTGATTGCGACAGGTTCACGTCCATACCGTCCTTCAGTGCTTGATTTTAATCATCCACGTGTATTTGATTCAGACAAAATTCTGGATCTGGATTTCTCCATCAAGAAAATCATCATTTATGGTGCAGGTGTGATTGGTTGTGAATATGCATCCATCTTTATTGGTTTGGACCATAAAGTTGATTTGATCAATACCCAGCCTAAATTGCTCAGTTATCTGGATGATGAAATTTCAGATGCGCTGTCTTATCACTTGCGTGAACAGGGTGTCTTGATTCGTCACAATGAACAGATTGATCATTTGGAAACTTTTGATGATCACGTAGTAATGCATTTACAAAGTGGTAAGAAAATTAAAGCCGATGCCATTTTATGGTGTAATGGCCGTTCAGGGAATACGGATGGTTTAGGTCTTGAAAATGTAGGTATTACACCAAACAGCCGTGGTCAATTGAATGTCAATGATAAGTACCAGACTGAAGTGGACAATATCTATGCTGCGGGTGACGTGATTGGTTGGCCATCCCTGGCTTCTGCTGCTTATGACCAAGGTCGTTGTGCGGGCGCAAATATGAGCGGCGAGAAAGACGTTGCACCAGTAACTGATATCCCGACAGGAATTTATACCATTCCGGAGATTTCTTCGATTGGTAAAACTGAACAGCAACTGACTGAAGAAAAAATCCCGTATGAAGTGGGGCAGGCCTCTTTCCGTCATTTGGCGCGTGCGCAAATTACCGGTGATACGGTAGGTGAATTGAAGATTCTATTCCACCGTGACACTCTGGAAATTCTGGGTGTACATTGCTTTGGTAATAACGCTGCCGAGATTATTCACATTGGTCAAGCCGTGATGAACAGCCCGAACAATACCATCAAGTATTTTGTGGAAACTACGTTTAACTATCCGACCATGGCAGAAGCGTATCGTGTGGCAACCTTGAATGGTATGAACCGTTTATTCTAAGATTTTCTGAATTTTAAATGCGAAACCCGTAAGTGCATGCTTACGGGTTTTTGTTTATTTTGTAGTATTAAATATCATCTCAGCCTAGGGGATTAGGGGATAGCGATTGTGCAAACCCGCAGATCAAATGAAAAAATAGTGATCAGATGGATTTACTATTTTTTTCTATCAAGCATCTGCATTTAGGTTGCCATTTTACGGCATTCTGCCGCACATTGCTGGCAAGTTTCTGCACATTGCTGGCAATGTTCAGCGTTATGCTTGCTGCATTCTTTGGCGCAGTAATCACACATTTGGGCACAAAGCTGACAGATTTCCTGCATAAAGGCAGAAGACCTTTGTTCGGATCGGGCACATAAGTTGCAGATATCTGCACAGTCCAGACAACGTTTGATGCATTCACGCATCATCTCCAGGTCATTTTCATCCAGACAAGCGGCTGCACAACCGGTACAGGTCAAAGAGCAGGTCATACACATTTGGGCACAATCTGAAAAGCTGGCTATATTATTCATCCTGTTTTCCTGATCGATAGGTTTAAAATTGATATCTAAATAAGCTAATCAGAAATAGAGCAAGAAAATAGAGAGATTGAGTGATTAAAAGTAAACAGTGTCCACTTTAAGTAATCGAATGCGCTAGGTAAAAACTCCCCTTATGTAAATATGAGATCATTGCATATTAGAGGCCGAATGAGAAAAGGTCATAATGATCCAATAGCCACAACAGTCCATAATAACTGAAGAAACTGCTGATTAAGGTCAGCCAGACTGGAACTTTGCTCTTAAGCAATGCAATGACTGCGATAATAAAAACAATATCTAGGCCAGACCGTATATATTTTTCACCCATCTGTACCACCAGGCATAATAACAGGCCCACCACAGCGGCATTAATTCCTGCCAAAGCCTGAAATAAACGCGGAAATTGCATTAAACGCGACCAGTAAGGTAAAGCGCCAAAAATGAGGAAAAAAGAAGGCAAGAAAATCACTGCCGTTGCAAAAGCTGCATTCAGTGCCGCCGATGAACTTAAAGGCAATAAAGCACCCAGATAACTGGCAAAACTGAATAAGGGGCCTGGCATCAACTGGGCAATGGCATAGCCCAGGTCAAAATGTTGCTGGGAGACCAGGCCGGATTCAACAAAGTCCTGCTGTAAAAATGGCAAAATAATATGACCGCCACCAAAGACTAGAGAAGCCGTGCGGTATAAACCGGTAAAACTGTCTAGCCAAATATTGGGAAAGAAATATTGTAGCGGTGGAACCAGCACAAAAGGCAAGGCAAATAAAATCAGCCAGAGATAAGCAAAAGATTTTTTAGCGGTGATGGAGATGCGCGTAACAGGTTTAAGGGTACTTTTTTGCGGAAAATAATGCAGATAAACCAGTCCTGCCAAAGCACCGAACAGAATCACCAACACCTGATTGATACTGATGGGAACCAGATAGACAAATAAGCCCGACACCAGCATGAATACATATTGCCATTGGTCTTTGCAAAAGCTGCGTAACATTTGCCAGAATGCCCACGCCACCACGCTAAATACAATCAGTTGAATCACATGGAAAAAATCGGCAGAAAAATAAGCAGAAAATTGCAGGCCCAGCATTGCCGCAAGGGTCATAAGCAGTGCCGAAGGTAAAGTAAAGCCGAGCCATGCCAGTAGTGCACCCCGATAACCTTTTAGCTGATAACCAATTGCAATGCCCATCTGGCTACTGGTCGGGCCAGGTAAAATTTGTGCCAAGGCCAGGAGATGGCTATATTGCTGCTCATCCAGATAGCCAAGCTGTTGCACAAAACACCGATAAAAAAACACCAGATGCGCTGCCGGACCGCCAAATGCCGTACAGCCTAATTTAAGAAATATTTTAAATAAGCTGAAATTTGACAGCGTAGGAACAGAAGGCAACATAATGATCCAAAATATTTGAGTTTTAGCTTAAGCAAGATTAACAGGCCAGATTTGCCTTGTTATGCGGTTTTTCCGCAATGCATATTTCTAACATGAAAAAGCCCATCCCAAGTAGTTACTTTTGATGGGCTTTTATTTTTTAATTTAACTCGTAAATATTTAAACAAGATGACCATCATTAAAAATAGACTTCTTTCATGATTGTTCACACCCTCTTTATTTTTCTCCCCTAGAGAGAAATAAGGGGAATTTATGAAAGAAGTCTAATCATCCCCGATTTGATGTATCACCCGGGTCGTTACTGATAAGAGAATGGAGCATATCCTAAGAAAAAAGGGGAAATAAAAAAATTGCAGCATCATGACGCATTTTTTATTTTATTTACGATTTTGCGTATTCGTAAATGTAGATGGGGTCATGATGCTGTGGAGTAACTTTATGACACTTTTTTATTGTTATTATTTCAGATTCAGGAATACCCTTAATAAGGTCGACCGCCTGCCAGACTGATGCGTTTCAATAAGCGGCGTTGCTCGCTTGGGAATGATTTGCGTGAATGTAGGGTAACCTGATTATCCCAAAATACAATATCGCCCTGTTGCCATTGATGTTCATAGCGGAATTCAGGTTTTAACAGATGTTCGCGCAATGAAGCAATCAATTCACTGCCAGCCTGATCATCATAATTGACCAGCTCTACTTCGGAATGGGTATTTAACCAAAGCGCTTTACGACCACTCTCAGGATGGGTGCGCACCAGTGGATGGGGATAGGCATGGCCAATAATCGGCTGATCTTTAAAACGGTATAAGGGACTGCTGCCATAACCATTGGTATCATTATCTTTTAGGTATTGGCGGCGGACAAAGGGGTTATAGGTAATCAGTTGTAATTGATCGATCTGCTGTTTGGTTGCTTCATCTAAAGCGTCATAAGCCCGGATGGTATTAAACCAGGAGGTTTGTCCGCCATCCTCAGGTAATTCAATGGCATAAAGCAATGAACCAAAAGATGGTTGTGGCGTCCATTGGTGATCGGCATGCGGATTCAATTCGCCATGCCCGGTGTAATCACCCTGTCCCACAGCATTGGAAACAGGCACGACATCGGGTGGTGTACCGGTATCGGCTTGGGTGGCAAGTACGGGATTATCTGCGCTTGGGCGGAAAATGGAGCCAAAATAGCTGGCAAAGGCCAAATACTGTAAATCGTCCAGATGCTGGTTTTTAAAGATTAAAATCAGATGCTCGGCCAGTGCCTGCTTCAGATGGTAAATGGTTTCACCCGCTTGGGCTTTACGCGCATCCAGCCCAAAAACCACAGCCCCTAAAGCTTCGCCCTCTAAGGGCAAAATCGTAATCTCCTGGGGGTTTTGAAATTGTTCTGGCTGGTGCCAGCGCGGTGCATCATGAATAGCTTGAGAAAGTTGGGTTAATGCGGTCATGTTTGTTGCTCAGATTGTTTTTTCGTTAATGCTCAATCTAAGAAAAAAGGCAGGGGATGAAAAATCAAAAATTATTCTAAGTTTATGAAAAAATGCATAAATTTAACTAATATATTGAAAATACAGCTTTTAATAAAAACTGTATTTTTTAGTATAAAAATAGCTGTTGCTGTGTTTGAAAATCAGCAGTTTAATGTGCACAAAAGGCCTGATTGAAATACTCAAACAGTTGTGGGGTTCGAACCCAAAGCATAATGGCGATGGCCAATAACAGGGCAATCGCTGCAGCAATCAGGATTTTAAGTCCAAGCATAGAATCAGTCATGAACCACATGCTCCTCATTGACAAAGAAATGAACCAGAACACCAAATACACTTAACAGGATAGAAAACATCCAGATCATATTATAGTTGCCGGTCATGTCATGATTGACACCACCCAGCCATCCACCAAAAAATGAACCGACCTGATGGGTAAAAAACACGATGCCACTGAGCATACTTAAGTATTTTATGCCAAACATGTTCGCCACAATGCCATTGGTCAGGGGAACCGTGGATAACCACAATAAGCCCATAATGACGCCAAAGCTGTAAATTGTCCAGGTACTCAAAGGCAGCAATAAAAAGCCAATAATGGCAATACCACGCAGGCCATATAGACCCATCAGCAAATGAGGCTTGGAGTATTTTCCACCCAGCCAGCCTGCAGTATAGGTACCGACAATATTAAATAAACCGACCAGAGCCAAAAATACTGTGCCTGTAGTGGCATAAAAACCGTGATCAATCAGATAGCCAGGTAAATGAATACCAATAAAGACCACCTGAAAACCGCAGACAAAAAAGCCTAAAGACAGGAACCAGAACGGTTTATGGTTTTTGGCAATCACCAGAATTTCTTTGACGCCCAATGCGGGTTTAATGGCAGCCGATATATTCGGATGTACATAAGCCGGAGCTTTTAATGTCCATGCCAATGGAATAATTAAAGCAATTAAAATGGCACTGACCATCAATGCGGCCGACCAGCCGATACTTTGTAACAGCAGCAGAGTAGACGGCAGCATAATAAACTGTCCGAAAGAACCTGCGGCACTGGCAATACCCATCGCCAGACTGCGCTTTTCAGGATGTGCGGCACGTCCCACAGCAGACAGCAGCACGGGAAAAGAGGTCGCAGAAAGTGCCAGACCCAGAATTAAGCCGACACTTAAATTCAGCAGCAAACCACTTGAGCTGACCGCCATCAGCAACAGGCCAAGGCTATAGAGGGCACCACCCACTGCAACCACAACTTTACTGCCGTATTTGTCGGCAAAAGCGCCGGTAACAGGTTGCACTGCGCCCCAAATCAGGTTTTGCATGGCAATGGCCAGACTAAACACATTATGGCCCCAGCCAAATTCATGGCTCATGGGCACCAGATACAGACCAAATGCATGACGGACACCCAAGGACAAAGCCAGAATAATGGCACTTCCAATTAACATGTAAATCAGAGGTTTGGAAAAACGGGTGTCTGACATAATTCATCCATGCTGGGCTGTGTTGCGGCTATGTTATTCGATTATAAAGGACGAGGCGATTAAATTAAATTTCAACAAAAGATAAAATTAAGTTATAGAAAGGTTTATAAAAATGAAAAGACGACATAACGCCGTCTTTTAATGATTGAAAACTTAGAAACGCATACCGATCCCTGCATAAGCAAGTATCGGGTTGACTTCAATATCCGCTTTGGAGGTAATTAATGTTCCTAATTTTTCATCAGATACCGTAATCGTGGTTTCATTTTTAAGATGAGCATAAGATACAGATCCCACAGCAAACCAGCGCTCATTAAAATCATAGGTGAAACCGACAGTCGCAATCGGGGCAATAGCATCGGTTGCTTCGAGATCGACTTTAGGATTGGCTAGACTCGGTTTGCCTTCCAGTGAGGCTCCGGCATTGCCCTGTTTGATATTGGCAATCATATGACCGGCTGCAATCAAGTCCTGTTCTGTATGCGGGTTAATTTCCAATTCATTAAAATAAGCATACATCAGACCTACACCCACATAAGGGCGGAATTTATTGACTCCGGTTTTACCAAAGTGATACTGGAACTCAAAGGCAGGCGTCCAGGCACGTGCTGAAGCCGCGGGTCCATGAGCTTCCAGATCGGTAATAAAAATATCATTTTTCAGGTCAATATTGAGGAACTCTAAAGGCAAGTTGCCAATTTGCGGTGTTGCCACAGCAGAGAAAGGTGCATAAATTTTTCCTTTACCCTGTAAGTCAACTTTGGGCGGAATACCTGCTTTCATCTCAAAGGACACATTATCGGTAAAGAAATAATTGGTCATGATCCCTAGGGTAGTAACATCATCGGCCTCAAGACCCGTACCCGGATTATCCCATTGCTCTAACCCATAAATCTGTGAGCTGCCACTGAGTTCGCTTCCCAGCTGACCTCCGGTAAAAAAGCCTAAACCTCTTAAAACGGTGGCCAGTGCAGCCTGATCGACCTCGGGATTCAGATTGTTGAGTACGGTATCAACCTGAATATCGCCATTCTTGGCCACTTCACCGTTTTTAACAGCCGTATTCACCTGAAAGGGCTGGGCTTTACCTTGAGGCATGACATGTAGTGCTCCCACAGAAACAGAAAAGCGTTTAAAGCCATCGCCATCTTTTAAACTGAAATAGGGGGAATCGGCATAGCTCACAGCAGGTAGGGCAGCAAGAGACGACATCATATAAAGGAATGTTTTTTTCATTCAGGGACTCCATGTCCATTTTGCGATTATTCATTTTTTTTTCGTTCACTTTTCTTATTCTATATTTAGAGAAAAATCACTTTGTTACTAAAAAATATTAATCGGGTAGTATTCATGTAAAAAAATAGCTATTTTGTTTCAATAACATGTGGAAAAATAATTTTATGTAACACGTTATTTTGATTAATAGAAAAAAATTCTTGAGCTTAAAAAGAGCCAAAAATTAATATGATATTTATATTTTTTTAATGCATTTCTGGGGTGAATATAAGGTTCTGACCTGATCAATGAACAGGCCGGTGTGGTTAAAAACCGATCATCTTCAGCAAACTCCAGAGTTTGCAAGCTGAGTAAAAATCCTGTCTCGCACTGAGAGGCATTTTTCCGTACAATATGTCGTAGAAATCCTTGAGTGAATCACATGAGCACCCAAAATACGCCCAAGAAAAAACCCTTGGTTAATTTACCTTTCCCGATTAAAAAGGTCGATGAAAATTCTTCCGATGAAGTCTTTGAAGATTTACGCCCTAAACCGCAGCGCTATGCTGATCGTACCTGGATGCCACCACGTGGTACACGCCGTTCCATGGGCAAGCGTTAAATTCTTCATATAGAAATAAAAAAGCCATGGTCAGACCATGGCTTTTTTATTGCCGTATAACCCGGGGGGTGGAACCTTTAACTCGAGCTGGAAAGCTGGCTTCGTCTATCATTGTTCTGATAGTAATTCTTTTTCTGGTGATACATCTCCAGGTCAGCACGCTTCAGCATATCTTCAATCCGTTCGTGCTCCAAATTTGTCGCATGACCTATAGACAGGCTGATCGGCTGATTGGCGTAAAATTGATTGTCCACCAGCAAAAGTTCATGCAGGCTTTGCAGGCAGTTTTGCAAGGCTGCTTCATCTGCACCCGGTAAAAGGACTACAAACTCGTCTCCGCCAATGCGTGAAGCCGAATAGGGCGTATGCTGGATCAACTGGTTCAGGATGTTGCCTATACGCCGCAAGACGCCGTCACCAGCATCGTGTCCCTGACTGTCATTCAGGGTTTTCAGCCCGTTTAAATCTATAAAAATACATGAGATTGGACGTAATAGATTGCGTTCAAGCCGGTTCAGTTCTGCCACATAAAAAGAACGGTTGCACAGTTTGGTGAGTACATCGTGTTTGCCTAAATATTCAAGATAATGTTCAGCCTTTTTACGCGCGGTAATATCAGTCAGGGCAACCTGTACAATGCTCCAGTCATCCAGATAATCTGGAAATACGGTAAATTGCAGCAGCACATGGCGAATGCTGCCATCAATTGCGTAATTGACCGCTTCACGTTGATGATGCAGATGACCATTCCACAGTTCAATCAATTGTTCCCGAAAAGTCCGAACCATTTCCTCGGCAAAAACGATATGAATATTTTTTAATAAAATATCTTTGCTTGGAGCACCAAACAAATCGAGTGTGGCTTGATTGACATCAATAACTTTAATTTCCTTGATGCATTCAATGACAAATTCATTATGTACATCCAGAAAAGTTGGAAAATCCTCAATGCCTAATTTACGTAATTGATCCAGTTTAATTTTAATACGGCTGAAATCTTCGATCCAAAGCGAGGTCGGAGAATAGGTAAAGCGCGCCTCTGCCATATGGCGGCTTCGTTCTTCCATACGGCAGGCTTCGGTGTAAGGCGTGATGTCTTCAGTGGTAATTAAGACTAAGGATAAATCCTGTTCATGTTGAGGCAATACAAGGCCTTTGAGCTGGATATCCAGGCGCTTTCCAGTCAAGGTATAGTTTACTGCGGGATTGGAAAAACGGGTTTCACCATTCCACAATGCAACAAGTTCGTGAATATGGGTTTTTGTCATGTCTTCCTTAAAGACTGACGCCAGGTTTTGAGATAAATGTTCAAAGTTATTGGCCTGATAAAGCTCAAGGGTCTTAGAATTCACTTTTAATAATTTAATTTTTTTTGCGCATTCAAGAATGCGCGATTCATCTTCTTGCAGGAAACTGAACAGGTCTTGCACGCCCTGATTACGCCAGAGGTCAAATTGTTTTTTGATTTTACTATAGTCCTCCAGCCACATGGCCACGGGAGACAGTTCAAAAAAAGGGGAGTCCAGCATATCCATTCAAGATGCTCGTCATTTTTATGGTCATTTAAGTATGAAGTATATGCTTAAAAAAATTATTTTAAAATCATGTGATAAGCAAAATAATATTTATCTTTAATGAGAGCTGTGTCGCAAAATAAAAAAGTAAGACGAATAAAAAAAGCCAATTCAGGAATTGGCTTTGATTCGCTGAAACTAACAATTAACGCGGTTTTCTGCGGGCTTTATTTTCTGGCTTGGGTGGAGAGATTTCACGTTCACCTTGCCAGACATCCATAAAGTCTTTTTCATTGATATTGTAGAGTTCAAGCAAGGCTAGAATGACTCCGCCAAACATCATGGAACCTTCAGAATGGTTTTGCCAGTCAAAAATCTTGCCGTTTAATACATGCAAAATGTCTGAAATTTCAAAATTTCGGTCCCGGCCATTACTGTCGGTTGGGTACATTTGAGTATTTAAAATAATTCGGGCAGCACTTTTTTCATTTTCTGACAAATCTAAAGTGGTAGTAATATCTTCATCTGGAGAGGAGAAAATAACCTCATCGGTAAATACCGTTCTAAGAAAATGACGGGTCAGTTTGGGTAAGGCTCTTTCTACAAAAGGGCGGAAAGAAATGGGGAAAATCACATTATGGGAAATGCCCTTGAACATTGGCGCAATTTCTTCGGTTTTATAGCCGGCAATCCCGCAACCCACCGAGGTAATGAAATAGGTCATTTTCGGATGGTTTTTGGTATAAATCTTGAAGTCATCAATATAGTGCTGAATTTGCGACAAGGGCATTTGCTGCAAATGCTCGTTCATGGTCGGAATGGCATAACTTTGACCGGCCCAGCCACGACCTACGCCTTGCACTGCACCAAAATGTTGTAGGGCGGTACGCGCAGCCCCACCTGCATGGTTTCCTGCCATGTTGCTGCCAAAAACAAAAACGGTATCTTCCGGTAAATTTTTGACAATACTTTCGTCATGGTAATGGTAAGTCATAGGCTTTATTGTGATCAGGATGCTTTGTTTCATGTTGCTATTGAATGCGCATGCGGTCAAGACAAAAATGTTGGAATTTTCTTGATATAAGTCCCTCAGTAAATATCGGAACATTGATGTTGAATGTTGAGTTTTAACCCTCATATTATTGAAACTGTATTTAAGTATAGAAGCTGAATAATATGTCGGATAGTCATCAACCTTTTGAATTAGTGACCAGCTATCAGCCTGCAGGTGATCAGCCACAAGCCATTGAAAAATTGGTCAAGGGCATTCAAAAAGGCTATCACGACCAGTTGCTGCTTGGAGTAACCGGTTCAGGTAAAACCTATACCATGGCCAATGTGATTTCCCAGTTGCAGCGTCCCACCATTGTGATGGCACATAACAAGACTCTGGCTGCGCAGCTGTATGGCGAATTCAAGTCATTTTTCCCCAATAATGCGGTTGAATATTTTGTCAGCTATTATGACTATTATCAGCCGGAAGCTTATGTGCCATCTTCCGATACCTTCATTGAAAAAGACTCGGCCATTAATGACCATATTGACCAGATGCGTCTTTCAGCGACCCGGGCATTATTAGAACGCCGTGATGCCATTATTGTCGCTTCCGTTTCGGCCATTTATGGTCTGGGTGATCCGAATGCCTATATGAGCATGTTGCTGCATATTGTGCAGGGGGACCGGATCAGCCGTGATGACATTATTCGCCGTCTGGTGGAAATGCAATATACCCGTAACGAGCTGGAATTCTTGCGCGGTACTTACCGTATCCGTGGTGAAATTATTGATATTTTCCCGGCCGAGTCGGATCAGGATGCGATTCGTATCGAGCTGTTTGATGATGAAGTCGATTCCATTCGCTGGTTTGACCCCTTAACCGGAAAAATGGTGCGTAAAGTACCGCGCGTGACCATTTATCCTAAAAGTCATTATGTTACTCCGAAAGATAACTTGCAGCGCGCCATCGGCACCATCCGCGAGGAACTTCAGGAGCGTTTAGGCTTCTTTCGGGCCAATGATAAACTGCTGGAAGCACAGCGCATTGAACAGCGTACTCGCTACGACCTGGAGATGATGCAGCAGTTGGGCTATACCAACGGCATTGAAAACTATTCACGGCATTTATCCGGCCGTCCGGCAGGCGAAGCGCCACCGACATTGTTTGACTATATTCCCGATGATGCCTTGCTGATTATTGATGAATCGCATGTTACGGTGCCGCAGATTGGTGCCATGTATAAAGGCGACCGCTCGCGTAAAGAGAATCTGGTCAATTATGGTTTCCGTTTGCCAAGTGCGCTGGATAACCGTCCCATGCAGTTTGAAGAATGGGAACGGATTATTCCCTCCACGATTTATGTCAGTGCAACGCCAGCAAAATATGAGCTGGAAAAAGCGCAGCAGATTGCCGAGCAGGTAGTTCGTCCAACCGGACTGGTCGATCCTGAAATCGAAATTCGTCCCGTGCTGACCCAGGTGGATGATGTACTGTCGGAAATCAATATCCGTAAGGAACTGGATGAGCGTGTTCTGGTGACGACTTTGACCAAACGGATGGCAGAAGATTTAACTTCGTATTTAAAAGAATATGGAGTCAAGGTGGCTTATCTGCATTCAGATATTGATACCGTGGAGCGAACCAAGATTATCCATGAGCTGCGTAGCGGTGTGCATGATGTGCTGGTCGGGATTAACTTGCTGCGGGAAGGTCTGGATATGCCGGAAGTGTCGCTTGTGGCCATTCTGGATGCCGACAAAGAAGGCTTCCTGCGCTCGGAGCGTTCATTGATCCAAACCATTGGCCGTGCTGCACGTAACGTGAAAGGTAAAGCGATTTTGTATGCCGACCGGATTACGGACTCTATGCAAAAAGCCATTGATGAAACCGAACGCCGCCGTGCCAAACAGATCGAATTTAATGAACTGCATGGCATTACACCGCGCAGCACCAAGCGTCAAAACAGCCAAGATATTGATACCGGTGAAGTGTTGACTGATGACCAGATTGACGAGAAGATTTCGGATCAGGCCCGTGCCTTGAGTGCCGATGAACGCCACATTCTGGCAGACCCTAAATTGCTGGCAAAGCATTTGTCCAAACTGGAAAAAGAGATGCTCAAAGCCTCGAAGGAACTGCAGTTTGAACAGGCAGCGCGACTACGGGATGAGATTGTACGCCTGAAGGCACAGATGCTCAGTTAGTTGGATGATTTTTATTGCAAAATCATTACATAACGCTACAGTATGATTTGGTCGGAGTCGTTATTTTTAAATGCGTAAGCACTTTAAGAATTTAAAAAATTGACTGAAGGTACTTTTATGACAAGCAATAATCTTCCAAAAGCGGGCTATACACTGGCTAAAATTGCCGTGGGTGGAGCGGTGTTGGTGGGTTTGGGCATGGCGACAATGGCATATGCACAAACCAAGCCACTGCAAACGGTGGAAAGGGTTGAGCTGGATAAATATCTGGGTGTCTGGTATGAAGTTGCCCGTAAGCCTTTATATTTTCAAAATAAATGTGATCGCGATGTCACTGCGACCTATACCCTGAACGAGAACGGTAATGTAGTCGTAGATAACCGCTGCTATACCAAAGAGGGTAAACTCACCCAGTCAATTGGAGAGGCATTTATTCAAAATGCACCTTTCAATAGCAAATTAAAAGTCAGTTTCTTGCCTGAAGCGATTCGCTGGTTGCCTTTCGGTCGCGGTGATTATTGGGTACTTAAACTTGATGAAAACTATCAGACTGTATTGGTGGGTGAACCACGCCGCAAATATATGTGGGTATTGTCCCGTAGCCAACAACCCGATCAGGCAGTCGTCAACGAGTATTTAGAATATGCCAAGTCGCTGGGCTATGATCTGGGTGATGTGATTCATACCAAGCAGACGATCAAATAAAATACTCAATATTTTAACAAAAGTTTAAAACCATGCTTAGGCATGGTTTTTTATTTGTTAAGATAGCTCCGGTTTTAAAGTTGAATGATCCAGTATTTTGGATGGGTTCGCACCATCATGAAATGAATAATCTCCCTGAGGTAAAAGATGTATAAAGGCTTGGCTTTGTCAGTATTGGCATCTGTTACTTTTGGGGTACTGTATTTTTATACGCAATTTTTAAAACCTTTGGACAGCGAACAGACTTTTGCCTGGCGCATGCTGGCCACGCTGCCTTTTCTAACCCTGTTTATGTGGTGGTCGGGTGATTTGCAGCATATTTCCCAGATTTTCAAGCGCATTGTTCAACAGCCGGTATTTCTGATCTGGCTGATTTTTAGTTCCCTGCTTTGTACCACACAATTGTGGCTGTTTCTGTGGGGACCCATGAATGGTCGTGGCTTGCAGGTTTCACTGGGTTATTTCCTGTTGCCTTTGGTGATGGTGCTGATCGGTTGTGTACTTTATAAGGAGAAACTGTCGAAATGGCAGTTGGCTGCCGTAATATTGGCCATGCTAGGGGTAGGGCACGAAATCTGGCGCATCGGCAGTATCGCCTGGGAAACCGTTTATGTCGCTTTGGCTTATCCCTTATATTTCTTTTTGCGCCGTGCCTTTAAAACGGATCATTTAGGCGGTTTCTGGTGGGATTTATGCCTCATTTTACCGGTCGCTTTTTACTTGGGCTTTATGCATAGCGATAGTCTGAGTTTAATGGCTCATTTTCCACATTTAATTATAGCCGTGATTGGCCTGGGTTTTTTAAGTGCGTTGGGATTGGGCAGTTATATTCTGGCCAGCCGTTATTTGCCCTTTGTGATTTTCGGATTGCTGAGTTATCTCGAACCCGTGCTTTTGGCCTTTGCTTCTATTGTGCTGGGTGAGCGGGTGGAGACTGGTGAATGGCTGACTTATATTCCCATCTGGATTGCGGTTCTATTGCTGGTCATTGAAGGCACACTTCATATCTTCAAGCAAAAACGTAAACAGCGGGCGCTGAATCAAAATCTGGAAAACTATCAGGATCGTTTGAAATAGACTGCGTTCGGTAAGCTGGGTGAAAACTCAGCTTGTTTGATTAAGCAACATTTAACAAAAAAGTATAGTTTTTGTGTTTAGACAGCTTTCTGATCTTTTAACAGTAAAATCATGAAAATAATTACAACTATTTTATAAATTTATAGTGAATATATCGTAAAAAGCACGTTGAACATTCAGCTTTTGATTCAAAGTTGCCGATAATTCCTTTACAATTGTCGGGTTTTGAAATTTATGCCTAGATATACAATTAATTAGAGGACGTAGCTGTGAGCAAAGACACTATCATCGCCCTACATGCAGAGCACCAAGGTCGCTGGAAAAACCGTGAAGAAATCGCGGAACGTATGATTGCCCTGATTGGTCAATTATATCGTGAAAAAAATATCGTGACTTCTGTATACGGTCGTTCTTTAGTTAACCGTTCAGTAATCCAGATTTTAAAAGCACATCGCCGTACACGTGTGATGGATGTTGAGCTTTCAGTGGTTCACACTTTCCCGATTTTAGAAGCTTTAGCTAAAATTGAAAATATTGGTTCAGCAGAAATTGATCTAGGTAAACTTGCTGTTGAATTCAAGGAAAAAGGCGGCGATGTAGACGCTTTTGTTGCTGATGCAGTGAAATCTTTAGCAGGTAATGCGAAGGCTGTAGAAGGCAAAGATGTTGTTCTTTACGGTTTTGGTCGTATCGGCCGTATCCTGGCTCGTTTAATCATCGGTCAGTCTGGTTTGGGTCGTGGTTTAAATCTTAAAGCAATCGTGGTGCGTAAATCATCTGATGGCGATTTGGAAAAACGTGCTTCATTACTGCGCCGTGACTCTATCCACGGTCCGTTCCAAGGCACAATTTCAGTTGATGAAGAAAACGAAGCCATTATTGCAAACGGTAACTTCATTAAAGTGATCTATGCGTCTAGCCCGTCTGAAGTTGATTACACTGCTTACGGCATTGAAAATGCATTAGTGATTGATAACACTGGTAAATGGCGTGATGCAGAAGGTCTTGCTCAACACCTTCAATGCCCGGGCGCTGCACGTGTAATCTTGACTGCACCTGGTAAAGGTGACATGAAGAACGTTGTATTTGGTGTGAACCAGGCCGACATTCTTGATGAAGATACGATTATCTCTGCAGCAAGCTGTACAACTAACGCAATCACTCCGACACTTAAAGTGTTAGATGACAAATACAAAGTAATCAATGGTCACGTTGAAACAGTTCACTCGTTCACTAACGACCAGAACCTGATCGACAACTACCATAAAGCTGACCGTCGTGGTCGTGCTGCTACTTTGAACATGGTTATTACCGAAACTGGTGCTGCTAAAGCGGTTGCTAAAGCTCTTCCTGCGCTTAAAGGCAAGTTGACTGGTAACTCTGTACGTGTTCCAACACCAAACGTATCTCTTGCAATTCTTAACTTGACTCTTGATAAAGAAGTTGATCGTGAAGAAGTGAACGAATACATTCGTCAAATCTCTATCAACTCTAACCTTCAAGGTCAAATCGGTTATACAAATTCGACTGAAGTTGTATCATCTGACTTTATCGGTTCACGTACTGCAGGTGTATTTGATGCGCAAGCGACAATCACTTCAGGCAACCGTTTAACTTGCTACGTTTGGTACGATAACGAAGTAGGTTATAGCTGCCAGGTATTGCGTATTGCAGAACAGATGGGCGGCGGAAGCTATCCAAAAATTCCTGCTGAAACAAATGCATAATTTGTAAAGCAGAATTAAAAAAGAGTCTCAATTGAGGCTCTTTTTTTATGGTTGTTAATTATTGAAAGGGATATTTGAACGATTCAATATAAACTCATCAACAAACTTGCTGCTGAAATATTATTCTGTTAACTTGCAAAGAGTAAGTACATTAAAATTAGTAAGTAATAAGAATATTGAGAGGACGCTATGACAAATTATGCGATCAGCCCTGTATTGGGTCAGGTCTTATCCACTGAGTGTCCATCACGTGAAATATTGGAACATCTCGCGAATAAATGGTCAGTATTGGTTCTGCGTTGTTTAAGTGATGGGGTGCACCGTTTTAGCGAGCTGAAACAGCGCATTGAAGGGGTGAGTGAAAAAATGCTGTCACAAACGCTGAAAATGCTGGAACAGGATGGTTTTATTCTGCGCACGGTCTATCCGGTGGTGCCACCCAAGGTGGAATATCAATTGACCATTTTAGGTTCGCAAGCTGCAGAAAAAATGAACTATCTGATTGGCTGGATTGAAAAAAATTTGCCTGAGATTTTGCAGAATCAGCAACGTATCAATACGACTCCTTAAGTTGAATGCATGAAAAGCCAGACCTGGAAAGGCGCTTTGCGTAACAAGTCTGTTATTCTGTACGGGTCAAGTTACACGATTCTTGATCAGTAAAAATGACTGCAATATAGCGATCATGGGTCTAGGTTGTTCGAATTAAGTTATTCGAATTAGACTGATAAGGTTTGAATAAATCAGCAATAAACTTTTTAATTTATTCCTTTTTAAAAAATTAAGCCTTCTGCATCCGCTTAAAATCAAAACGGTCAATCAGCAAAATTCCAATTGAAAAGCCCAAGCCAAGCGCGACACAGCCCATCCATCCCAAGTGTTCCCATGCATATACTGCACCCAGCGAACCCAAAGCTGCACCCGAAAAATAGATGGTCATATAGACTGCATTAATCCGGGAACGTGCTTTCAGGTCAATCCGGTAAACCAGATTTTGGTTCAGTACATGAAAGGCGGTAAGGCCAAAATAACTCATCAAAACCCCAAGCGCGTAAACCCAGATATTCTGCTGGGCAAAGAACAGGGGAATGCATGAAAACAGCATCAGGAAAATACACAGTTTTGCGACCAGGTTTTCCTTGCCTTGCCCCACGGTTTTTCCCGACCAGCTAGATGAATAAATCCCGATAACGCCGAGCAAGCCAAACAGGCCTATTTCAAAATCACTAAAGTCGTAAGGTGCATTGCCGAGAACAAAGGTCATCGAGGTAAAGACCATCGACAAGATGCCAAAGCCCAAGGCACCGGCACAGGCTCTACGGATTAAATGCGGATTGTTTCGGGCAAGAACAAACAGTGAACGGTAAATACTGCTGATGGTTAAGCCGGTTTGAGGCTCTGTATTGGGCAGTTTTTTCCACATCACTATTGCGAACATCAGGGTGATGATGCCACTGGATAAATACACACCTTCCCAGGACCAGTAAGTCGAGACAAAACCGGCGAAAGTCCGTGACAGGATAATCCCCATTACCAAACCGCTCATGAGTTTTCCGACCGTTGCAGCACTCGATTCGGGTGGACTGATTGTTGAAGCAAAGGGAATCAGAACCTGGGCTGAAATTGCCCCAAAGGTGGCACACAGGGTGAAAAGATATAAGGTGCTGAGAGTCGTGCTGAATGACAGCAGAATTTGCGAGAGGGCTGCAAATACCATCAGGCTGACCACAAGCTTGCGTTTATTCAGGAAATCGCCTAAAGGCACCAACAGCATCAAGCCAAGCACATAGCCAATTTGGGCAAGCACGACGGTTAGGCCAGCCTGACTGGTGCTAATTCTCAAACTCTTTTCAATCGAATAAATCAGCGGCTGATTAAAATAAGCCGAACCTGCACATAAACCGCAGGCGATTGCCATAAGCAATACAAATTGTGATGACAATGGGCGGATAGTTTCAGGTTTTGGCAAAGACATGATCAGGACTCAAACAACGCTGCATGCACTATAAGGAGAGTTGTTCAGATTCTGAAATAAGTAAAATCAATCATGTGATCATTAATTTATATTAAGGGTCGGAAAAGAATGGCTTTGTAAAAAGATCGGATAGTATCAGCTTTTCGACGCATGTTTATAAAATAAGACTGAATTCAGTCATCTTCATAAAGTGCTGAATAAATATATTCGAGAAATGCTTTAAAATATGGCAGAATATGGGGTTTTAAAGTTTTTAGAGGATTGGCAGCATGCGCTTTGTTGATGAAGCAGTCATTACCGTAGAGGCTGGCGACGGTGGCAATGGCGTAGCCAGTTTTCGCCGTGAAAAGTTCGTACCATTTGGTGGTCCAGATGGTGGTGACGGTGGTCGTGGCGGTAGCATTTATATTCAGGCCGACGACGACACCAGTACCCTTGTAGATTATCGTTATACACGTAAATTCCGTGCAGAACGTGCAAAAAATGGTCGCGGTGCAAACTGTGCAGGCCGTGGCGGTGAAGACACTGTATTACTGGTTCCGGTTGGAACCACCATTGTCGATACAGAATCTGGCGATATTATCGGTGACCTGGTTGCGGATGGTCAGCGTGTATTGGTGGCAGCCGGCGGTGAGGGCGGTTTAGGGAATACACACTTTAAATCTTCGACCAACCGTTCACCACGTAAATGTACCCACGGTGCCAAAGGTGAATTCCGTGAAGTACGTTTAGAACTTAAAGTATTGGCGGATGTTGGCTTGCTCGGGATGCCTAACGCAGGTAAATCGACCTTTATTCGAGCAGTTTCTGCCGCAAAACCAAAAGTTGCAGACTATCCATTTACCACCATGGTACCGAATCTGGGCGTGGTAGATGCCGACCGTCACCGTTCGTTCGTGATGGCCGATATTCCAGGACTGATTGAAGGTGCATCTGAAGGTGCGGGTCTGGGTATTCGTTTCCTTAAGCATCTGGCACGTACCCGTATCTTGTTGCACATTGTCGATGTACAGCCGATTGACGGTTCAGATCCGGCGTACAATGCCAAAGCAATTTTGAATGAGTTGAAAAAATTCTCCCCAACGCTTTCTAAATTGCCAGTGGTACTGGTGCTGAACAAGGTTGACCAGTTACCTGAAGAGACGCGTGAAGAATGGTGTAACCATCTTCTTGAGGAAATGCAGTGGACTGGTCCGGTATTCAAGACTTCGGGCTTAATGTCTGAAGGGACCAAAGAAGTTGTGTATTACCTGATGGATGAAATCGAGAAACAGCGTGAACTCGAAGCTGAAGATCCGGAATACGCAGCACAAGTAAAAGCATTCCGTGACCAGCTTGAAGCTGAAACACGTGAACAAACCATCGCTGCAAAAGAAGCGTATCGTGAGATGCGTCGTCAGCAACGTCTTGCCGGTATTCTTGGTGATGACGAAGATGATGAAGATGGCGAAGATGAAGCAGAGTCGTATTACGTACGTTAAGCTCTGAAATATGAGTAACTGAGGACAAGATGATAGAAGTGGTAGATGGGCAACGTCAGCTCAAGGCTTGTAAACGAATCGTTGTTAAAATCGGATCATCTTTACTTACAGCAAACGGAACAGGCTTAGATCTGGATGCAATTTCGCATTGGGCGAAACAGATTGCAGATCTGCACAATGCAGGGCATGAGATTATTCTGGTGTCTTCCGGAGCTGTGGCTGAAGGTATGGTTCGAATGAAACTTGAGAATCGACCCACCGATCTACCCAGTCTTCAGGCCTGTGCTGCCATTGGTCAAATGGGTCTGATTCAAACCTGGTCGAGTGTATTGGAAAACCATTCCATTCAAACGGCGCAGGTTTTATTAACCCATGATGACCTGGCAGACCGCCGTCGCTATCTCAATTCATGTGATGCCTTGCAGCACCTGATTGACTGGCATGTAATTCCGGTGATCAATGAAAATGACACGGTTTCGACCGATGAAATCCGCTTTGGTGATAACGATACCCTGGCTGCGATGGTCGCCGGGCAGGTACATGCCGATTTGCTGATTATCCTGACCGATCAGCAAGGCATGTTTGACTCCGACCCGCGTTCTAATCCAAATGCCAAACTGTTCCATACCGTGCGTGCACTGGATGAAAGCCTGTTCGATATGGCAGGCGGTGGCGGCAAGTTTGGTCGTGGCGGTATGCTGACCAAAGTCCGTGCTGCGCGTCTGGCGGCAAAATCGGGCTGTCCAACCCTGATTGCCAGCGGTGAAAGCGACAATGTCCTGGCGCGTTTAATGTCGGGTGAGTTGCTGGGAACCTTGTTTATTACCGACAATGACCGCATTACCGCACATCAGCAATGGCTGGCGGCACATTTACAAACAGCGGGTCGTCTGGTGCTGGATGATGGTGCAGTCAAAGCGATTAAAGACAATCACCGCAGCTTGCTCCCTGTCGGGGTAAAAGCGGTGGAAGGTCACTTTGAACGTGGTGATGTGGTGGAGTGTGTGGACCAAGAGGGGCATCGCATTGCTGTCGGTCGCGTCAACTTCAGTTCGCGTTCCGCTGAAATTGTCAAAGGTCTGGCATCGGATAAGGTGCATCAGGTGTTAGGTGAAGCACGTTCACTTGAAATGATTCACCGTAACCATATGGCGATCTATTAAGTTTTATAGATTCAAAAAATCCCGCTTTAGAGCGGGATTTTTTATATATTTTTTAATTGCTTATTTAATTAAACCACGTTGAATTAGTGCGCTGAATAATTTTTCATAGAGTAACATGACCCGACACATCAGTTTTGTTTGGTAATGATTCCATAATTTTAAACCAGTAAAATTCACAGCCCACGACAAAATAAAGGCACCGGCCATATCAACCGGGAAATGCACACCTACATAAATCCGTGACCATGCCACCAGCCAGGCGACTGCCAGCAAAAACCTGCCAATATCCCGTCGCGCCGAAAAATAATAGGCAAATGCAATACTGCTAAAAATGGTCATGTGATTGCTGGGGAATGAACCTGTTGCTTCGTGTGCAATTAAAGTCTGACCGACATGCATCACAAAAGGACGTGGGGTATTGAACAGGTAAGATGCTACTTCACTGATTGAGAGAGCGACGCAGCAAAAGATAAAGGCTTTTAGAATCAGGGCTTTTGAATTTTGATGACCATAAAACCAAAACAAGGCAAAGCAGGTAATTAGCAGATAGACTAAATCATGGGCGACAAAAGTGGCAAAGTGCATCATCAATGGGGAAGCCTGTTCAGGCACGTTCAGGATGCTAAACAGATCAAGATTTAAACTTTCAAGGGACATGGGACAGTGAGGAGAAATAAAAGCTGAAAGATAGGATGATTTTACAAAAAAATAAAATGAAACCTTCGACAGGATTGTCGCTATATTGTTCCAAATCGCCCATTTAACTCATTAAAAAACCGTGTATGCACACGGTTTTTATTTAAATCATCATTTAATTATTTAAACTGAATTGAGCCATTGGCATTGACTGTAATTTTTGATTCACCAGCAGCAACATTTTGCGCATCTGCGGCTTCAGCACCGGCAAATTTCGCCATATTGGCACGCATCATCACCGGTTGGGGGTAATAGTTATTGGTATTCAGGTTGAGGTTCACCAGATTATAACTGGATTTATTCCATGCCGAAGTCAACATTTGTGCACGTTGCTGGAAGTTTTTTGAGGCTTCCACCATCAATTCATTTTCCACTTTTTTACGCTTTGCATCGGAAACGGTAAATTCAATCGACTGGGTCTGGAAATTTTGCTGCAATTCGCTGATTAACTGGCTGACGGCCTTAAAGTCGGTACTTTCTAAACGAAGTTCAGCCCGGCCACGCCATTCTTTTAATTTCTGGCTGTCATTGTCATACACAGGATAAGTGCTCTGCGTACCCGTTTCGACTTTTACTTGCGGGTATTTTTTCGAGGCTGCAATGGCTTGGTTCATGAGCTGTGTGATGAGTGCAGAAAGTTCAGCTGGCTGTTTCTTGCTTCTTTCAATATATAAAACCGCATGCATTTCATCATTGGAAATCTGGCGCGTTGCCTCAGCTTGTACGTTGACTAAATTATAGTTCAGTGGTTCTGCCTGCTGAGCAAAGGCAGCGGTTGAAAGCAGGCTGGCAAATACCAGGGAGGGGAGAGTTAAATATCGCATTATTTTTACCTATTTTTTTGTAAAGAGAAGTTCAGCCTCTGATAGGCATGGTATCGCTACTTCATGAGGATTTTTTGTAGACTTTGTGTCAAGATTGTAAATGATTTCATTTCTATTTCATTTCTTTCATCAAGAATGACTTCTCAAGAAAACATTTAAAAATTAAATACTTAATTTTATAAAAAATAAGCGATTACGTTAATTCAATCTTTTGCATAAAAAAAGTATAAAAATAAGGTTTTCTTTAGTCTGTCACACTGTAAGATGATAATTCAATCTAAGATTTGGCTTGATATATTTTTTTGATCGGTTTTGGACAGATAAAGTCATAAAACTTGTTTATTTTATTGAAAAATTCTGTATCATCCGCCGTTTAGTTATGATGTATAAATCAAGTCGTCAAACTAGATTCTATAAAGCACCGAGTCAAAGGACCACAAGTCACCCGACTTATTTCTTTCAACCCATATCAGAGATGGTAATTCGATATGAGCGTTTCTTCTGTAAATCCTGCCACTAAGTCTACTAACGAATACTATTTGACTCGCCAAAGCCAGATGGAATCCAATGTTCGTAGCTATCCACGCAAATTGCCGTTAGCGATAGCAAAAGCCTTAGGTTGTTGGGTTACTGATGTTGAAGGTACAGAGTACCTCGATTGTTTAGCTGGGGCAGGAACATTGGCTTTAGGCCATAATCATCCTGCGGTAATTCAAAGTATTCAGGACACTCTAGCGAGTGGTTTGCCATTACATACTTTAGATTTAACGACACCTTTAAAAGATGCATTTACTGAAGCATTACTTGAACAACTTCCTGGTGGGAATGAAGAGTATTGCCTGCAGTTCTGTGGCCCGTCTGGTGCAGACGGTACAGAAGCAGCGATTAAATTAGCAAAAACCTATACCGGTCGTAGCTCGGTGATCAGCTTCTCAGGTGGCTATCACGGTATGACACACGGTTCTTTGGCCATGACGGGTAACCTGTCTGCGAAGAATGCAGTCAATGGCTTGATGCCAGGTGTACAGTTTATGCCATATCCGCATGAATACCGTTGCCCGTTAGGCATTGGCGGTGAAGCGGGTGTTGATGCCTTGACTTATTATTTCGAAAACTTCATTGAAGATGTAGAAAGCGGCGTAACCAAGCCGGCGGCTGTGATTCTTGAAGCGATTCAAGGTGAAGGCGGTGTGGTTACAGCACCGGTTAAATGGTTGAAGAAAATCCGTGAAGTGACTGAAAAACACAATATCGTGTTGATTCTTGACGAAGTTCAAGCAGGCTTTGGACGTTCAGGCAAAATGTTTGCCTTTGAACATGCGGGTATTGAACCTGACGTGGTGGTGATGTCTAAAGCGGTAGGTGGTAGCTTGCCGCTTGCAGTACTGGGTATTAAACGCAAGTTTGATGCCTGGCAGCCAGCAGGTCACACCGGTACTTTCCGTGGTAACCAATTGGCGATGGGTACAGGTCTTGCAACCATCAAAACCATCAAAGAACAAAATCTTGCACAAAATGCACAAGAGCGTGGTGATTTCCTGCAAGCTGAATTGAAAAAATTGGCAGTGGAATTCCCATGTATCGGTAACGTGCGTGGCCGTGGTCTGATGATCGGTATCGAGATCGTTGACGAACGCCAAAAAGCAGATCACATGGGTTCATTACCGGGTGATTCTCAATTGGCTGCTGCTATTCAGGCTGCATGTTTCGACAACAAGCTGTTGCTTGAGAAAGGTGGCCGTAACGGTACAGTGATCCGTTTACTTTGCCCGCTTATCATCACGCAAGACGAATGTGTTGAAGTGATTGTCCGCTTTAAGAAAGCAATCGCTGAAGCGCTTGTTGCAGTTCGAGGTGCTTAAGGCATGGTAGATTTTGCAGAACACCGTAAAGCGTTATTCTGCAATGATGCAGGTTCTATTGCTGACTATCAGTCAGCAATGGACGAAGCGGTAAAAGCCGTTTCTGCATGGTTGCAAAACGACAAAATGTATACCGGCGGCAGCATTAAAGAGCTGCGCAGTGCAATTGCATTTCATCCTTCAAAAGAAGGGATGGGTCTACACAAGTCGCTTGAACGTATGGTTGAGCTTTTCTTGAACAAAAGCTTAAAGGTTCATCATCCGCACTCGTTAGCACATTTGCATTGCCCAACCATGGTGGCAAGCCAGATTGCAGAAGTATTGATTAACGCAACCAACCAGTCTATGGACTCATGGGATCAAAGCCCGGCCGGTTCATTGATGGAAGTGCAGTTGATTGACTGGCTGCGTCAAAAAGTCGGCTATGGCTCAGGTCAGGCAGGCGTATTCACCTCTGGCGGTACCCAGTCGAACCTGATGGGTGTGCTGCTTGCGCGTGATGCCTGCATCTCGAAAAACTGGAAAGACGAAAACGGCAATCCGTGGTCAGTTCAGCGCGATGGTATTCCTGCGGATGCTATGCGTAATGTCAAAGTCATCTGTTCTGAAAATGCACACTTTTCTGTGCAAAAGAACATGGCGATGATGGGCATGGGCTTCCAGTCTGTAGTCACTGTTCCTGTGAACGAAAATGCACAGATGGATGTAGACGCACTGGAAAAAACCATGGCTCACCTTCAGGCTGAAGGCAAGATCGTGGCATGTGTGGTTGCAACTGCGGGCACGACCGATGCGGGTGCGATTGATCCACTCAAACAGATTCGTGAAATCACCAACAAATACGGCGCGTGGATGCACATTGACGCAGCTTGGGGTGGTGCACTGATTCTGTCGAATGACTATCGTTCATTGCTTGATGGTATTGAGCTGTCTGATTCCGTGACGCTTGATTTCCACAAACATTATTTCCAGACCATTTCATGTGGCGCGTTCCTGTTGAAAGACGAAGCCAACTACCGTTTCATGCATTACGAAGCTGAGTACTTGAACTCTGCTTATGATGAAGAACATGGTGTGCCGAACCTGGTGTCCAAGTCATTACAAACGACTCGTCGTTTTGACGCGTTGAAACTGTGGATGACGGTAGAAGCATTGGGTGAAGAGCTTTACGGTTCCATGATCGATCATGGCGTGAAACTGACCCGTGATGTTGCTGATTACATCAAAGCGACTGACGGTTTAGAGCTTCTGGTTGAACCGCAATTTGCTTCGGTCTTGTTCCGTGTAGTACCGGCAGGCTACCCAGTAGAATTGTTGGATACACTAAACCAGAACGTTGCGGACGAACTGTTTGCACGTGGTGAAGCGAACATTGGTGTAACTAAAGTGGGTCAGGTTCAATCCTTGAAAATGACTACTTTAAGCCCGGTGGCGACTTTAGAAAACGTGAAGAACCTGCTTGCACTGGTGCTTGCAGAAGCGGATCGTATCAAAGGTCCAATCGCTGACGGTACATATACGCCGGCAATTGATTAATCGATTGTCTGCGTGAAAGGAGGAGGCCACACGGTCTCCTTTTTTTGTGCTTAAGATTGTACAACCTCATTTGATTTATGCGGCATCAATCATATTGTGTGGGTTGAGTCTTAATTTTCAGGGATGAGGAATATATTCCGTAAGACAAACAAAAATCCTTTTCGTTACTGAAGGAATATTCTTCCTTCTTAATGCCGCGGTGACATCCATGTCAAATGATCCGATTGAGAGATGTGGTTTAAAATTTTTGCTTTAAATTCGAGCTGCAATCTATAGGCTAAAACCTTTCAGATACCAGTATTCTGCAAGCAAGTCCGAGTCATGTTCTTTAAAAACCATGTGAACGGGTCAATCAGGATTAAAATTTTTAATTGTTTTACTGTTTATGGTCATATCACTGTCATTATTTATTTTTGACTATATGACAAAGCTATGTTCTATGAAATTTCAAAGATTTGGACCAGTGCTGGAAAAAAAGAGCAGTGTAAATCTGAGAGAGCGGAGTGAAAGCCTGATACAGATAGAAAAGAAATCCAGGAATAGAAGATTTTTATCGTTTGATCATAGAATAAACACCCTGCAAGTAGAAAAAGAAGCATGAGAAAATGACAGATTTAAGAATTATTACAAATTTACAGTTAAAAATAATCCCTGAATAATATTTCTGATGGATTTTTAGTTATTGAATTTAAAAGGTATTTTTAAGGATTCTACAAAAGAAAGGAATTATCATAAAAGCGTCACAATGCTGTAACTTGATTGTCATATTCTAAAATCAAAATGCAATCATCGAAATAAGTACAAAACTTTATAAAAAGTAGCGTACTTCAAAATTGCATCTATTGAAGAGAGAAAAGAATGCGCTTAAACCATATCGCACTTGCTTTAGCAGTTTCAGGGGCAGCTGTAGCAACAACCGCAAATGCAGCTCGTGACACCATCCAGATTGCTGGTTCTTCGACTGTTTTGCCATACGCGAGTATTGTAGCAGAAGAATTTGGTAATACTTTCCCGCAATTTAAAGCACCGGTTGTTGGTTCTGGTGGTACATCTGGCGGTTTAAAACAATTTTGTCAGGGTGTAGGTGACAATACCATCGACATCGCCAACGCATCTCGTAAAATCAAAGATACTGAATTGGCGGCATGTAAAAAAGCTGGCGTAAACCAGGTGATTGAAATTAAAGTGGGTTATGACGGTATTGTATTTGCGTCTAACTCAAAGAAAGCAGCTTATAAACTGCGTCCACAACATGTATTTGCTGCATTGGCAGCAGAGTTGCCTTCACAAGGTAAACTGGTTCCAAACCCGTATACACGCTGGAACCAAATTGACAAGGCACTTCCAAATGAACCAATTACTTTAGTAATTCCGGCTTCTAACCACGGTACACGTGAAGTGTTCCAGGAAAAAATGGTTGAGGCAGGTTGCGAATCTTATGCATATTTCAAAAATTTAGACAAAGATGCACAGAAGAAAGCATGTTCGACTTTCCGTAAAGACGGAAAAGTAATTGAAATTTCTGGTGATTACACTGAAACACTGGCACGTTTAAAAACTTCTCCAAGTGCGGTAGGCGTGTTTGGTTTAGGTTTCTATGATCAAAACCGTGACAAATTGCGTGTTGCTACAGTGAACAATGTGACTCCATCAGAGAAAACCATTCTGAATGGTTCTTATCCGGTATCACGTCCATTGTACTTCTACGTGAAAGGTGAGCACCTTAAATCAATCAAAGGCTTACAACAGTATTCTGAGTACTTCCTGAATAAGAAAGTTTCAGGTAAAGGCTCTAAACTGGAAAAAGCGGGTCTGATTTCTATGTCAGATAAAGAACGTGCAAAAATTCTTGCAAATTTGAAAGCCGGTAAAGCGGTTAAGTAATTAGGTTGAATGAGCTGACGGTAGAATTATTTCTACCTTCGGCTTTTTTGCATAGACAAGTTTTTCAAAGCATGAAAATTGAAAAATGCTGGAGAATACATGAATCTGCTACTTATGGGTGTGTTATTGGCATTGATCGCCATCGCCTATCAAATCGGGTTATCGAAAAGCCGTAACCTAGCAGGTAAGGGAAATAACACTGCAAAACTACACTCTCGTCCTGGCTATTATGGGGCGCTGGTGGCTTTATGGTGTGGTATCCCTGCTTTTTTAATTTTACTGGTTTGGAATATTGTCGAACCGAATATTCTGCGACATGTAGTGTTAAATAATGTGCCTGCAAATGTTGCAGCCACATTGGATCGTGCGGGCATAGAAATGCTCATTGATCGTGTTCAAGCGATTGCTTCAGGTTTCGGGGTAAGTGATCAAGCTGCGGCCTATGAAATTGCAGCGGCACAGCAACTTGCAAAAATTGAAACCATTAGTTCCTTTGCCAAATTGGCTTTGGTGATCTGTGCCGCCCTGGTGGGTCTGGTGATGGCTAAAAAGCGCATTGCCCAGCAATATCGTGCCCGTAACCAGGTTGAAAAAATCATTAATTGGGGCTTGGCGCTATGCTCCGGTGTGGCAATCCTAACTACTATCGGCATTGTGCTTTCAATGTTTAGCGAAGCCATGCGCTTCTTCCATTTTGTCAGTCCGATCGATTTCTTTTTTGGTACGGAATGGAATCCTGGGTTTAGTACTTCCGGAAATGCAGAGGGCAGTTATGGCCTGGTGCCATTAATCTGGGGAACCCTCATGGTGAGCGGAATCGCCTTATTGGTTGCGGTTCCTGTTGGACTGATGATTGCCATCTATCTGGCTGAATATGCACCATCAGGTTTTCGTGCCTGGGCCAAACCTGCCATTGAAGTTTTAGCCGGTATTCCAACCATTGTATATGGCGTGTTTGCATTGATGGTCATTGGCCCATTTTTCAAGTTGCTTGGCGAAAGCATTGGACTGCACATTAATGCAACCAGTGCCTTAACTGCCGGTTTTGTCATGGGCATCATGATTATCCCGTTCGTGTCGTCACTGTCGGATGACATTATTACTCAGGTACCACGTGCACTACGCGACGGTTCATTAGGTTTAGGTGCAACCAAATCTGAGACCATTCGTCAGGTAGTTCTGCCGGCTGCACTCCCGGGTATTATTGGCGCATTCCTACTTGCTGCTTCACGTGCAATTGGTGAAACCATGATTGTGGTTCTGGCGGCAGGGAACAGTCCATTACTGCACGTCAATCCGCTAGAAGCCGTATCTACAGTCACCATTACCATTGTGAACCAGTTAACCGGCGATACCGACTTTGCCAGCCCGCAAGCTTTGGTTGCCTTTGCATTAGGTCTAACGCTGTTTGTGATTACGTTAGGTTTAAACATTGTTGCACTGTATATCGTGCGTAAATATCGCGAGCAATACGAATGAGTACATCAAATACATCTTCTATGGGTCAAAGCCTTGACCCACAGGCTGCAGCTGAATTACGCGAAAAACGTAAACAGAAAATTGCCAGTTCTTTAGCGAAACGTCATCGTAAAGAAAAGACATTCCGTATTTTGGGCTTTTCTGCAGTTGTGACAGGTCTGTTCTTTGTGGTGCTTTTATTCGGAAGTATTTTAGCGAAAGGCTTACCTGCTTTCTGGCAAAACAGTATTTCTGTACCGCTCTATTTCGATCCGGCCATCATTCAGGTAGGTGCCAAACCTACCTCGAAAGAGGGTGAATCTCCAGCCCAGTTTGAAGAGCGTATCATTGCCTGGCAAACCGAAATGGGTATGGTGGATTGGGATGCACTAATCGTCAATGGCATTATTGCAAAAGACCCTTCAAGTGCATCAAAACGTGATGAGTTATCCGGTTTGTATACCAGTTCAGAAGCCTATCGCCTGCGTGATATGGTATTGGCCGATCCAACGCTGATTGGCAAAAAAGAAGAGATCAAGATTCTGGCCGATGCCAATGTCGACGTATGGCTAGCAGGTAATATTGACCGCAGTTTGCCTGATGACCAGCAACAGCTGAGTCCTGAAACTCGCCAGCTTGCCGATGATTTAAAAGCCAAAGGTGTGATTGAAAACACTTTCAATACCAATATCTTTACCACGCCTGACTCACGCAGTTCACCTGCAACTTCCGGTCTTGCAGGTGCATTCATGGGCTCATTGTTCATGATGTTGATCGTGATTTTTATCTCGATTCCGATAGGTGTGGCATCAGCCATTTATCTTGAAGAATTTGCGCCTAAAAACTGGATTACCGATGTTGTTGAAGTGAATATCAATAACCTGGCAGCCGTTCCTTCGATTGTCTTCGGTTTGCTCGGTGCCGCGATTTTTATTGGCTGGATGCATTTGCCTCTTTCTGCACCATTGGTCGGTGGTCTGGTTCTGAGCCTGATGACCTTGCCAACCGTAATTATTACCACTCGTGCATCACTAAAAGCCGTGCCACCATCGATTCGTCAGGCGGCATTGGGTTTAGGCGCTTCCCGTGTACAAACGGTATTTCATCATGTGCTGCCTTTGGCACTTCCGGGTATTTTAACCGGTGCAATTATTGGGGTAGCGCAAGCACTCGGTGAAACCGCACCCTTACTTCTGATTGGGATGAGCGCATTCGTGGCCAGTGTGCCAACATCGCCACTTGATCAATCCACTGCATTACCGGTACAAATTTTCTTATGGCAGGGTAATGAATTGCGTAACTTCTTTGAAGGACGTACTGCTGCCGCAATTATTGTCTTACTGGCGCTGATGGTTGGATTAAACAGCCTTGCCATCTGGTTACGTAAGAAATTTGAAGTACGCTGGTAAGGTGAGGACAATATATGAATACTGTAACAGATATGACACAAGCAAATTCCTTAGAACAGGATGAATCCGTGAATCCAGAACAGAAACAGTTTACAGCTCCTGAAGTCGATCAAAAACATCCTGGTACTTCATTTGTTTCTCAATTCGATACTCATGCTTCAACGAAAAAAGAAAATGAAACGTCGAATGTTAAGATAAGCACTTCAGATGTCCATGTTTACTATGGCGAAGCAGAAGCCATTAAAGGTATTGACATCAATATCTATGAAAATGAAGTAATTGCCTTTATTGGTCCATCGGGATGTGGTAAGTCAACCTTCCTGCGTACCTTAAACCGTATGAACGATACCATTGATTCATGTCGTGTTACCGGTAAGGTGATGCTGGATAATCAGGATATCTATGACCCGAATCTGGACGTGGTTTTACTGCGTGCACAAGTTGGTATGGTATTCCAGAAACCGAACCCATTCCCGAAATCGATTTTTGATAACGTGGCATATGGCCCTAAACTGCATGGTTTGGCGCGCGATAAATATGATCTGGAAGAAATTGTGGAAAATAGCCTGCATAAAGCGGGGCTGTGGAATGAAGTCAAAGACCGTTTGAACCAGCCGGGTACAGGTCTTTCGGGTGGTCAGCAGCAACGTTTGTGTATTGCGCGTACCATTGCGGTCAGTCCGGAAGTCATTCTGATGGATGAGCCGTGTTCGGCACTGGACCCGATTGCAACGGCCAAAATTGAAGAACTGATTTCAGAGCTTTCAACCCAATATACCATTGCGATTGTAACGCACTCGATGCAGCAGGCTGCGCGTGTATCTGACCGTACTGCCTATTTCCATCTGGGTGACTTGATTGAAGTCAATTCAACTGAAAAAGTCTTTACCCAGCCAGACCATCAATTGACTGAAGCCTATATTACCGGTCGCTTTGGTTAATCTGAACACCAAATTTAAAAAGAGCCGTAAGGCTCTTTTTATTTGTGTGTTGGGGCTGAAGTTGGAAAGATCTGGTTTTCTTTTATAGATAATGATCATTAGATTCCTTTTATAAATCAAAAAATATTCAATATTAGATTTTTTTAAATCAGCACGGCCTCATTTGACTGATTTAATTTTGTACCTTCTCGTAGGCAATCTCTCTACTTTTGAAAGGTCAAAAGTAGACAAAAACCTTTTGTTTCCCATACACGACATCCTTGTCGATGGGAAAAGTGTGGCATCCATGCCACACTCATGAATCTAATATTGACTAAAAATCTATTTTCAATTTCAGCTTTACGAACAGTTCTTAGTTTCTAAAATGATTTATGAAAGAAGTTTATTATTTGCAAAATATAAATTGAATTTTTGTGTGATTGCCCACATCTTATGCAAGATAAATATGAATTAAATGAGTCTGTATCTGTATGTTATTTCACACCCCCAAATTACCCGCTGAAATTCGTATTAGCCATTTAAACGCACGTGTAAATGAACAACGTAAAAAAATTGCACAAGCGACTGCATCTAAACTGGAACTATTGCATCTTGCCCAGCAGCTTTCAAAAGAAGCACGCTTACGTAAAAAGAACAATCAAAAAATTTATGTACTCGATTTCAAGGGTGACACAGCAGCCTCTGCCGTAGAAAACTTGCGTGAAGAAATTACCCTGATTTTAGCCACTGCAAAAGCAGGGCGTGACCGTGTTGTGGTACGTCTGGAAAGCCCGGGCGGTATGGTACATGGCTATGGCCTGGCGGCTGCCCAGCTGGTGCGTTTGTGTGATGCCGGCTTTAACCTGACGATCTGTGTCGATAAAGTCGCAGCCAGTGGCGGTTACATGATGGCTTGCATTGCCAATGAAGTTGTCTCTGCTCCATTTGCCGTGGTCGGTTCCATTGGTGTGGTTGCACAGGTACCGAACTTTAACCGCTTGCTGAAAGAAAAGCATATCGACTTTGAACTTTATACCGCAGGCCAGTTTAAACGTACCGTGACCATGTTTGGTGAAAATACCGCAGAAGGTAAAGCCAAATTTGAGGAAGAGTTACAGCAGACGCATGAGCTGTTTAAACACTTTGTAGAAAAATACCGCCCGCAACTGAATGTTGAGAAAGTGGCGACAGGTGAACACTGGTATGGAAAAGACGCGCTTGAACTCAACCTGGTAGATAAGCTGCAAACTTCGGATGAGTATTTACTCGGCTTGTTAGCGCAGCACGAAGTCTTTGTGATTGAAACTCGCCGTAAACCGACATTGGGTGAAAAACTGGGTTTACAAGCCGCACAAATGGCAGATGGTCTGGTGCCGGCCGTGATGAATAAAGTCATGGAAACTTTGAGCAAGGCAAATGCTGGCTTGGTTCAAATGCGAGATCCTAAGCTTTAATTGAAATTCGTTGGGCTATTTTAAAATTGCGCTCTGATGAGCGCAATTTTTTTGACTGGATATTAATCTCCGATTCAGCTTGATCTTTTATGATGGCATTAAAATAAATGAGCACAGGTTTTTTTATGTTTCATCGTACGACGACCTCTTCAACAGATTTGCTGATCCGATTTCTGCATATTGTTATTATTTTGAGCTTTACTGGGGCTTATCTCACCGGGGATGCAGAAGAATGGCATCACATCCATATGGCATTTGGCTATACACTCGGTATTAGCCTGATATTAAGAGTTTTATGGCAGTTTCTCGCTCCTCGATTGGCCCATACACAGCCTTCAGGACCAAGCCGTCGTTTGAATGTAATCAAGCCATTTGTAAAGCGTTATGGGGCGCAGCCGCAGCAATGGCTTTCACCCGCATTTTTAAAAGCAGCCAGTTCCAGCCTGTTTCAGCTCAGCATACTGGGTATTTTTTGCTTGTTGCCTTTAACTGTACTGGCCGGATTTTTTACCGACTATACGCATAGCCATAGTTTAAAAGAAGTGCATGAACTATTTGCCAACCTGTTTTTAGCCAGTGTGTTGTTGCATTTGGCAGCGCTGACATTGAATAGCGTTCTGCTTAAAAAATGGCTGGCAAAGCGTATGTTCTGGGGCGAAGACACCCATTCATGGTTCACCCTGTTTGCTTCAGTCCTGTCACTAGGCATGCTGGTCACTTTCTGGTTGTGGTATTTTAGCTAAGCTTTTGCGAGAGTAGCACAGATCAAGCAGGCCATAGCCTGCTGCGCCGACTGTTGCAAGCAGCATGTCTTTATGTGCATCCCACATATCTCCCTGCTGCCCATTATAATTTTCCGCTTCCTCGGGGGATAAACCAATCGCAATCAGCCATTCAAGCCATTCATAAATTAAACTGGTGGCCATAATAAATTGAACCACCAATAAAAATAGCATGAAGGGTTTAGCTTCAGGCAGCCACACCTGAAACAATCGAAGTAACACCGGGTAGAGCAGTACACCGCAGGCAAGATGCACCAGACGGTCATACATATTGCGTGACCAGCCCATCGATTGATTGAGGTCAAAGCCGAACAGCTGAATCAGCCATTCGTTATAGGGGACATAGGAATAGAGGTAATGTGCGCCGATAATATGGATCAGCAAAAAAAAGAGATAGAGCACAAAACTATAAAAACTCATGCCAATTTTTTTTTGGGTAAACAATAACAGCACAAGCATAAACACGGTGCCGGCTTGATGCAGTAGATATGCTTCAAATTCTAAAGGACGAATACTTGCGATGATGATCGCAACCGTGATCACTGCGAGTGCAAGCCAGTGTTTAATGCTTAATTGATGTTCAATCATTATTTCTTGTATTGGCAAAGTTTTATTGGAAGTGCTGAAATTTTATCAATGGCTTATAGTAGTTATAAACATAGATGAATTATCAACAGATTCTATTCTAATAAAAAAGCGAAGCCGAAGCTTCGCTTTTTAGATTTATTTCGAATTAAATTTTTGAGATTAAATCTTTAATCTGTTTCGCTTGAGTTGACGCATTACCTGTATAAGTTGCAGGTGTCATTGTCGCAAGACGGGCACGGTCAGCAGCAGGAACGGCTTCTAACTCGTTACCATTCACGAAGTTCACCATCATGTCGCGAGTCATGGCCTGACCACGAGTCAGTGCTTTCAGTTTTTCATATGGTTTTTCAACTGCATAACGACGCATTACCGTTTGAATTGGTTCAGCAAGCACTTCTTGAGCGTGATCCAGATCTTCCAGAATACGGTCAGCATTCAATTCAAGTTTGCCAATACCTTTAGAACAAGCTTCGAAGGCGATCAAGCTTTGTGCAAAACCGACACCCATGTTACGAAGTACAGTCGAGTCAGTTAAGTCACGCTGCCAGCGAGAAATAGGAAGTTTTTCGCCCAAGTGTGCAAGAACTGCATTGGCAATACCCAGGTTACCTTCAGAGTTTTCGAAGTCGATCGGGTTGACTTTATGCGGCATGGTTGAAGAACCCACTTCACCTTCTTTCAAACGTTGTTTGAAGAAACCAAGCGAGATGTAACCCCAAACGTCACGGTTAAAGTCGATCAGGATAGTGTTGAAACGACGCAGTGCATCAAACAGTTCCGCCATGTAGTCATGCGGTTCAATTTGAGTGGTGTACGGGTTGAAAGTCAAACCTAAAGATTCAACAAATGCTTGTGAATGTGCAGGCCAGTTGATTTCCGGGTAAGCAGAGTAGTGTGCGTTGTAGTTACCTACAGCACCGTTAATTTTACCTAGAAGTTCAACCTGTTTGAACTGTTTGATTTGACGCGCTAAACGGTAAGCCACGTTTGCCATTTCTTTACCCAAAGTGGTTGGGCTGGCAGTTTGACCGTGGGTACGAGACAACATTGGCTGTTCAGCGTGTTGTTCAGCCAAAGCAACGATTGAGTCGATGATTTGCTGCATTGCAGCAACCAGTACTTCACGACCATTTTTCAGCATCAATGCATGAGACAGGTTGTTGATGTCTTCAGAAGTACATGCGAAGTGAATGAATTCACCGGCATTTTTCAATTCTTCGATATCAGCAATCTGTTCTTTAAGAAAATATTCAACTGCTTTAACGTCATGGTTGGTGGTACGTTCAATTTCTTTAATGCGGTTGGCATTGTCTTCAGAGAAGTTGGCCACAATCGCATCAAGTGCAGCATTGGTTTCTGCGCTGAAAGCAGGAACTTCAGTAATTTCAGGACGGTTTGCAAGCGCTTGTAACCAGCGTACTTCAACAGTCACACGAGCGTGGATTAAACCAAACTCAGAGAGGAAAGGACGCAAAGCATCACATTTGCTGGCGTAACGTCCATCTAATGGAGAAAGTGCGGTTAAAGCGTTCATAGCGATTCCTTAAACTTTGGAATTAAACGTAAAGCGAATAATAAAAATTCGTTCATGATCAGGTTAAACCACCTGATACTGTAAACGGGCAAGATCTTGAATATCCTGGAGTAGTTTGCGCTTGCTAAAAATCATGCCCCATGAGCTGCCACCTAGCTGACGCCATAAGTGCGCCAGTTGCAGGCCAGTAAACAGGGAAGCGCGAATTCGGTTGGTATGTGCACTATCTTTAAATGCTTCGGCATTGCCCTTGACCATAATCCGCGGATTAATCTGTCCGGCAGTGTCTATATAGGTTTGGGCAAGGTTGGCAATAATGCTGGGATGCAGATAGTTATTATCGAAAAAAGACAGCTGTTTGAGAATTTTTTGTTGTGATTGTTCAATAATTTCAACAAATTTTGGATTGCTATAGACTTTTTTCTCTAACTGCAACAGTGCCATGGCATAGCTCATCGGCAGCTTGGCGTTGGAAAATTTCGGCAAACGCGACTTGGGAGAAGGATTAAAGGGTTGGGTAATGCTGCTTTCTAAGGTTTTTAAACCGAGGGAAATATCGGCCAGTTGATTAAAAAAGTCTAGGGTTTGACAGGATTCATTGGAAGTAGGACGGATATTCAGGCTGGCCTTAATCAGTTGTTCTAAATAGAAGCTGCCATTTTCACCAATACTGTGTTGTCCTGACATGGCTGTCATATGGGTCAGCTGTGTCGACTGGAACACAGCTGCCAACGCCAAAGCACGGTTCTGACGTACATTCAAAGTCCGAGGCTGTTGAAAGGGTAACTCAGCCATGCCTATCGCTTCCTTTTTAAATAAAATCAGGTTTTGGTGCATTGGTATGATGAATCACACCGCCACCTAAACAAACTTCATCTGCGTAGAACACTACACTTTGTCCTGGAGTCACCGCACGTTGCGGTTCGTCAAATTCAACACGTACGCCAGTTGGCATATCGGCATCTTTATAAATGACACAAGCCTGATCTGGCTGGCGGTAACGGGTTTTAGCCGTACAACGGAAACCTGTTGCCGGAATATCCTGCTCGCCGGCGACCCAATCAATCGCTTCACTCCAAAGTATAGTACTTTGCATCAGTGGATGCTCATGACCCTGACCAATAACAAGGCGATTGTTTTCAATATCTTTATAAAGCACAAACCATGCGCCTTCAGCTTCGCCTTTCAGACCGCCTAAGCCGATGCCGCCGCGTTGACCGAGCGTATAGTACATTAAGCCGTGATGTTCACCAACCTCTTTGCCGGTATCCAGTAAAATTTTTCCGGGTTGGGCTGGAAGATATTGTTTTAAAAAGTCATTAAATCGGCGTTCGCCAATAAAGCAGATTCCGGTGGAGTCTTTTTTCTTGGCGGTTGCCAGACCCAGTTCTTCAGCAATTTTACGCACTTGTGGCTTTTCAATTTCACCGACAGGGAACAAAGTCTTGTTAATTTCCCGGCCATGTACGGCATGCAGGAAATAAGTCTGGTCTTTGTTTTGGTCAAATCCGCGTAACAAAGGCGCGTATTCTTCACCGCGCGAGTTGGTCATGGTTTCACCACGACGGCAGTAATGACCAGTGGCAATAAAGTCTGCACCCAAATTCACGGCATGGTCTAAAAAGGCACGGAATTTAATTTCTTTATTACATAAAATATCCGGGTTAGGCGTACGGCCAGCCGCATATTCAGCCAGAAAATGCTCAAACACGCGATCCCAGTATTCCATGGCGAAATTGGCGGTATGCAGTTTGATGCCAATTTTGTCACACACGGCTTGCGCATCGGCAAGATCTTCCATGGCCGTGCAATATTCCGTGCCGTCATCTTCTTCCCAGTTTTTCATGAAAAGACCTTCAACTTGATAACCCTGTTGAAGAAGAAGTGCTGCAGACACAGATGAATCTACACCACCAGACATACCGACGATGACACGTTGTTGCATAGGATTAAGCATCCAAAGTTGTAAATAGGGGAGAGTTTTGGTGCTCGTAAACGAGCGATAAAGGATATTTTTGACCGGATAAGGAATCTTTGACGGCTTTAATCACCAAAGGACTACGTGCGCGTGCAGATTCTTCCAGTTCGTCCAATGTCATCCAGACGGCACCCACGATTCCAGTATCCAGTTTTGCCTCTGCATGATGATGCAGATCTTTAGCCAAGAAGCAGAAACGGAAATAGGTACGGTCAGGGAACATCGGGGGAGTATAGGTATATATGCCAAGCAGGTCTGTAATTTCTACTTCATGCCCGGTTTCTTCCATGGTTTCACGAATGGCTGCCTGTATAAGCGTTTCGCCACATTCGACATGACCCGCAGGCTGGTTAAATACAGTATGCGTTACCCCTTGAGTATGTTCTTCAACAAAAAGGAATTTTCCATTTTTTTCAATAACAGTGGCGACGGTAACGTGGGCAGTCCAAGCGGTCATAGAAAAGCACCATGGGATAAAAGGGGTATTCTACAAAATTTAGCGCGTGGTGGCTATGATGCTGGGCTTTTTCTTTCTGATCAGCCTTCCTGATGCTGACTTGCATGTTCAAAATTCATTAAAAATTGGGTTGATAAGCCCAGACACTATGCAGAAATTTCTGCTCTGAGCCCCATGGGGTCAGGTGAATATCATGTTCAAAATGCATTAAATGAAAATCAGCACCGAGTTTTTCCTGTAACTCTTCAATGCTATAACGCTGAATAGTTAAACCGCTGCATTGGGTGGGACCATCTTCAGCAAAGTTGGACATGATCAGATATCCAGCTTTTTTCAAAGACAGTTTTAAACTGGAAATATATTGCTGTTGCTGTTCAGCTGTGATCATAAAATGAAATACAGCACGATCATGCCATAAATCAAAATAATGGGTGGGAAGCTTGACGGTGCAGATATCTTCTACCAGCCAAGTGATCTGTTCTGCATTCAGGTGTTTATCCCGTAGTCTGGTTTGGGTTTTTTCCAAAGCTGTCCGGGAGAGATCTAATACATGGATATGTTTAAATCCAAGTTCTAAAAGTTGATCGATAAATACCGATGCGCCACTTCCCACATCAATAATCTGCGCAGTTAAGTCAAGTCCATGTTTATCTCTTAATCTCTGGATCAGTTCTAAAGACTTTTGATCCTGTTGCTGATACTAGCTGACTTGATCAGTAGATTTAGTCTGATAGACATTTTCCCAATGCTTTTGGTTCATGTTCTGGCATCCTAAATTTAGATAAAATTTAAGCTTTAAAATTCTTATTTTAAACTGAAAGAATTTCAGGGAGCTTAAAATCTGGCTGTTATCTGTAATTCCCCGCTACCTTCACATAATGCCGTGCCGAATAAGGTAAAAACTCTTTTTCTTTATCGGTTAAAGGGCGGACCTTTTGTACCGGACTGCCGACATACAAATAGCCACTTTCCAGACGCTTGCGCGGTGGTACTAAAGAACCTGCACCAATCATTACATCGTCTTCAATCACCACATCATCTAAAACGATGGTGTTGATTCCCACCAATACCCGATTGCCAATGCTACAGCCATGTAAAGTCACATGATGGCCAATGGTCACATCTTCACCAATAATTAACGGTGAACCTTCAGGTTTATCGGCTTTTTTATGGCTCACATGCAGCATGGCATGATCTTGCACATTGGAATTTTTACCAATACGGATATGATTCACATCACCACGAATCACGGCAAACGGCCACACCGAAACGTTTTCAGCAAGTACCACATCGCCAATCACGACAGACATGTCATCGACATAACATGAGTCATCAATCTGCGGTGCAACATCTAAATAGGGACGAATGTTTTTAGCCATGTGAGAGTTTCAGTCTGTGGGTTTCAAGCATTATAAAATAAAAAAGCACCCAGACCGAAGTGTGGATGCTTTAACTTAAGTCTAAAACTCAGCTTAGAACAAGTTTGCGAAGAATTGTTTGATGTGATCAATCATTTTTGCAAAGAAACCGGCTTCTTCAACAGCCTGAAGGGCAACAAGCGGTTTTTCCGCAATCACTTTGCCATTCAAGGTAGCCACATATTTACCTACCACTTGACCTTTTTTCAAAGGTGCAGTCAGTTTAGGCTGAACCACCAGTTGAGTTTTAATGGCATTGGCTTCGCCTTTAGGCATGGTCACGTTAAAGTTTTCTGCCAGGCCAATTTGAACATCATTGCTTTTGCCATACCAGACTTTTGATTTAGCCAGAACCTGATTGGCAGGTTGAACTTTTACGGTTTCAAAGTTTGCATAACCCCAAGCCAAAAGTTCACGTGTTTGTGATGCACGCTCATTCATGCTTGGTGCACCAAAAATCACGGAAATTAAACGTAATGGACCACGTTTGGCAGAAGTAGTTAAGCAATAACCGGCTTCTTCGGTATGGCCGGTTTTTAAACCGTCTACACTCGGGTCAGTATAAAGCAAGGCATTACGGTTACCCTGTTTAATGCCGTTAAAGGTAAATTCTTTTTCAGAATAGATTGGATAATACTTTGAACTGTCATGAATGATATGTTGCGCAAGTGTCGCCATATCTTTGGCAGTCGAGTAGTGACCTTCAGCAGGCATACCCGTTGCGTTGATGAAGCTGGTATTGGTCATGCCAATACGTTTTGCTTCCTGGTTCATCATGTGGGCAAAAGTACCTTCATTGCCGGCAATATGTTCTGCCATGGCTTTAGAGGCATCATTACCAGACTGGATGATAATCCCGCGCAGCATTTCCAGTGCCGTTGCAGTACCGTTAAGCGGGACATACATACATGATTCCGTGCTGCTGCCACGACACCACGCAGATTCGTTCATGCGAACTTTTTCATTTTCAGTCAGTTCACCGCTCAATAACTTTTGTTCGATGATGTAACTGGTCATCATCTTGGTCATGGAAGCAGGTGCTAATTTTTCATTTTCATTTTTTGATGCGAGGATTTGCCCTGTCTCATAATCCATTAAAACATAAGATTTATTATTGAGTTCTGGTGGTGTAGATAAGACAGTTGCTGCGTATGTGAAGCTCGGCAATAGTAATAATGCAGCAAGGGCGCTTTTGTGGGTCATTCTGGGTGGTTCCAATATCTTAATAATAAGCACAAAGAGCTTTGCATTTTAGGACAAAGCAAAGCTGACTTCTATGGGGGAAATCAGCTTATTTCAAAAGTATTGTAACCAATTTGTGTTATTTGCTGTATGTGGTGAGTTCTTGGCAAATTTCCTGATTTTTTGCGTCTCCGGCTTTTTTCGCATCGCTACGTGCTTCAGCTAAAATTGGTTTAAATTTTTTCTCTTTACTGAGTTTAGCCAGGCTTGAAACCGCATTATTTTCGGCAGGTAAATATTCCTGTGCCAGCTTGGCATATCCCTGTTCAAATTTAGCATGATCTTTCACTAAACTTGGACATACTTCTGAAAGTACATAAATGGCAGCCAGCTCTTGCTGGGTAACTTTTTGTAGCGGGGTCACTTCAATATTTTCATCTTTTTGTGTGGCTGCGTGAGTCATGGAAAGAGCCATTGCAGCAGTGGTCAACAGTCCCAGAGAAAGCGATTTAAGCATAAATAATTTCATTAAACAGACCTGAATGATTTAAAAACATCACAATAAAAATAAGCTTAACGATATTTTTCGTAATTGTAAGTACATAAATGTATTGAAGCTGTTGAAAATGACCCGGTTTATAAAAAGAGTTTTACTTGAGAAAAGCATCAAAAAAAAGGCATAAAGAAGAAACTTCTTTATGCCGATGATCATTATAAATGTTCAAGATTATGATGACTTAATCTAAAACCAGTGCTCTATATCAAGCCTGATAATTGACCACATCATCACAAACCGATTTTTGCTCATCCTGGCTGGTTTCTTTTGCCGCCTGACGGGCTTCATTCAGTACAGTCTTATATTCTGAATCTGCTTGGATTTTATCAAAAGTCATTGATTTATCTGAATAGTCTTGCAGATAGGCTTGAATCAATAGCTGAATGTTTTGATCAAATTTTGCATTTTTACCAATAATGGCAGGGCATACTTCAGCCATCACCTGAGTTGAAGCAAGGTCTTCTTTCACAATCGTATTGGCTTCTTCTAAAGATAAGCCGTCATTGGCTAACACAGTAGAAGATAATAATGCCGCAATGCCTAACCCCAATAAGCCACGAAATGATATGCTTTTAGTCATTTTTAAATCACACTTTTTGAATGGATGTTGAGCGTCAAATATATATAATTTTCTATACAATTCAATCAAATGTTCTGATTAGTCATTTTTAACCGTTAAGAGATGTTGTAGTGAATATATTAATTGCCAATGATGATGGCGTTTTTGCTCCCGGTATTCAAGCATTGGCTCAAGCCCTGGCTCCGCTTGGCCGTGTAGTCGTTGTTGCTCCTGAAAGTGAACGCAGTGGTTTTTCCAGCGCCCTGACTTTAGACCGTCCTTTACGGCCTGTTCAGATTTCAACCGATGTTTGGGCGGTCAATGGCACGCCTGCAGACTGTGTATATCTGTCCATGAACGGCTTATTTGATTTTGAATTTGATCTGGTGGTCAGCGGAATTAACAGTGGAGCAAATCTGGGTGATGATGTGCTTTATTCAGGCACCGTCGGAGCCGCCTTCGAAGGCCGCCTGATGAAACAGCCGGCTATTGCCGTATCTATGTCCGGTCCCAATGTGCGTTCCTATGACAGCCCGAATGATTATGCCGTGGCAGCAAAATGGGTACATGATTTCATTGTCCAGGGGTTGCCGATTTTACCGCCTCGTCATATTTTTAACGTGAATATTCCAGATATATCTGAATTGAAAGGTTCGAAAATTACCTATCAGGGACGTCGCAGTCAATCTAAACCGATTACCAGTCATGTAGACCCACGTGGACGTCAGGTTTATTGGATTGGCTTGTCAGGAGAGGCAGTTGCTGAACCTAAAAAAGGTTTAACTGAAATAGAATCGGACTTTTTTGCGGTGGCAAATGGTTATGTCAGTATTACGCCGATTCAAATGGACGCCACAAATTATGAGATTTTGCACACATTACACGCACAGTTTTCTAAATAGTGTCCAGTAGTGTTATAACTTTGTGAAAAAGCGGAATTGAACATATTTTTCAGATGCTTTTTTGCTAATCTTAGCGCAAACCAATAAACAGACTTAATGTGTAGAGAGGAAGATTAATGCACTTGGTGTCACCGTATCGCATATTTGCTGCGCCTGCAGGCTTGTTGAAAACCATGGTGTTGTCTACAGCTGTTATTGCCACAGCCATTTTGAGTGGTTGTGCTTCAAAACCACAAGTCCATAATGCAACACGTTACGCGGCTGCGCCAGATTACTATACTGTTCGGTCTGGAGATACATTAAGCGGAATTGCTGCACGTTATGGTCTGGCTTATACCAGTGTGGCTGATATGAATGATATAGCGGCACCCTATCGCATTTATGTCGGTCAATCTTTGCGTTTAAAGGATTCAGGCTCACGTCGGACGACCACTACACAAGCGGTGACCCAGGCGGCACCGATTCAGCGCCAAACCGTTCAGCTTCCGACTGCACCGGCTAAACAACCTGCTGTTCCGGTAACTACGACAACTGCACCCGTGGCATCTTCGCAAGTTTCTACTTTGCGCTGGGTAAAACCAAGTAATGGCCCAGTGATTGCAAACTTTAATGTGGCTGCAAACGTAAAAGGTATTCGCTATGGCGGGAATACGGGTGATGCAGTTTTTGCAGCGGCAGATGGTCAAGTGGTGTATGCGGCAGATGGTTTGAAAGAATACGGCAATTTAATTCTGATCAAGCATATCGATGGCTACATTACGGCTTATGCCCACAACAGTAAAATGAATGTGAGCAGTGGCCAGAATGTGACAGCCGGGCAGAAAATTGCTGAAATGGGTTCAACAGGAACCAGTCGTACCATGCTGGAGTTTCAGGTACGTTTAAATGGTAAACCTATCAATCCGACCATCGTTTTACCAATAAATTAAATTTTACAAATACAAAACATAAATTTCACCGTATAATACAATGAGTTGCTTTTATCGGAAAGATAAAGTAATCATAAGTTCAGAGGGAAATTTATGTTAGATCAACTTCGAGCAATGGGTGTGTTTGCTTGTGTTGTTGAAAAAAGCTCGTTTAGCGGTGCTGCACGTGAGTTAGGAATCACGACCAGCGCCGTAAGTCAGCAAATTCGTTCTTTAGAAAATGAAATGGAAGTCACACTTCTACATCGATCTACGAGAAAATTAAATTTGACTGAAGCCGGACTGGCCTTTTTCCACAGCTGTCAAGAAATGCTTGCCGCTGCAGAGCGTGGGAAAATCCGTATCAACGAGTTACGCGATGACTTGGTAGGGGATTTACGCATTGCCACAACCCCGGAACTTGGTGCGAATCATGTGATTCCTGCATTGTCTCACTGGATGCAGGCACACCGTGGTTTAGCTGTCCATGTAGAGGCAGATAATCAATATATTGATTTAATGGAAGGGCGTATTGATATTGCCTTGCGCATGAGTCCAAAAATAGAAGATCATCATTTGAATGTGATGCCTCTGGCTCTGGTAGAGCAGGTGTTGGTGGCTTCTCCAAGTTATTTGAATCAGTCGGCGCCTGTATCGCGGCCTGAAGATTTAAACCATCATGACCTGATTCCAATCAATATTATGAAAAATTATCAACATTTTTCATTTCAACATGCGGCGTCAGATAAAACAGTGAATCTGGAAATGAAATCACGTTTAAGTACCAATAACGTCCTGGTTGCAAAATCATTATGTTTGCAAGGGCATGGTATTGCACGAATTTTATATCTGGATGTACAAAAAGATTTAGTGAATGGCTCGCTGGTGGAAGTTTTACCAGAGTGGAAACTAGAAAATTTCACCTTATATGCCATCACAGCAAAAAAAGATCAGCAGCCGATGAAGGTTCATCGCTGTTTAGAGGCATTAAAACAATACTTTAGCCAGTTACCCGGCGGAAGAATTTACCAGACAGTCTCATAAGAATAGAGCACAAAAAAAGCCGCGATCAGCGGCTTTTTTAGATTGGGTTGAAGGCTTAAGCTAAATAATCCTTGATCATTTTAACCAGGCGTTCAATCAATTGATCTGCCTGTTCTTGGTTAATGTTTAGTGGCGGTAATAAACGAATGACAGAACCGGCAGTTACATTGACAATTAAATGATATTCATCACGTGCCACATTGACCAATTCTCCACAAGCTTTTGGTAACTCAATACCAATCATCAGACCAAAACCACGAACGCTAACGTTTTGATCAGCCAGTTGCTGGGTCAACTGCTCAACGATATAACTCCCCATTTTTGCGGCATTTTCAACCAGATGTTCTTTTTGAAGGGTATCGATGACGGTATAAACCACACGTGAACCCAGAGCAGTACCACTATAAGTAGAACCATGGTTGCCAGCCGTTAACACACCGACGCCGCGGCCTTGGGTCATCACTGCACCAATCGGAAAACCATTGCCTAAACCTTTGGCAGTGGTGAGTACATCGGGAACAATATTGGTGTGCTGGTAAGCAAAGTATTTGCCGGTACGGCCATTACCCGTTTGAACTTCGTCCAGCATCATCAGCCAGTTGTGCTGATTGCAGATTTGACGGATTTCTTCCAGGTAGCTAAAGCCTTGAGGGGCAGTATTGACACCACCTTCACCCTGAATCGGTTCAACCAGAATTGCCACGATGTCCGGATGCTGAATTGCAGCTTCTTCAATGGCTTCGATATCACCAAATGGCACACGGATAAAACCTTCAACCAAAGGCGCAAAACCTTCCTGAACCTTTTTATTACCCGTTGCTGAAAGGGTCGCCAGGGTACGGCCATGGAAAGAATGATCTGCCACAATAATTTTTGGGGTGTTGATCCCTTGCATATGACCAAATTTACGCGCGATTTTAATGGCACCTTCATTTGATTCTGCACCACTATTGGAGAAGAAAATTTCTTCCATGCCGGAAACTTCTGCCAGTTTTTGTGCAGCAGCCGTTTGCCAAGGCACTTCAAAAATGTTGCTGGTATGCATCAGGGTGGCGGCCTGTTCGGCAATCGCTTCAGTGACCGCAGGGTGTGAATGACCCAGGCCACATACGGCAATACCGGTTAAGGCATCTAAGTATTCAGTACCGTCTTCAGTATAAAGATAAGAACCTCGTCCTCGGACAAAGCTGATCGGCTGACGGCCAAATACCGGCATCAAATGAGATGGTTGATCAGTTTGCACAGGAGCAAGGGTAATGTTATTCATGACTAACTCTTATCTGTTAGGAGGGAAAAATAAAAGTTTATATAAGCAAAATCCAGAACAGAATAAAAGCCCAAATGTAAATAAAAATGGATTTATTGCTTTAGAGATACTGTTTCGTCCAGTTTTGGGTATAATGCGAAGCAGATTAGTTGAGGATTTATCAATGACTGAACAAGTACGCGATACTGAAGCGTTAATTCGTGACCAAATTGCTAAACATGCAGTGTTACTTTACATGAAAGGTACACCACAATTCCCACAATGTGGTTTCTCTGCACGTGCGGTAGAAGCACTCAGTCAAATTGGTCGTCCATTTGCTTATGTCAATATTTTGGAAAACCCGGATATTCGTGCAACTTTACCGAAAATTGCCAACTGGCCTACCTTCCCACAATTGTGGATCAATGGCGAATTGATCGGTGGTAGCGATATCATGCTGGATATGTTCCAAAAAGGTGAGTTAAAACCTTTGGTCGAACAGTACAGCCCGGCACCTGAAGCTTAATTCAGTGTAATGATGCAGTATGAAAAAAAGCGCCTTGAAGGCGCTTTTTTATGTCTCAGAAAATGTCAGCGATCTTCTGATCTGTTGTTTGGATCATTTGCAACAGCTTCAGCAGATGGGACTGATCCCGTTTCATCAGTTGCTGCTTCAGTTTTGGACTTTTTCTTGTCTTTCTTCTTTTTTTTCTTTTTCTTCGGCTCTTCTTCCAGTTCGGCACCATCTTCCAGTGCCTGCCAATATTCCAACTGCTCCATGACCGCTGCAAAGATTGAACCTTTGCTGTATCGACCTTTTTTATTGAGTGTCCCTACTGGATGCGCCATTAAAAGTTCCAAGGCCTGGTCAATGGTTTCAATGGCATGAATATGGAACTGACCTTTGGCTACGGCTTCAATCACATCATGACGTAACATCAGATGTTCCATATTTTGACGAGGAATAATTACCCCTTGTTTGCCAGTCAGGCCTTGCAATTTGCAGGCATCATAGAAGCCTTCAATTTTGGCATTGACCCCGCCAATCGGCTGAACCTGGCCCAATTGATTCATGGAACCAGTGATCGCCCAGGATTGATCAATAGGAAGTTGGCTAATGGCAGAGATCAGCGCCGAAAGCTCGGCAACGGTCGCACTGTCGCCATCGATTTGGCCATAACTTTGTTCAAAGGCGAGGGCAGCCGAGAAATGCAGCATCTGTTCACGGCCAAAATGCGCTTTCAGGAAACTCGACATCAGCAATACGCCTTTGGCATGCAGTGAGCCGCCCAATTCGACACTACGCTCGATATCCAGAATATCACCGCCACCTTGATACACAGAGGCTGTTAATCGTGAAGGTAAGCCAAATTCAACATCGGCATATTGAATCACGGAAAGGGCATTGATCTGACCTAAACGGTGACCTTTGGTCTCAATTAACTGGGTACCACGCGTTAAATCTTGCCAGTACAATTCACGTAAATAACCTAAGCGATACTTGCGATGATCAAGCGCCGTGTTGATATGCTTTTCTGAAACGGTTTTATCGCCGGCTTGAGCTGCATGATGATGAGCTTCCCGGATCAGATCACCCAAAGTTAGGGCATGTAATGACAAGGAACTTTGGTCTTCAGCTTGACGACTTGAATCGGTGAGTAATGCAGCCAGTGCAGAACGGTCAAAAGGCAATAATTTATCGGCCTGAACATAGTCGGCAATCAATTGCATATAGGCTTGTTCATTAATGTCATTACGTTGTAATGTGTCGGTGAAATCGGCGCGAATTTTAAATATGCTGCCAAGTTCAGGTTCCAGTTCTAAAATTTCATAATAAATTTCAGGCTCTGCAAGTAAAACCACTTTGATATTTAATGGAATTGCCTGGGGTTCTATGGAGATGCTACCTGTAAGAGTCAGCATATGTTCCAGCGATGACAGCTTTAATTTTCCAGATTTTAATGCACGTTTTAAGCCCTGCCATGCATAAGGCTGCTCGAGCAATTGTTCAGCTTCCAGCATAAGGAAACCGCCATTGGCCTTATGCAGCGAACCTGGACGAATCAAAGTAAAGTCAGTGGTGATGGTGCCATTTTGGGTAAGCTGTTCCACATGGCCGAGCAGGTTGTAGTGGGTCGGAAAATCTTCAAAAATGACCGGCGCACCGCTATTCGGCTTATAAGTCACGATGATATTGGCTTGATAACGTGAAGGCACTCGGCTGAATACGCCTGGAGAGAAATCATCTTCTTCTTGCTCAAGGATAATTTCCACATTATTGATAATATCTTCAGCATAATATTGCAGATATTCAGTCAGGCCATCGACGTCGGGATATTTGTTCTGAATCAGGTCAATACGCGGCATCACTACCTGCTTGGCAATGTCACGGTTCAGATGCTGGACCTGATCCCGGGCATCATCTTCCAGATCACCTAAATGCAGGCCTAAACGCTCCAGTTTTTTATTCATATAACGAATATTGGAAGCGATTTCTGCACGCTGTTTGCTATCCAGGGCGTTAATGTCTTCTTTGGACATTTCCTGATATTCATTGTCTTTCAGATGAACCGGCACGAAGCAGTGCTCGTCATCTTGTGAAATCAGTTTTAAATCAAAATCCGCACCTTCTTTGGTCAGTTCAACCAATGCTGATTGCTGTTCATCGCCCGTTTGCTCGCGAATCATTTCAATACGGTTGTGATAGGTTTCAGCAGTAAAGCGTCGTTCCAGTTGCTTTAAAATGGTTTGCCAGGTTTGGTGCAATAAGGCCTGAAATTTAGGGCCTTGTCCCGCAGGAAATTGAAGCGCAATCGGCTGACGGGGAAACTTGAAATTATTGACATAGACCCAGTCATTTGGCGTTTGCATAGTCTTGGCATGCTGTTGCAGTAAACGCTTGATCATGGTGCGTTTACCTAAGCCTGCTGTACCTACTGCAAAAATATTATAGCCCGAGTAAGGCAAGGCGATCCCTGCTTCAACAGAGGCACGTGCGCGGTCTTGTCCAAGAAAGTCATTGAGCGGTTTTATTCTTCGTGTTGACGCAGGAATTTTTTCAAGATTAGGAATATGCGTCAGTTGCGTAGGTAAAAGTTGTGTTTTGGTCAGGGTGTTTTGAATTTCCGGTTGATCGAATGCTGAAATTAAGCTGCTTTGTAGGGGGGCGGGTTGATTCACTGTAGTGGTCGCAGATAATGAGGAATTCATTTGATCGAGTTTTTGGGGCACTGTTTAAATCCAAAACTAAAATATTGCAATAGAGATTTAAAGGTATACAGGTTTAGTTGAAAAATTCAAGCAGGCATGTGAGTTTTATCGACAAAATAAAATAATGATCGTAATTATTGTTGAAACTGAACTTATTAAGCGTTTGAATAGCAGCATTCAGTTTTGCAGAAAAAATAACGCAATGACAATACAATCTACAGGGTGGAAATCTGCCTTTACTGCTTTTCTTGATCGTCGTGCACTGATCATGCTGTTTTTAGGTTTTTCGGCCGGTATTCCCATTCTTTTGATCTTTTCCAGTTTGTCTTTATGGCTGGGTGAAGCGGGTATTGAAAAAAGCGCAGTGACCTTTTTTAGCTGGGCGGCTCTGGGGTATTCATTCAAGTTTGTCTGGGCACCTCTGGTCGATGAATTGCCGGTGCCATTTTTGACCAAGGCGTTAGGGCGACGTCGGGCCTGGTTACTTATTGCGCAAGTTTTAATTATTAGTGCCATCTGCATTATGGCTTTTTCTAATCCGGCACTTGGTCAGGGGTATCTGTATCAGATGGCTGTGGGAGCCGTGTTACTGGGTTTCTCTGCAGCGACTCAAGATATTGTCATTGATGCCTACCGTATTGAGCTTGCAGAAACTGAAATGCAAACAGTACTCGCCTCTACCTATAATGCAGGTTATCGCATTGGCATGATTGTGGCTGGTGCAGGTGCATTATTTCTTGCGGCATCGCTGGGAACGGCTAAGGGAAACTATATTTATAGTGCCTGGAAAATCACGTATCTGGTGATGGCTGCAGTGATGTTGGTGGGAATCGTGACGACTTTAGTGATTCGTGAACCACTGGTCGAGCGTAGCATTAAGGATTATAAGCGTAGTGATTATTACCGCTTGGTGGCGGTATTTTTTGTGGCTGTGATTGGCTTTGTATTGAGCTATATTTTTTCTGGAAATTTAACGGAATCTGTTAAGGCACAATTTGAAATTACCGATTCATTCCTATTGTTCTGTTTTGAAAGTTTGCGTTTTATTGGATCTGCTGCGGTTGCTGTATTGCTAGGCTCGTTATTGGTGAAAATGGGTGCGGTCAACAAGCAGATGGCCGTTGAAACCTGGATCAATCCGATTGCCGATTTCTTTAAACGCTATGGCTTAAAGCTGGCCTTGGTGCTGTTATTGCTCATCGGTTTTTACCGTATTTCGGACATTATTGCCGGTGTGATCTCCAATGTGTTCTATCAGGATTTAAACTTTAGCAAAGAGCAGATTGCGGAAGCGGTAAAAATTTACGGAGTGATTTTCAGCCTGGTCGGTGGTTTCTTGGGGGGCTTGCTGGCACAGCGTATGAACATTATGAAACTGATGTTTGTCGGTGCAGTTCTGGCCAGTTCAACCAACCTGATCTTTATCGGTTTGGTGAAATCCGGTCAGCCTACGCATGATGTGCAAGTCACCGTTGGTCAGCACAAATATCAGGTGCAATCGGATGAAGTGGGTTACTGGAAACTGAAAGTGCCTGGTCAGGTTTTGGCACAAGCCAGTGCAGTACAGGTTCAAGTGCAATATCAAGATGATACACAGCCGCCAGTCGTAAGCTCTATACCTTATTTAAAACAGGATACCCAACAGCAGGGTGCTCAATCGGGCATGATGCAAATTCTGCCGGTGACCAGTGACAACGCCATTTCTTCACATGAACAAGACAATAGTCTGGTGGTACGTGGCCAGTATTTTGGTCAACCATTATCTGAAACACAAAAAATTGTCTTGCATCTGGATGAAGAGAAGTTTGATGCCAATCTGGACAAAACCGGTGTATTTAGTGCGGCCATTCCCGCAAAAAGCCTGGCAAATTCACCATCTAAACAGCTTGTAGCGGAAGTGGTCGACAATGACAAAGCGATTTTAAACACACAGCATCGCTATACGGTCGACATGAATTCAATCACAGCCAAAGGTCTGGATGTTGATGTTCAACCTTTAGCGGCAGTCAATGCTCAATCAACTGACGATGTTGAAATTAGCGGCAAGGTGATTAAACCTTATAGTTCACTGTGGCTATATTTTGCCATTATTGTCGATAACCTGGCATCTGGATTGGCGGGTGCAGCATTCATTGCATTCTTGTCCAGTTTAACCAGCGTATCTTTCACGGCAGTACAATATGCCATTTTCAGTTCACTGATGACTTTAACGCCGAAGATTTTAGGTGGCTATTCAGGGACTATTGTGACCAATATCGGTTATCCGAATTTCTTCCTCATGACCACGCTGATTGGCATTCCCATTTTAATCCTGGTGGTCTGGGTGGCGAAGTTATTGCGTGAACATCAGCAACAGTCGAGCTAAACTCAAATTTAAAAAAAATGAACGAACAACCCATTTGTCTTGAGGATGAAATGGGTTTTTTCTTGAGCTAAAAATTGTGGTAAGGATTCAATTTTATCTTGTAAATAGCCTAAGCAATGACTCCATCCTTACGGCGCGCTGTGCTGTTAAGCATAATATGATTTAAAAATGTCAAAACAACAGGGAAGTGGAACAATAAATGATATCCACCGCCAGATTGCTAAATTGAATTTTCCACACCAAGTCCCTATAGTGTCTGTAAAAATGGAAAACATAGGAAAATGAATTATGCGCATGCTGCATACCATGTTACGTGTAGGCAATTTGGAACAATCTTTAAAGTTCTATACTGAAGTACTCGGTATGACTTTGCTTCGTAAACGCGATTATGAAGAAGGCCGATTCACTCTGGCTTTTGTCGGTTATGGCGATGAAAAAGATCATACGGTACTGGAGTTGACCCATAACTGGGACACAGAAAGTTATGAGCTGGGAAATGCTTATGGTCATATTGCCATTGCGGTTGATGATGCCTACAAAGCCTGTGAAGAGATTAAGGCACGTGGCGGTAAGGTAGTGCGTGAAGCTGGGCCAATGAAGGGTGGTGTTACCGTGATCGCTTTTGTTGAAGATCCGGACGGCTATAAAATTGAGCTGATTCAGCAGGATGCCAATGCCAGAAATAACTAATAGACAGCTTTCCTTATTATCGACATCCTTTTGTATTTTTCTGCCTGAGCAGAATTGAAAGGTATTTCAAGTCTGCGCAAGAGAAATAAAAGAAATTGATGAAAGAAGTCTGATCATAAAGTGATATAGATAAACTAAATATTCAACATAGAGTTGAAACACTGGCTTTATTTATTTAGCCCAGTAAGATGAAACTTTACCAGTAGGTAAATTCACTTATTGGGCTTTGTTATATTTTCAATGATTACAGGAAGTAGCGATGTTAAAATTATTGGCATTGGATCGCTTTACTATTTTGTTGATTGTGATGGTGATCTTGGCAAGCCTTCTGCCCATATCGGGACTGGCTGCGGATATTTTTAGTGTGATCACCTCGGTGGCAATTGCGATTCTATTCTTTTTGCATGGAGCAAAACTGTCCAGAGAAGCAGTAGTGCAGGGCATCATGCACTGGAAATTCCATGTGGTGGTGTTTGCTTTCACTTTTGCATTATTTCCGCTTTTAGGTCTATTGACTAAACCGATTCTTTTACCGATGTTGGGCAAAGAGTTGTACTGGGGCTTCCTGTTCATGTGCTTCTTGCCATCAACCGTGCAATCTTCCATTGCATTTACCTCGGTGGCAAAAGGCAATGTCGCCAGTGCAGTCTGCAGTGCTTCATTTTCCAATATCGTCGGCATGTTCATTACTCCTGTATTGGTGAGTTTCTTTATTTTAGGTCAGTCGCAACATGGCTTTGATCCTACATCCTCAATTCTTCAAATTACCTTATTGTTACTGGTCCCATTTATATTGGGGCAAATATTACGCCCTTATGTTTATCCGTATATGTTGAAATTGCCCGGTATTGTCAAAGCATTCGATCAGGGTACTATTTTGATGGTGGTGTATGGGGCATTTAGTGGGGCTGTGGTCGCCGGTTTGTGGCAAGAAGTCAGCTGGCAAACGTTGCTGATTTTGACCATAGCCTGTTCAGTGTTTTTGACTATCATCATGCTACTGGCTTTATATATTCCGAAATGGTTGGGTTTTAACCGGGAAGACCAAGTCGCGATGTTCTTTTGCAGTTCGAAAAAAACATTGGCCAGTGGCGTACCGATGGCACAAATCCTGTTTATTGGGCAGCCTTTGGGTATGATCGTTCTCCCAATTATGATTTTTCATCAGATTCAGCTCATGGTCTGTGGAGTCATTGCCAACTACTGGTCAAAACATCCTGCAGATGAGCTTAACGCGATAGAAGAATGTAAAGAATAATTCGCTATCTGTTATTTTTTCCCGTATAATTGCGCCCACTTGTTGTGCTTAGCTCTGACGGTATCCGTCTCGGTGGGCCAAAAGAATGGTCTGTTGTGGTGTTGGTCTAGCTTTTTATTAGATAAAGCTTATTCCTCATTAATCATGAGAGTGATCAATTGCGATGACAGCATAAGCCTTTCTTAACTTAGGAGTAATCGACGATGCGCGCCGATATTCACCCAAAATATGAAAAATTAGTTGCTACTTGTTCATGTGGTAACGTAATCGAAACTCGTTCAGCGCTTGGTAAAGAAACGATTTACCTAGACGTATGTTCAGCATGCCACCCATTCTATACTGGTAAACAAAAGAATGTGGACACTGGCGGCCGTATCGACAAATTCAAACAACGTTTTGCTGGTATGTCACGTTCTATCAAACGTTAATACCCAAAATGAAAAAAACGGGCTTCTTGCCCGTTTTTTTATGCCTGTCATTTCATCAATGACTCAATGACAGACTTTGTACAAGACCTATTGGTCTTGTACATCAATCAAATGATCCAGTTTTTTCTGGAAATAATCGCCCTGAATAAAACGTGCATCCACATTCCATGCATTTGCAAACAGGGTCATGTCATTCAGGTCACGCAGCATGATTTCGCCAGGTTTGATTTCCTGGAAAGCGCTCAGTTTTTCCTGTAACTCCTGGGTCGTTTTTTCTGCCTGCAACATTTTGGTCAAATTCTGATGCAAGGTTAAACAATTTACATCCAGTTGACGTAACATCGACTCGCTATAAATGGTATTACCAAAGTCTCTGAGGGAAACTTCAGCACCAAATTGACGTAACTGGGCAATATACTTTTGGGCATCTGAAATATTCTGACTAATATCTTCTTCCGAAAATTGTAAAATTAACGGATGCTTTAATTTACTGCGCACAATGGTAATGAGTTTTGAAATAAATTCAGGGAAAGTGCGATCGTGTAAGAGAACCGCTTTATTCAGATTCACAATCAATCTTGCTTCAGGATATTGAGTAATGAAATTATGCAGTTGTTTACATGACTCCACGAGTATCCAGCGATCCAGTTTAATAGATAACTCAGGATCTTCTGCAAGTTCTCTTAAACCCGCCAAATCTCTCCAGGTATTTTCATAAATAAAGCCACTGGTCACTTCATAAGTATATAAATTGGTGTCTTGCTTATCGTAAAGTTGTTGATATTTAAGATGAATTTCACCGCGATCCAGACTTTGCTGCAAGGCTCGGAGTAGGGCTGCTTCAGGCGAACTCGGTGCTGCCTTAATTTCGGGCTGGTGCAGATCAATGCTTGGAATGGCTAATGGTGTTTCTAATTCAAGTGCTGGAGTCGGCTGATTTTCTGGTAAAACAGTCTTATAAGCTGAAGCAATAAATTGTTCAAAATGTTTTTCATCGCGTATTTCAGTATCTAACAGCGTATAGCCAATTCTGAGATTAAGCGGATAAGATGTTTGGTTAATCGACAGCAATTGCGGTTTTTTCAGCGAGCTTAAACCGATAAGTTTTGACTCTAACTTGGCTTTGGATTCAGCTTGGAACAAAGCAACGTAAATTCCAGAACTCATTTCAAATAAGGGAACATGAGTTTGTTCTTTTAAAAATTCCTTGATATTGCTGAAATACTTTTTGAAAGTATCCCATTCACCTTCAAAAATGCTGTCCGGGCAGGAAGTCAAGGAGAATAGAACTAATGCATTGATATCAGAAGGCTGTTGAGTAATTGTGCGATTAATCAGCTGATAAGTATTCGGCTTTGGAGCATCAGTCGGAGAGATCGCCTGAGCTGATGGTGAAGAGTCAATATCAACGGTAATTTGTACCGCATCTTCTTCATCCGTAGAGGGCAAAAACTCGATTTTAAGCGGGTTGGGAATAGAGACCTGATCATTGAGGCTGTTGATTTCAAAACGCCCCAAATCAAACTGACCTTGTGAAATTTTTTTAAAACGTAGCTTAAAGTCATTTAAATCTTTAGGCTGAAGCAGATCCAGAAGGGGAAGTCCAACAATCTCATCTTCATTCTTAATTCCAAAAAGTGCTAAATATTCAGGGTTAGCCTGAACATGAATACCTTCCTGAATCAATGCAATGGCTTTGTTGCTCTCTTGAACTAAAGACTGGGCATGCGTTTGAGCTGTTTCTAGCTCTTCCATTAAATGTTGTTGCGTCAGGACCAAACGACTGAGTGAAAGTGCACGTAAAAGCCCGAGATAAAAACGATCTGGATAATCCAAATTAAGAATGTCATAGACGCCTTTACGAATATATCCCGCATATTGATCAGCTTGATAATCATCAGGCTTGAGCAGGATCATAGGAAGGTTGGGTTGCTTAGACAGGCGGATTAAGCTTAATGCCTGTTCATATTTCAGGTCATAAGCACGGCCAAAAATCACCAGATCCCATGGATGATGTAATTGTTTTTCAAAATTTTGTAAGTCATCCAGCAAGGTAGCATGTACCACATGTTCACTTGATGTTAAAAGGTCACGAATTTGGTTAAAACGGATCTGATTGTCATCGATAATGAGTAAACGTGTTTCAGTACGTTTTAACTTTTTGGACAATAATGGATTTCTCACTTCAATGCTTCCCATAAATCGTGATTCTTGACTTCATTCGTTTGCTTATTAATAAAGTTCTTGATCAGGTTTTCTTGATGCTCATTTAGTAATTCGAACTCAAAATGAATAAAACTTTGTGTAATGATTTGCGCTTTGGTGAGATAAATTTTTATTTCTTCTTGTCCCAAGCGCAGATGAATGGTTTGTTTTTCTCTAAACATATGTGAACCGGAAACGATCAGGCTGGTAGATACCTCATCAAGCTGGCTAGACTGAACGATCAGGGCAGGTTGGTAGTTATGGCTATGGCGATCTGTTTTGATCATGACAGCACAAGGGAATAAATCTTGTGCCAGGACTTCCAGTCCCAGTTCCAGGCTTTTGGCTGTGGACTGCTTGATCCAGCGGATCACACCACCACGCCAAGGACTGTGGGTATTTTCCTGAATTAAAATAAATTCGCCGGTTTTCAAATTCGAAGGTGCAGCGCCATTCCATTTAATTCTGTAACCATTGACACTGATGTCCAGAACTTCAGCTGGATAAATTTGTTTGGCTTCCCGGTCTAAAGTTTTCGCCGTTGTCATTTCAGCAGGAATATTCGAATTCATCGAATTAATAAAGCTGCTTTCATTGTGGAACTGATAATTGCCATCTAGATCCAGAGTCTCATGAAAGTTTTTGCCCTTAGAGAGGTAAAAATGTGCCACTGAAAGACTAAAGCAGATTTGTAATTGTGCAGAATATTCATAACGCTCATGACGACGTTCAGTATTGGTCGTAAGCAGGTTGTGAATATGGAAATGCAGGGCCGGTGTTAAGAATAGCTTTTCATTACGCGATAGATAACCCGATTTTTTGGTTTGGGTTTCCGAGAGATGATCTAATAAATTTTGCGTTGAAATATAAATGGTTGGTTTATATAAACTGGATTGATTGACATTGAAAACAGGGGGATAGTCTTTATGAATATCGACAATATAACGAGAAAGCGTCGTTTCCTTAGGTAATATATGGACCAGTTTTGCCCAGTCGAAACTGCATAAATATAAGCCCTGCATTTCAGAAGGCCGAATTTGATGAGTATTCAGAATTTCCAGCAACACCAGTTGTGAATAAGCCTGAGCAACGGTTTGTAAAGGATGTTGCGTGTCTAAAATCTGGTTAATATTGGTTTGATAAAAATTATTTTTAATTGCACATTCAATCAGCTGATGTGCAATTAACCATTGTCCAAATAAAGGCGTGCTATAGAGCAGATGCTGTTGATAAAGCAATAAAGACAGCTGCTGCAAGGCATAATAAGTAGACACGATTCTGGCAGTCTGCAAACTTTTCTTCTGGTTGAATGCAAATAGAGAAAACTTTTGCATGCTGAGCTGGGTGTTGCAGCGTTTTGAGATATCGATATAAATTTTAGCAAAGTGACTACGTAACAGCATCGCCAGTTCAATAATCTGATCACTGCGGTCATTGCTCGCCAGCCCCTGATTGAAAAAATGCTTTTCCAGACTGCTTAAAACATTATCCAGGGTCGGATGCAGGATTTGAATCAAGTCAAAACGCAACATTTCCGGACATTTAAGTTCTGATATTTCCAGCAATGCATTGAAAAGTTCTTTAGAAGAATTCCCCAGTTGAAGAATGGATAAATTAGATACCCATTCTTGTAACCCCTTTGCATTCGTTGGGCAAAAGCTTAATTTTTCCAACTTTAACTCTGTTGGTGTTTGGAAGATATCTGAATTACTCATAAGCATCGTTATTATTAACTCAAAAAGTTGAAACTCCAAAAAGCGGTGTTTTATTTTTTTCGCCCGCTATTTCCCTAACGAGTTTAGGAACCAAATATCCCGGCAGGTTCTCTAAAACCTCTTTATATATCAGATTAATTTCTTCAGGACTTAAGTCAAAATGATGGGCACCTTTTACTTTATCTAATACGTGTAAATAGTATGGCATCACACCTGCATCAAACAGGCGGTAACTTAAATCCACTAACAGTTGCGCAGAATTATTAACCCCTTTTAATAAAACTGCCTGATTCAGCACGGTAATTTGTTGTTGAACCAACGCTGAAAGTTTGGAACAGGTAAAATCGTCCAGCTCAGCGGCATGATTTGAGTGTACCACTAGAATAATGCGCAGCCTACTGTTTTTTAACAGGGAAATCAGCTCATTGTCGACACGGTTGGGGATTACGATCGGAACCCGTGAATGAATTCTCAAAAATTTAATTTGCGGCATGGACTCAATACGATCAATCCACAGCGCAAGTTTTCGGTTGGACAGGGTAAGCGGGTCGCCACCGCTCAAAATAACTTCATTTATATCTGGTTGATTTTGAATGTATTGTTTAATATTTAGCCAGTCTTCGTTTTTTGGCAGGTTTTCTTGATAGGGAAAATGACGGCGGAAACAGTAACGACAATGAACTGCGCAAGCACCGGTTAAGGTGAGTAAAAAACGCGATTTATATTTATGTAATACGCCTGGCTGCTGATTGGCCTGTTCTTCACTTAAAGGATCAGTCACAAATCCAGGATGATCTTCAAGTTCCAGATGGTGGGGCAATATTTGTAACAGCAAAGGGTCAAGCGGGTCACCAATGCTCATTTTTCCGACGAACGCACGTGGAACACGCAACTTAAACTTTTCAGAAGCCAGGATTGCCCCTGATAATAATTGATCAGGCGAGAGCTGAAGCGTTTCAAGCAACTCTAAAGGGTCCGTAATCAGGTCACTCAGTTGAGATTGCCAGTTTTGCTCTTGATACAAATAGTTTATCATGCCAGATGTTAAAAATAATGCTAGTCTAGCATTAATAGATTTAAGTTAGTAAGTTTGGAGCGAGCCTTTCATGGCCAATTATTCTACAAATGACTTTAAGCAAGGCCTTAAAGTAATGCTTGACGGCAACCCATGTTCAATCATGGAAAATGAATATGTAAAACCTGGTAAAGGTCAAGCATTCAACCGTGTAAAACTTCGTAACCTTAAAACAGGTAAAGTTTTAGAAAAAACTTTTAAATCAGGTGACTCTTTAGAAGCAGCGGACATCGTAGAAGTAGAAATGAACTACTTGTACAACGATGGTGAAATGTGGAACTTCATGGACCCAGAAACTTTTGAACAGATTGCCGCAGACAAAACTGCAATGGGTGATGCTGCAAAATGGTTAAAAGACGATTCTAACGAACTGTGTACAATTATGTTATTCAATGGCGTTCCATTGACAGTAAGTGCGCCAAACTTCGTAGTATTGAAAATCGTGGAAACTGATCCAGGCGTACGTGGTGATACTTCTGGCGGCGGCGGCAAACCGGCTAAACTCGAAACTGGCGCGGTTGTTCGTGTACCATTATTCGTACAGCAAGAAGAAAGCGTTCGTGTAGATACCCGTACTGGTGACTATTTAGAACGTGCATAATGGTTTTAAAATAGACTATTATCGAAAGGGATGATCAAAATCATCCCTTTTTTTATGCCAAAGTATTAGATGAAAAGCAAAATATGAGGAGTACAGTCGCAAGGGAAGAAACAGCAGTATACCGAACAATAAAAAATTAAGGCTGATTTATGCATTAGATATGAGGGCTTTACATGGAAACGATTCAACCGAAGTTATCAATGACTTCCAAAATAGTGTGGCTTCTGGTGGCAGTTCTAGGTGCGGTGTCATTTGGAATACTTGCCATCAGCAGAGGTGAGCATGTCAATGCAGTTTGGCTGGTTTTAGCTGCCATCTGTGTCTATAGCATCGCTTATCGCTTCTATAGCTTATTTATTGCCAATAAAGTTTTTGAACTCAATGCAAGACGTTTAACCCCCGCTCACCGTCTGGCAGATGGTCTGGATTATGTACCGACCAATAAATATGTTTTGTTTGGACACCACTTTGCCGCCATTGCCGGTGCCGGGCCTTTAGTCGGGCCAATTCTTGCGGCACAGATGGGCTACTTGCCTGGAACCATCTGGTTGCTGGTCGGGGTCGTGCTTGCAGGCGCTGTTCAGGACTTTTTAGTTCTGTTTATTTCGACCCGCCGTGATGGACGTTCACTGGGTGAAATGGCAAAGCAGGAGCTTGGATCTTTCGCAGGTATCGTTGTGATGCTGGGTGCATTAGGCGTCATGATCATTATTCTTGCCGTGCTTGCCTTGGTGGTGGTAAAAGCTCTGACCAACAGTCCATGGGGCGTGTTCAGTATTGCCGCAACCATTCCAATTGCAGTCTTTATGGGGATTTACATGCGCTTTATCCGTCCGGGTAAAATCGCAGAAGTCTCTATCATTGGTTTTGTGTTGATGATGCTGGCGATTGTCTATGGCGGTAATGTTGCAGCTGATCCGTACTGGGGACCCATCTTTACCCTTTCAGGTACGCAACTGACCTGGTGCTTGATTGTTTACGGTTTTATTGCTTCGGCATTGCCGGTCTGGTTACTGCTTGCTCCACGTGATTACTTGTCCACCTTCTTGAAGATTGGCGTGATTGCCGGTCTGGCCGTGGGCATTATGGTGGCATTGCCTGAAATGAAAATGCCGGCGGTAACGCATTTCGTGGATGGTACAGGTCCTGTCTTTGCCGGTTCGATGTTCCCGTTCCTGTTTATTACCATTGCCTGCGGTGCCATTTCCGGTTTCCATGCCCTGGTTTCTTCAGGAACGACTCCGAAGCTGGTCAATAACGAAGTGGACATTCGCGTGATCGGTTATGGCGGCATGCTGATGGAATCCTTCGTTGCGGTGATGGCGATGATTTGCGCGACCATTCTTGAACCTGGAGTGTATTTCGCAATTAACGCACCGGCCGCGGTACTGGGTACAACGGTTGAAAGCGCGGCAGAAGCGGTGCGGACTTTAGGCTTTGTGGTGACACCTGAAGCCTTGACCCTGCTTGCTCAGGAAGTGGGTGAGAGTTCAATTCTATCGCGTACCGGTGGTGCCCCGACATTTGCGATTGGTATGGCGCACATTATTACGGAAATTTTTAATAACCGTTCCATGATGGCGTTCTGGTATCACTTTGCCATTCTGTTTGAAGCCCTGTTTATTTTAACAGCGGTGGATGCAGGTACACGTGCTTGCCGTTTCATGGTTCAGGATACTGTCGGTATTGTGATTCCTGCGGTGAAAAAATCGCACAATTTCTTTGGTAACTTGTTAGGTACCGCAGTGGCTGTTGCAGGCTGGGGCTTCTTCGTTTACCAAGGTGTGGTTGATCCGCTCGGCGGGATTAACAGTTTATGGCCACTGTTCGGTATTGGTAACCAGATGCTGGCTGCTATGGCACTGATTTTAGGTACGGTCATTCTGTTCAAAATGAAGAAAGAAAAATATGTGTGGATCACGATTGTTCCCACCATTTTCCTGTTCATTACCTGTATGACTGCAGGCTGGCAAAAGATCTTCCATGAAAATCCTAAAATTGGTTTCCTGGCACAAGCCAACCGTTTCTCGGATGCCATTGCCCGTGGAGAAATCTTAAAGCCAGCCAAAGACCTTGCTGAAATGCAAACGATTGTATTCTCCAATCAGATTAATGCCGTACTTTGTGGATTCTTTATGATTGTGGCTATTGTCATGGTGTTTGCTGCGATTGGCGTCATTCGCCGTGCCTTGGCAAATCCAAATCCAAGCGTGCAGGAATCGGAAGCCATTTACAGTGATTCAATTGGGACAGGAGAGGTGAAATGAGTCTAAAAGATCAAATTCGCCAGAAACTGGCATTAGGCAAAATCATCAAGTTTACGGTACTGGCTCAACCGAAAAAGCTGTTGATGCTGAATGGCATTAAAACTATTCAGGTCATTTGGCAACGCCTGCAGCAAAGCTTTCGCCTGATGGTCGGTGTACCGGATTATCAGACCTATCTGGAGCATATGGAAAAGAACCATCCGGACCTGGTTCCAATGGATGCTAAAACATTTTACCGTCACTGTGTGGATGCGCGTTATCCAAGTGCAAGTGGCGGAATGAAGAAATGTCCTTGCTAAGCTGAAGATATGTTTGTCTGAAATCTTCTGATTTGTTTGGAAAAAACGGAAAACGGTGTATGTTAATCATGCACCGTTTTTTATTGAGGAAAGAGTGTGATTTGGGGTACGAATAAAGTTCAAAAACAAGAACTCACACCAGCGCAGCAAGAGCTGAATTTTCAGGTGGAATTTTTTGCGGCAAAAATTCAGGCATTCTTGACTCAAATCAACCGCATTATTCTGGATAAAGAACAACAGACCAAACTGGCTTTATGTTGTCTGCTATCTGGTGGACATGTGCTGTTTGAAGACTTGCCGGGTCTGGGTAAAACCACCTTGTCCAGTGCCTTGTCGCATATTGCCGGATTGAAGTTTCAGCGTATCCAGTTTACCAATGACATGCTCGCCAGTGATGTGATTGGGGTGAACATATTTAATCAAAAAGAACACCAGTTTGAATTCAAGCAGGGACCCATTTTTACCCAGATTTTGCTGGCCGATGAAATTAACCGCTGCAGTCCCAAAACGCAAAGTGCCTTGCTGGAAGCCATGGAAGAGGGACGGGTGACGGTAGATGGAGTGCGTTATGACTTGCCGCAACCTTTTTGGGTAATTGCTACCCAAAATCCCTTGTTCCAGAGTGGAACTTATAGCTTGCCCGAATCCCAGCTCGACCGTTTTTTGATGCGTTTGTCACTGGGCTATCCATCGCGTTCGGCAGAAAAACTGTTACTACAGCAAGATTCCCGCTATGCCCTGATTTCAACCTTGCAACACGTTTTTAATGAACATGAAATTCTGGCGATTCAACAGCTGGTGACACAGGTTTATATTGCCGATGCAGTGCTGGATTATCTGCTGGATCTGGCGACTGAAACCCGCAAAAGACCGCATGGTTTATCGACCCGTGGATTGCTGGCCTTGAAAAAAGCAGCCCAGGCGCATGCTTTTATTGAACAGCGTAGTTATGTGACCCCGGATGATGTGCAGGCAGTGTTTGCTGCGGTGGTGTCGCATCGTATGGGCTTAAGCGAAGCAGAAGCCTTGCAGTTGATGCAGCAAGTCCATATTAGTTAAAAGGTGATTCACTTGACTACACCTTTGACCCAGCCCTGGCAAAAATGGTTAGCGAAACGCTTTCAATTTAAAAAAGTCAAACAACTCTCGCAAAAAGACATTTTGATTTTTATCTATCAGCAAGGGTATTTGTATCTGGTATTGATTTTGCTGACCTTTATTACCGGGGTAAATTATGCCAACAACCTGATTTTGGGATTTTGCTTTCTGGTCAGTGCTATTTTATGTATCAGCTTTTATTTAACTTTTAAGCAGTTGCATGGGCTCAAGCTTGAAGTTTCAGTCAATGAAGTTGGACAGGCGGGGCATCAACTGGATTTGCAACTCCATTTTCAGCAAGCGCAAAAGCAGCCACGTTATTTGTGGGTCAAAACCAGTCAGCATCTGGAAAAAATCTACATCTCAGAATTGAAGCACCGCATCACCCTATCTTTTTTTACTGAAAAAAGAGGGCGGTTTGATTATCCAACCCTTCAGGTATATTCAGTTTATCCTTTTGGCCTGGTGCGTGCCTGGACCTATTTTTATTTAAAAGAATATTCCTGGGTAGCGCCTAAAGCGGCCGTTTATCATGCGGAAAATAAGCAGCATCAGCACACTTTTGAACCGGATATGGATGAATTTCGTGAGCTGCGTAATTTCAAGTTGGGAGACCGTCTGCAAGCGGTATCCTGGAAGCAGGCCGCACGTGGACAAGGTTTATATATCAAGGTGTTTGAACAGCATAACGAGCAGATGAATATTGAAATTCATTATAGCAATATGCCAAGTGCCCAGCATGAAGAAAAACTCAGTCTCATGATGGGCTTGATTGAGCAATGTGAGCAAATGCAGTGTGCATATGCCGTCTTTTTACCGCAAGCCGAATTGGCGGCAGGTCTGGGTAACAACCAGTTATTACAGGCCAAAAAACTTTTGGCGCAGGCTTAAATCATGATTCATGCACAGATCAGAACCTCGATACTGATGACCCTGTCATTGATACTTCTGGCACAGGTTGTGTTTAATCCGCTGCTATTGAGCCTTATTTTTGCCCTGATGATCCTTTTTTTATTTTATAGCTTAAAAGATCAGACCAGGGCTTTATCCAGAATATGGACTTTTGTCCTGACATTTATTGCCTTGGCTGCAATTTATTTTAACTATCAAACTTTTATTGGCATAGAAGCCGGCGTTGCCATTTTATCGACATTTTTATTTGCCAAAGCCTTAGAAAGCAAAAATAAGCGCGATGTCATTATCCTGTTTAATTTTGCCATGTTTGTCAGTGCCAGTTCATTCTTGTTTAGCCAGTCCATCTGGATGGCGTTGATGGTGGTGCTCTGTTTACTCAGCTGCCTGATTGGCCTGTACCGTTTACAGACCCATGAATTCAGGCAATTGCAAAATTCATCCGGCGCATTGCAAAGTGACGCAAAACATGTGGGCAAATTCCTGATTCTGGCTTTGCCTTTTTTTATCTTGCTGTTTGTGTTTTTTCCGCGCTTGCCGCCACTTTGGGCGATTCCGATTCCGGTACAAAAAAGTGTTACCGGGATGAGTGACAGCATGTCACCGGGGGATATTGCCGAATTGTCACAGTCGACCAGTCTGGCATTTCGAATTATTGGCGATATGAACCAGTTGCCAGGCCGCAATGAATTGTATTGGCGAGCTATGGTGTTAGATCAGTATGACGGTAAAACCTGGACTAGCAGTTTTGTAAACGAAAAACCCGTCTCAATGCAAGGTTTTCAGAACAGCAAAGACAGTTTTGATTATCAGTATTTAGCGGCTGACCCTCATGTGATGTGGGTGATGGGACTGGAACAATCACGGCCATTGCAGCGGAACTATGAATTAAAACACGATGGCCGGATTACGCCGGTACGCCAAATTTTGCAGAATCAGCCGATTGCATTGCAATGGCTGGGGAATGCTCAGGTGCAAGAGGGGGCTGTGTACACAACCAGCGTACTGGAACAGATCAATACCAAAATTCCAGGGCGCCTGGATGAGCAATCACGCCAGTTTGCATCTGACATGTTCAGGCAGAGCGGACAGCAACCCGAGCGCTATATAAACAACATTTTGCAATGGTACAGAAAGCATGACTTTGCTTATACCCTGAATCCCGGATTATTGGGAGATAACCGGATAGATGAATTCCTGTTTCAATCACGTCGTGGTTTTTGTGAGCATTATGCCTCCAGTTTTGCTTTGCTGATGCGTTATGTTGGAATACCTGCACGCGTGGTGGTGGGCTATCAGGGCGGACAACTTGCACCAGATCTTGCCAGCTGGGAAGTACGCCAGCTCGATGCACATGCATGGACAGAGGTGCTATTGCATGGAAAATGGCAAAGAATTGATCCTACAGCAATTATTGCGCCCCACCGAATAGATGGTGGAATGCAGGATTATATTGAAAGTGATCGCAGCATTTTGGGCAACAAAGAGCAAAAGTGGAAATACCGCCAGTTTGCAGTGATGAAAAACATGCGCATCTGGAGTGACTACGCGAGTTATCAATGGCAAAGCAAGGTAGTGGGTTATGATGCCGAAAAGCAGCAAGGCTGGCTGTCCAGGTTAGGTATTCAAAACGCGTATACCAGTAGCATCATTATGTTATTCAGTATTCTGCTGGTGGTGTTAATTTATTTTATCTGGATTGTGTATCGAAACAGTCGGTCGGTTTCAGCTTATGAGCGTGCCATTCAACAATTTTCGAAAAAATTGGAACCCGGTTTACACAAGCAGCCTGCAGAAACTTTTTATAGCTGGATGCATCGTTTAGCGGAAACAGCAGGGCAGGAGCAGCAACAGATATTTACTCAAACAGCGCAGTATTATCAACAACAGCAATATTCATTCATGCAAAATCCCGAGCAAATAAAGCAATTTAGAGAAATGCTTAAAACTTGTGCAGATACGTTAAAAAAGAATAGAAAGCACTTGTCTTAAAAAATAAAAATGAATATGATGCACAACACTTAGGTGTATAGCTCAGTTGGTTAGAGCGCTACGTTGACATCGTAGAGGTCAGCAGTTCGAGTCTGCTTATACCTACCAAGATTCCAAACCTTATGTAATAAGGGTTTTAAGCGAAAACAGTAGCTTAAAGCCCTTTTTTATTGTCTTGAATAATGTTCGCCGTTATCTGCACTATCTTTATAATCGCTATTTTTGCCGATAATGCAGTTTAATTTACGTCATGAAATTACCGAAGCCTCGTAAGCGTGGAGAAGCTTTCTATATTGAGATCATAATCAATGCAAGTGTTCATCTGCAACTCGTGATACTGCAAAAGAATGCGAGCAATGGGCTGCACAAAAAGCGCTTGAGCCTAAGGCCAATAAATTTGCTGAAGATCAAGGCATAAAACAACATTACCCATTCAAAACACTTTTTCATAAATAACCCGAATCCTGCTTAAGCTAATAATTCCATTACTCGAATGGTTGGCTTGTTTTGATGGCATTACTGGTAAGCACATAAAGAGACTGTTGCTTCAAAGCCTAATGCATTAGGAATTGTAAAATGCGTTTGGCTTGTAGGAACTAAAGCAGATTTTATTGAGGTTAACACGTCAGCACTTACTAAGGACAAACCTAAATCAGTAGAAAAACCTGATGTGAATAATCAAACTTTAAAGTGATTAAAATTGATAGTGAAGAAAAAGCCCTCTTATCGAGGGCTTTTTCATTATTTTAATTGACCTACACCAGTAAACTTGTCTGGAACAATAACCATCGTATTTAAAGTGCCTTTTTCAGCTGCTTTCAATAATGCTTCGGCTTTAGTCTTTTCAGCTTCAGCACGAAGGAGATCAACATATTTCTCAGAGGCATTCTCAGCAAGTACTTTTTTAATTTCAGTTTCAACACGTGCGGTTTCTAATTCATTTTGCTTTGTCTTTAAAGCATTTTGAGAATTAACAATTGCTAATGATGAATCCAAAATAGATTTAGGTGGCGAAACTTTTAAGATGTTAATTTCATTAACTTTGACAAATTTATCTTTGCCCTGAGCTTTTAATTTAACATTAATACTATTTTTGATTTCAGTTTCTATGGCTGCTCGATTGTCATTGACAGCTAAAGCTTTATATTTGCTCACAACATCATTGATTGCTGAGTTTGCAACGTACTGCACGTACTGACCTAGTAAATACACATCACCATCATCTGTAATAATGTGCTGTGCTTTTTCAGTCTTATATGCGATTGCGGCATTTGATGGCACAATCCCGTAATTCACTTTTAGTTGAAAATCTTGCATTGGAATCTTTTCAACTACAATAGGCTGAGATTCAACATTAAGCACAAGATTTCGCTTTGATACTTTGATTACATCACCAATCACGGTTTGATGTAATCCTTGCCCCAGTACGGTATCTTCAATTTCACCGCTGAATGTTTGACGAATACCAACATCTGCATCGGTGATGCGCGTAAAGCTTGCCGGTATAATAATTAAGGCCAGAATAATTGCGACAATGATCGTGCCCACTATACCAGCAGTTTTATATGACTTTTTTTGCATGTTTACCCCTTTATAAAAAATGATTAATTCTTTCTATTGCGTCCTCGCTTAGCCAAAGGCCTAGCGGTTAAAATCAAATTCGCTTGTTCTGGATCATAAAGGCATTTGCCACGAGTACCTTTGTTGATCTCTACACAGCGATCACGAACCGCATCAACACTAATTCCATATTGCTGAGCCAATTCAGAAGCGGATACCAATTTTGGGCTTACATCCTTGATCGATACGATCTTTGCACCGCCAACCTCAGAGCCACACTCGGAAAGACGAGAAGTACCACAAATGCTTACAGGAATGTAAGCATTTTTAATGCCCTGAGAAATGTTTTCTGTGTAAGCAATATCAGGGCCACCCAGATTAAATTTTTAATGAGTATTGTCTAACAAAAATCAAAAAATAACTAAAAAGTAACTGGGGAAAACTATTTCTGCATATTTTTTATACTTTGTAATTTACTTTGGAGTGATAACTTTTAACTACATTAAAGAGAGCACAGCATGAATAAAAATAATAAAATGGCTATCAAAGACTTCACCCGCTTAATCACATCCCCAGATTAAGCGGGTTTTTTAATATTTGATATATTATTAATCAAGTCGTTCTAAAATTTTGATTAAACTAATAATATTTTAATTTTTGATATATTCCGCCACTGAATGTTGCTTGAATAGTGTATAAAATAACCAACATTAACTGCTGTAGTTTCTGAATGCTCTTCCGGAGTTCTTAGTTTACAAGCCCACATCGTCTTTCCATGTGTGGGCTTTTTTTTTGCATGGAGAAAATCCGTTTCTTAATGGGCTTATTGGGTCTTCATGAGGCGACTGAAATTGAATACACGCTTGATGGTGAAAAAAATTAAGGCATGTCGTTATTGCTTGACAGAAGTGAAGCAATGACTGATCAAAAAAAATGCGATTAATTAAATTAATAATCATATTTTTTTATTTTCACAATGTTGAAATAATTTAATCTTATATTCACTGAAAACAAATAATAACTCCAAAAATTCTAAGATATTAGCGCAATTAAGCCTGTTTAATCTTGGAGAGTTAAGCAGGTTTTTTTTATTGAAGATTTTTTATCTTTTGTCGAAAGTATTACGACATATAAGCCTCGTCATTAATATATCGGGGCTTTTCTTTTTCTAGAATATGAATAAAACCAAGGCATGAAAATATTCTGGTTTCATCTATAAAATTTCTTCTATTATAAATTTTGGTAGTTTTTGCTATTCATATATTTTTAATACATATTTAGAATGCGCCAACAAATTGAAACGCTGTAGTTTCTTTAGTTTTAGTCCTATGCATCCCTCGCATGGGACTTTTTTTTTGGGAAAAAATGATGCTCCAATTCTTAAAGTGCTTATTCGGCCTGCATGGTACTACTGAAGTTGACTACACGGTTGATGATAAAGAAATCAAGGTGTGTCGGGATTGCTTGAAAGAGATTGATTAAAGCTGTTTGCATTTTATTTCTCGTTTAGAGAGAAAAATAAAAGGCGCTAATAAAAGAAGTTCATTAACATTATTTATCATCACGACTGTACTTCTATTTAGCGCTACGCTTAAGCTTCTCTAACTCTATAATATTTTGATCAATCTGATGCTCCATGGCAGGTAAAATCTGCCTTAAAAACTGGCAATATGAAATGGCTTCATCTGCAGCAACCGTACCTGTTTTAACCAGCTGTTTTTGCTGTTCCAGCATTTGGCTTACCTGACGTAAATCGGGTTGTTGTCCATGACTCAACGCGTCGCTAATTCCTGCAAAATCTTTATACAGTTGGTCACGCTGTTGAATGAGTGCTGCCTGACTGGATGCCGACACTGTATCTGTTTGAACTGGTATGTCAGATACCGCTTCCTTTTCAACAGGAGCGACTACAGCTGGAGAGGGTTTTTCTTTTGCCTGGGCTGTATATGATGCAGATGGAGGGGAAGGGGGAAGAGGTCTAAACATATAAACCACCAGGAAGAGTGACAAGGTCACAATAAAACCAATGATAAGACCAAGTCGTATACTGCGATCCATGCCAGAAATCCTGCTCTTGCATTTAAATGAAAGCAGACCCAATCTAAAGATCAGGTCCGTACAGTTGATAAAAAATTAACAGTTAAGGTGTTGACCAGCCCGCAGGTGCATAACCGATCCGAACACGTTGCGGGTGATTTCCTACAGGAACACTTCTTACTTTTTCGCCCGTTGCAAAATCAATCACGGTAACCACATCAGTCTCACTCTCAGAAATTACACAGCTTTTGCCATCAGGACTTTGTGTTGCCCAGTAGGGTTTGCCTGCAGGAATTAGCTTGCCCGCTTTTAAGGTTGAACGGTCGACAATGGTTGCATAGTCATCCATAGTGCCTGCCACACATAATTTCTCACCATCGGCACTAATTGATAATCCATGATGACGCGAGTCGTTTACATATTTGGTTCGGTCTGAAGGAATAGTCGAGCTGCCCGGTAATTGGCCAATGCGAGTGATTTTATTCTGATTCAGGTCATATTCGATTAAACCGTTAAAAAATGAAACCTGGGCATAAATTTTACTTTCATCATTGCTCAGGACAATTGGACGTACAGAGTTGGACAGATCTTTACGGCCCACTGCATCCAGCGCCGGACGGAAATCAATGGTCTTGAGGACTTTAAAGGTATTGGCATCGGCAATGGTGAGGAATCGTTTCCCCTTGGTGAAATCTTGCCATGCAGCATCCATAGAGGTTTCCACATTACCAATGGCTGAGTTTAGAATTTTTGTGCCGCCGTTAAAGAAAATATTTTCATGCGGTTTGTCGCCTGTTGCAAAGCGTCCCAATTCTTTACCCGTGTTGATATCCAGCACATGAACCACGTTGCCAGAAGATGCCGATACGGCTAAGCGTTTGCCATCAGGAGAAACCGCCATATGGTCGGCACGGAACCCTTCTACAGGAGTACGCCAGTTGATTTTGCCCGTCGCAATATTAATCGAAACGACATCGGCAAAACTTGGGCGAGAGGCAACCACTGACTGACCATCTGGCGTAGAGTACATATCATCTACCAGCTGATCATTACCTTCCCCGGCGGTGGACTGGATATAAGTATAGGCAATCAGTTTAATTGGATTGAGGCGGATTTCCAACAAACGCTCTTTGCGATCAGGAACCATGTTGATCACACCGATCTTGCCAAAATCACCCGATGGACGAATGACGGTCACTGTTCCATCCCAGTTATTGCCTACAAAAAAGACCTGTTGGCTATTCGCTGGTGCAGGCATTACCGATGTTGCTGTATTGCCATTGAGGGATGTAAATGCGAGTGATGCAAATAATGCCTTTACACTCCATTTGAGGAAAAAATTTTGATTTTTCATAATATTATTCTCCGATTCAGCTCCATGAAATCGATTTTTTATTTGAATTTTCATTGCTGCCGAATACTCCTGTATTCGCTGAAGCATAGGATAAAGAATTCAGTAATCAAATCCCGGACAATCCGATAAAAATACTTGCTGAAAATGATCTGTATGAGTCTTTTATTTTATAAATATTTGAATAATAAATTAATTATTTTGCTGGAGCAGATTGTTTTTCCGACGAATTGCCGAACCATATCTGAGCTTTTGCAACAGCTCTGATGCAGGTCTAGAAAATTTGCAAAACACTACATGATCTTTGCTACAAAAGCCGTACTATAAAAATGATTTTGTTGAGTTTCCAATATTATGTCTCAGATAGATATGCTTGTTGCCTTGGCCGACATTGAAGTGAATCGGGCTGAACTGCTCTCTATTCAGCAGAATGATTTGGTCCCTTTGCTGCAGGATCAGTATCGTCTGAATCATTATGCCGATTCAGTCATTCAGGCTCAGTCCGTTCTATTAAACGGAGTCGATCCACATCTGACCCAGCAATTGAGCAGCACCATAGAACAGCTGATTCAGGCATTGGCCGATTCAAAAAAATATTTAAGCAGCCGCAAGTTTAATGCCTTGCAAAAGTGGCTGGGGATTGATCTGGAATATGGTTCCGGGCAGGTCGAGTATTACAAAAACCTGGATCAATTGCTTAATCGGGCCAATCACTTAAGTCAAAAATTGCAGATTGAAATACAGAAGTCCCAGGCACGCTTTCAGCAGTTGCTCGGGTATCGGGAGCAAATGGCGAAATACATTCGGGCTGCGCAAGAGTTTTTGCTGGAATATCCAAATTTCGTCAGGAATGTCCATCCTCTGGATAACTTTTCTGAAAGGTTATCTAAAAAAATCAATTCATTACAAACTTTGCAAGCCAGTAATGATATTGCAATTACACAAATGCAGTTGTCGCAGCAGCTTTCTTTTACTTTGCTGGACCGTTTTAAAGAGGCACAGCAGGTACTGATTCCTGCCTGGCAATATCATGTTAAACAAAGTCAGCAGAACAGTTCGGGCATTGAACTGGACAAGCTGGATCATAGCAGAGAGAAGTTAATTCGTACTTTAAGAAAATCACTAGAGAAACCCATACATTAATCATTCTATTCAGGTGAAGCATGACCGATTTTGAACCTAAAGATTTACCCGCTGAAGTCACTCAGGATCTTGTTCAGCAAAAGTTTCAGCAACTGAATTTACAAGAAATTGGTTTGCAGCATTCAGACTTTAATGAAGTGATGAATGCACATAAAGAATTGGCTGAAATGAGCCATAATGCAGTGGCGGAATATGGGAAGAATATTGCAACAAAAACGTCGGGTTATACCGATGAATTGCTGAATCTTGTACAAAACAAAGAACTGGACACGACCGGCCAAAAGTTAAATCAGGTGGTGCAGGTTGCCCAACAGCTGAATAGCAGCAGTATTTTAAACAAGAAAAAGAGTTCCGGTTTCCTGGGCGGCCTGATCAGTAAAATGAAAGGCGCCAAGCAAAACTTTGATCAGCATTTTAACAGCACCAAAGAACAGATTGATGTGCTGGTCAAGGAAATTGAAACATCCCAATCGGGCTTGAAAACCCGGGTGGACACTTTGGATAAAATGTTTCAGGGTGTGCAGGAGGAATACAGACAGCTGGGCATCTATATTGCGGCGGGAAAATTGAAAGAGCAGGAAATTCAGCAGCACATTGCACATTTAACGGCCCAGACCCAAGATCAACCTACGGTGCAAAAAGTCTATGACCTGAATCATCTGGCCAATAATCTGGAAAAACGGGTCAGTGATTTACAGGTTTTACAGCAGTCTGCCATGCAAACCTTGCCGATGATCCGGATTATCCAGTCCAATAACCTGATGCTGGTCGACAAATTTTATGCCATTAAAAACATTACCTTACCGGCATGGAAAAATCAGATCAGCTTGGCTATTTCCCTGCATGAACAGAAAAACAGTGTCCAGCTGGCCAGTAGCATTGATGATGCCACCAATGACCTGTTACGCCGTAATGCCGACTTGCTGCACCAAAATTCGGTGGCTACGGCCAAAGCCAACCAGCGTTCAGTGATTGATATTGAAACGCTTGAACATGTGCAGAATACCCTTATTAAAACAGTGAACGACGTGATTCAGGTACAAAAAGAGGGGATGCAAAAACGCGCCGAAGCGACCACGCGTTTACGTGCCTTGCAGGAAAATCTGAACCATTTGGTGATAGAATCCAGTAACAGTGGAGTGAATAAATCTTAACTATTCGTTTAAGTTCATTGTCTGCACTTTAGGAGAAAGCGTTTGCCTCCCTTAGATGAATATGCCGTGAATCCGCAACAGATTGAAAATGGTGTGGTGATGCTGAAGAAGCGTCAACGCAATGTGATGTTATGGGCGATCACCAGTAGCACCATTTTCCTGGCTTCCGTGGTGGCTTTTTTTCTGCAACATGATTTTGTCTATAGTTTTTTCGGTATTACGACAGAACTGAAGCAATTGCATATACCGCTCAGTGTCGATGCAAACCTTGCTGAACTGGGGCAGCATCGGGATTATTTTAGCAACCTACTGTCATGGTTTGGCTGGCTGATTCTGAAGCTGTTTGTTTCTTTTATGGGCGCGTTTTTTGTCATTCATTTTTTAAAGAAAATACGGTTTTTCTATGTCCGTTTTCAGTCTTTTATTTTGAAGTTTGTGGGCTGGCTGATTGCCTTTATTCTGTTGTGGTCAGGCTTGACCTATCTGCAATATGATTTAAATAATGAAGAAAATGAGGCCTATAATGACGTCATTCACTATGATAAAAATATTCAGCAAAGCGAATTGGCTCAGTATTTACAGCGTAGTAATGTAGATGAGCCCGTCAAAGCTTATCTGCTGGCACAAGCTGCGCTGCTGCATACACCGGTGGATAAGGATGCGGCTATTCCACAAGTGCTGGCTTTAGTGAAAGCGGAAAAAACAGATCCTGATTTTTTTGAATATGGTTTTAAACCCGAACAGCTTTGGACCATGCAGCACCAGCTTTATGGTCAGAGTTTAACGCCAATGGCAAAAATTGTTTCCAGACAGGTAGCCCAGGCAGAGCAGATGAGTTCAGTGGTACAAATTTTAATTATTGCTGCCGCCATACTGCTTGGAATTTTAAGTGCAATTCTGCTGCTGCTGTCGCAGCATTTAAAAAGGCGGATATTTAGGGTTGAGCAGCGTATGCAGCTTAAATGATGCAATATAAAAGCCCAGAGAAGGGCTTTTGTTATTTTTATGATACCTTCTTTCAGTCAGGTGATTTTAGTCATGCTTAAGGGAGAATGCTTAGAAAACAGGATAAAATTTATTTAATTTGATATTTCGATTATAATAATAAAAACAAACTGTTTTACCTATTTAAATATTTATCTTAATATAGCTTTATTAAATAAGCATTTACTCCCTTGGAGACGTTAGCCATGTTAGACCAAAACACTTCAGCACAACTTAAAACACTCTTGCAACGTCTGGAAAGCCCGATTGAACTGGTCGCAACCTTGGATGGTTCGGACAAGTCGGACAAGATTAAAGAACTGGTGACTGAAGTTGCAGCCTTATCTGATTTAGTCACTGCACGTTTCGACGGTACCAATAAACGTGCCCCAAGCTTTGGGGTAGCCAAGGCAGGTGAACAGCCGCGCGTCAACTTTGCCGGTTTGCCGATGGGACATGAATTTACCTCTTTAATTCTGGCCTTGCTGCAGGTGTCGGGTTATGCCCCGAAAGTGTCGGATGAGGTGTTGGCGCAGATCAAGGGTTTAAATTTAACGACCGATTTTGAGGTATTCGTATCGCTGAGCTGCCATAACTGTCCGGACGTGGTGCAAGCCCTCAACCTGATTGCCATCTACAACCCGGGCACCACCGCGACCATGATTGACGGGGCTTTCTTCCAGGATGAAGTGGAACAGCGCAAAATCATGGCGGTACCGATGCTGTTCCAGGACGGCAACCACATCGGTCAGGGCCGCATGACGCTGGAAGAAATCGTGGCCAAATTGGATTCCGGTTCATCAGCCAAAGAGGCAGAGAAACTGAATGCCAAAGACGCCTTTGATGTGCTGGTGATTGGTGGCGGTCCTGCCGGCAATACCGCAGCCATCTATGCGGCGCGTAAAGGCATTAAAACTGGGATTGTGGCGGAACGCTTTGGCGGTCAGGTCATGGACACCATGGATATTGAAAACTATACCTCGGTGCAGAAAACCCAGGGTCCAAAATTTGCGGCCGAGATGGAAGCGCATGTACGTGCCTATGATGTCGACATCATGAACCTGCAAAAGGTTTCCGCGATCAAGGGCGCGGATGAAGCCGGGAATGGCCTGGTGGAAGTCACTTTGGAAAACGGGGCCAAACTCGAATCCAAAACCATCATCCTGTCGACCGGTGCACGCTGGAGAGAGATGAACGTTCCGGGTGAGCAGGAATATAAAACCCGTGGTGTGGCCTACTGCCCGCACTGTGACGGTCCACTGTTCAAGGGCAAGCGTGTTGCGGTGATTGGTGGCGGCAACTCGGGTGTGGAAGCGGCGATTGACCTGGCGGGGATTGTCGAGCATGTAACGCTAGTGGAATTTGACACCAAACTGCGTGCCGATCAGGTCTTGCAGGACAAACTGAACAGCCTGCCAAACACCACCGTGATCATGAATGCACTGTCGACTGAAGTGGTGGGTGACGGTTCACAGGTGACGGCACTGAAATATAAGGACCGTGCAACGGATGAGGAACACACGGTTGAACTGGCGGGGATCTTTGTACAGATCGGGCTGTTGCCAAACACGGATTTCCTGAAAGCATCAAAAGTGGAACTCACTAACCGTGGCGAGATCGTGATTAACGAGCGCAACGAAACCAGTGTGAAAGGTGTATTTGCTGCCGGTGACTGTACCACGGTGCCGTACAAGCAGATTATCATCGCCACCGGTGAAGGTGCCAAGGCATCACTGTCTGCTTTTGATTACATTATCCGTTCGGGGCAGTAATCTGTATTCGGTATAATACGTCGCTTGATCAGGCTTATATTACAAGGTGGTATAAGCCTTTTTTTTCACTCATTTTTTTATAAAAAATAATTACATTTAATTAACAATTTTAGCTCATTATTTATGCATTTTTTTAGCTATATTCAAAATACCCCTATTCAGGTGGGTGCCACAATTAGAAGGAAATGAAAATGAATAAATTGCTTATTGCTTTAGGTCTTGCTGCTAGCGTTGCCCTGGTGGGCTGTAACAAACAAGAAGCACCAGAAACAGGTGCAACCACTGGTGAACATCTTGAAAACGCAGCAGATCAGGCAGGTCATGACATTTCAAAAGCTGCTGATGAGGCTGCCGCAAAAACCGAGGCTGCGACTGAAGAAGCTACTGCTAAAATTGATGCTGCCGGTGAAGAAGCCGCTGCAAAAACTGAGGCCGCTGCCCAAAATGCTAAAGAAGCCGCTAAAGATGCCACTGTAGCGACTGCCAGTGCTGTAGAAGATGGAGCAGCCAATGTGAAAGAAAGAGCTCAACAATAATGTGAATCGTTGAAATAAAAAGGCTCCTTTTAAAAGGAGCTTTTTTATTGATTAATCTTGCTTTTTTATGACATTTCTTCGATGGTCATTACAACAAATAATGTACATTATATTCAACGTGCTTTAAAACCTGAGCTGGCGGATCAGGTTGCCGTACAGCTTATTGCCGATGATCTTCTGGAAGCGCATGCCCAGAATGAAATCTGCATTCACGAAAATACCAGAGCGAATCCCTTACAGATAGCAGGTTCTTCTGCCCTTGCATTTTCTGCCTGTGCATTATTTTCCATGATTTCTAATTAGTCAGTCCCAAACAATATCGCTCAATTAGGGTTATGACGATGAACATTGCTGGTGGACTACATTAAATGCTTTGTCTGTTTATTTTGCGGATAACACTGAAATTAAGGAAAGTTTGTAGGTTGCCATTTGGAAAATGATTGCCATGAGCTTTGCAATCAGGACAGGCTCATTATTTAAGGTCAGCCCGATTTAATTTTGTTTATTATTTTTTAAAATATATTTAATCAAATATTCTCAATTATAAATTTAATAATCTATTACAATAAATAATATTATGTGTGAATAATACAGTAAAATATCCCGACTAATTTAGTTGTTTTTATTCCCCCATGTCTATTATTGCTACGAAATCCAATCGATCTAATCTTTCGGTTTGGGTTGCTCTTTTTCTTTTGCTCGTCGGCACGCTGGGTGCCTATCAAGTTGTTGGTCTTAATCAAGCCTTATTATTTTTGGTTGGCGGTGCCCTGGGCATGACCTTGTATCATGCATCCTTTGGTTTTACCTCAAGCTGGCGTGTTTTTATTCTGGAGCGTCGTGGTCGTGGCTTACGTGCCCAAATGATCATGCTGGCGCTTGCCGTATTGCTGTTCTTTCCAGCCTTAGGTGCAGGCGAACTGTTTGGCAATCCCGTCAAAGGCAATGTCAATCCTGTTTCCATGTCTGTAATGATTGGTGCTTTTATCTTTGGTATAGGCATGCAACTGGGAGGTGGCTGTGCTTCAGGTACGCTTTATACCGTGGGTGGCGGTAGTGCGCGCATGATTGTGACCCTGATTTTCTTCTGCTTAGGCTCTTTAATTGCCACTACGCATTTAGACTGGTGGTTTAACCTGCCGCATCTTGAACCCATTTCGATTGTATCGAGTTTAGGCGTAATTCCTGCACTTATCGTCAGCTTTGTGCTGTTCGCTGCAATTGCTCTTGCAACCGTCTTTTTTGAAAAAAAACGTCATGGTTCACTTGAAGTAGAACCAAAAGCTCAAACTCAAGGTCTTAAACGCTTCTTGGCTGGTCCATGGCCGCTTATTTGGGGCGGTATCATTCTGACCCTGCTCAACTTTATCACCTTAGCTTTAGCCGGTCGTCCTTGGGGTGTGACTTCTGCACTTGCAGTCTGGGCGGCAAAAACGGCCAGCTTTGCCGGTGTAGACGTCACCTCTTGGGCCTATTGGCAACAACCTGCCAATGCCAAAGCCTTGACCAATTCATTGTGGTTCGATATTACCTCAATGATGAACTTCGGCATTATGCTTGGTGCACTATTGGCAGCAAGCCTTGCCGGTAAATTCGCGCCAAATCTCAACATTCCAAAACGCTCCCTCATTGCTGCTGTTGTTGGCGGTTTATTATTAGGCTACGGCGCACGTCTCGCCTATGGCTGTAATATCGGTGCTTACTTTAGCGGCATTGCTTCAGGCAGCTTGCATGGCTGGTTATGGCTGATCTTTGCTTTTATAGGTAACGCTCTTGGCGTGAAACTTCGTCCCATTTTCTTCCCCGGTGAACGACCACAACCCGAAAAATTAACCGGTTGTTAAATCCAGATTTCAGCCTATAAAAAAGCCCATCCAATGATGTAATGCCAGTCAGTTAAGAAATTGACTGGCATTTTCTTTTTTTAAATTCATGAATATATTTGATATATGGAAAAGTCATCCGCAACTGTTGAGGCAGGACTACATTAAAAAATGATTGTTTCTGCGACAAATTTGCTAGTTGATAGTAGCTGACGAGTTTTGCGGATGACAAATGCCTTTGGTCTTACGAAGCAGTGCTTCTCAGGGCGAAACCAAAGTAACAAATGAGCTGCAAGAGTTTGATTTAAAAAGGTAAGACTCCGCCATGAATTACCAAAAATTAAAGAGTTTATTTCTAAACTCCTTAACTGATCAGCATTACATCCAACGATGGGCTTTTTTTGATTTATGCTATTTTTAATTAATGCAGCGCCGCTTTTAAATTACAGCCAAAGCCCATAATTTCCTGAGCCTGACGGTATGAGGTATAACGGTTTAAAATAAAGTCATAAAACTGATCGGCATCGGCAAAATTTTTGCTTAAGTTTTCACCCTGCGCGTGGGGTAATTTCACCTGTCCAATAATATTCAGGTTTTGATGACCCAACTGGTACATCTCGGCGAAATAGCCATTCATCATTTGACAATATGCCTGTTTGACCGGTTTTAAAGAGGTACTGCTCACCGCATGCAGGTTCAAAGTCTGCAACTGGTTTACATCAAGCAGCGACTGGTCTGAAAAGGCAATATTGTTGCTTTTTTTAAAAGCCTGATAATCTTTAGATAGCTGCTGATTTAAGCTTTCAAAGCGCTGCTGCAAGCTTGCCGCATCCTGCATCTTATATTTTTGAGGATCAATCTGGATTTTTTGCTGCTCGGAAGATGAACATGCTGAAACTATTACGCTTGAAATTAAAGTCGCCAAAATGAACGGCTTCATTATAAATTGTCCTCATCACTAAATCTTGCACTAGTATGCCTGAAATCTTCAGCTAAATTGACTTTTCATTCATATAACGCCAGTACCGCTTCGGCACATACTGAATATGCAGTTTCATATTTTGCCGAACCTGAATATTGACACTGCGGAAATAATCTTTCCACAACTGGTCATACAGTAATTCCTGTTCGTCCAGTTCTACAGTAAATGCCTGACTATAGCCACTCGCCAGTGTGGCATCGACCTGATGAGCATTCATTTCGATTTGATGCACATTTTGCAAATCATAATAAATGCCGTATTTACGCTTTTCGTCATAAATCAGCCAGCGTTGATCCTGATAACGTGCCTTAAAATGCCATTCAATCAGCGGCAATACATTAAAATCAGGCCGAACCAGACTTAAAAACAGACCATCCTGACATTTTTTAAAGCGCACAAAGGCTTCCATACGATGCTTTTCACGACCTACCTGCTTTGCCCATTGCGCTAAAGCCAGCACATCAGCATGCCCATAGTTTTCGTCAACCTTGTAGCGACTTTGAAAAACATAAAGACAATAATTAAACAGGTGCTGATGAGCGATTGGATTTTCAGAGAGAAAAGTATAGTAAAAATTACGCTGACTCTGACCCGATGTTTTTTGCTTCAATCCTTGCCAGACCCGCTGGGCATGTTCTTCATTCGATGCCACCTGTATAAAATCATCAAACAGACCCTTTTGTGCATGCGGATTGCTCGTTACCTGCACCTGAAATTCTTTAAATTGAAAGGCACGAAACACGCAGCTCAACAGACCGGTCATGCTGCCATCAAAACAGTAAGTTGCCATTAAAAAGCAAAACCCAATTGTGGCGATAACTGCTGCACATATTTGGACTGCCCCGACTGCAAAATTTGACTCCGAATCTGGCCTGGCAACTGCTCCTTAATAAATTTTGGCGTATCGGCACAGCGGATAAAATGCTGCGCACGGTTATATGCTACACCCATACGCTTCAGTTGATCGATGTGGATTTTGCCAAAGCGACGTGCCTGTACAATTTTTTTCGCTGAACGCACGCCAATACCCGGAACACGTAAAATCATGCGGTAATCTGCCCGGTTCAGATCGACAGGAAACTGTTCAGGATGCCTTAATGCCCATCCCAGCTTGGGATCAACATCCAGATCCAGATTGGGGTGTTTTTCATCGACCAGTTCTGTCGCCTCAAAGCCATAAAAACGCATCAGCCAGTCGCTTTGATAGAGCCGATTTTCTCTTAATAAGGGTGGTGCTGAACCAATCGCCGGCAAGGCTTTTTCCTGTTCATTAATTGGAATATAACCCGAGTAATACACACGTTTCAGTTTAAATTCCTTGTAATGCCGGTCTGCCATTAAAATAATGTCTTGATCGCTTTCGCTATGTGCTCCCACCACCATTTGCGTGGTTTGCCCTGCAGGAACAAACTTTGGAACGGAACGTATCAGTTTGCGTTCATCTTTAAACTGGATTAAACGGTCACGAACAATACCCAAGTCTTTCTGTACTTCGGCATGTGTTTTCTCAGGAGCGAATTTTTGCAAGCCTGCTTCAGTCGGCATTTCTAAATTAATGCTCATCCGGTCGACATATAGCCCCGCTTCAGTAATGATTTCCGGTGATGCTCCAGGAATGGCCTTTAAATGAATATAACCGTTAAAATTTTCTTCCAGACGTAATTTTTTCACCACTAGCAGCATGCGCTCCATAGTGTAATCAGCCGACCTGAATATTCCCGAACTTAAAAACAAGCCTTCAATATAATTGCGACGATAGAAGTTCATGGTCAAATCCACCACTTCCTGCACGGTAAAAGCCGCCCGTTTTACCTCATTGGAACGACGTGACACGCAGTAAGCACAATCATAAATACAGACATTGGAAAACAGAATTTTAAGCAAAGATACACAGCGCCCATCTTCGGTATAGCTATGACAGATACCGGAACCGGTATTCCCTAAGCCTTTGTCCTTGTTTTTTCGGTTACTGCCACTTGAGGAACAGGAGACATCATATTTGGCAGCATCGGCTAAAATTTGCAGTTTTTCACGGATACGATCAGACATGTGTAATCAGCGCTAAAAAATGAATAGCTATTATAAAATTTTCAACTCAAGCAGCATGGGCACTGATCTTTTATGCGACATAGTTTGACGCTTTATTTATCATTTCATTTTCATTTATTTTTAGTTGTAAAAAACTTTTTATTTCATAAAAAAATAACGAATATTATTTGCTTAATTTATAGGGCTTGGGCAAAGTGATGATATGCATAGGAGCCAAATATGACTTTATTAGAACAACTTGAGATTAAACATCCTATTTTCCTTGCACCGATGGCGGGTGTTTCTACTCCTCAATTGGCTGCGGAGGTTTCCAATCAAGGTGGTTTGGGTTCATTGGGTTTGGGTGCCAGTACCGTTGCGGCAGCGCGTCAACAAATTTTAGAAACGCAAGCCCTTACGCATAAACCCTTTCAGGTCAATTTCTTTTGCCATCAAAGTTCAGCACTTGACCCCACTATTGCCAAACAATGGATTGAATACCTAAGACCTCAATTCGAGAAGTATCATGCAACTCCGCCGACAGAATTAAAATGTATTTATCCCAGTTTTCTTGATAACGATGACTATTTAAATCTGGTTTTAGAAACTCGACCTCAGGCAGTAAGCTTTCATTTCGGCATTCCGCATGCACACCAGATTCAGGCCTTAAAACAGGCAGGTATCATGACGATGGTTTCAGCAACCAATCTGGCTGAAGCGCTGCAGATTGAAGCTGCCGGCATTGATGTCATTATTGCGCAAGGCATTGAAGCGGGTGGACACCGTGGCATTTTTAATGAAACATTTGACAGTGCCGTCAAAACTTCCGATCTGGTGCAATTGTTAAAACAGTACTGTAGCAAGCCTGTTGTGGCTGCTGGCGGGATTATGAATGGCACGCAGGCCCAACTGTTAATGCAGTTAGGCGCTGAAGCTGTCCAATTGGGCACTGCTTTCGTACAGTGCAAAAGCTCCAATGCCAACACAGCCTATCGGCAAGCCCTGTTTAGCAAACCGATTACCCAAATTACGGCCAGCATTTCGGGGCGGCCTGCTCGGGGTTTAATTAATCATTGGCATACCCAAATCGATCAGCCTGAACGTCCTCCAGTCGCCACCTACCCCTATTGCTATGACTTGGGGAAACAGTTGCATGCCGCAGCATCTGCACAAGGTGACCATGGTTTTGGAGCATTTTGGGCGGGAACCAATGTTGCCCAGATTCGGGAGATCGAAGCTGCAGATTTAATTAATCAACTGGTTCTGGAAATCAGTCAGGCCTAAGCTTACGGCCTAGACAGATTATAAAAAAACCTCTCATCTGAGAGGTTTTTTTATAATCATTCACTTAACGGGTAGCCCGGTGCCAGGCATCTTTGGCTGCATATTTGGCTTCTTCCCAACTGAGACGGGACTGATCCTTGGTATTTTCCCATTTGCTTCTCAATTCAGGTTCCACATGCTCAAATTCGACATTAGGGTCGTATTGGGAGCGACTGCCATATCCGACCTGATAAGCACTGCGGTAATCACGATCATAATCTAAATCGGCATAGGTATTGCGGGTTTCATGGAAATAAGGCCGTTCACGGTGCTGCTCGCGCCAATAGGCATCTTCCTCTTCCGGATTCGCTGTTTGCGCGATGTCATTACCTGCAATGCCCCTAACAATCCCCCCGACAATGCCCCCAACCACTGCACCTGGAGGACCACCTACCATGCCTAGTGTAGCCCCTACAGCTGCGCCTCCCAAAGTTCCGGCACCAGTCGCAGCCAGATGATCGCCCGCTTCATTCATATCGGGTACACGATGACTTTCAGTCTCTGGCGAATTCAGGTCAGGACGTGCACTATCAAGTGTGGGTGGACTAGATTTCAATGAATCCTGATTGAATGCATCACCCTGTTCTGGAGACATTTCTGTTGAAGCAGGATTAACCTGTGAAACTGGTCTCTTGTTATTCACCATTTTCTTTCTCCTTCTGTCAGATCCATATCATCAAATTTTTTAGATTAGCAGCTTTAATGAGCTTCAAAAGAATTTAGCATAAGATAATTTTCGACCAGCTCTGTCTTATAAGTGTCCTGATTGGGTGATGAGATGTTGTCGCATGTAATTCTTTGAATATTGTTATACAAATTACGCAAAAAAGTCTCGATAAAAAACCACTACTCTTTTTTTCATAAAATCCTTTGAAATAAAGAGCAGTGAAGCTATTTAAAATGAAGAAATGAAAAACAAATAAAAACTATTTGGTTTCAAGCAAGTTCACCTGCTCCACCTGTACATCACTCATAATTTCACCCTGAGCAAGAAGCTGGTTAAAATAGTCCTCTACGACATTAAACTGCTCGGCTGTGCTTTCCACCTTATACATATTTTGGCGGAATTCATTGCTTGAACGCAAACCTTTGGTGTACCAGGCAATATGTTTACGCGAAATACGGCAACCCGAGTATTCACCATAGAAGTCATACAATTCAGATAAATGTCCCAATAACACATCTTTCACTTCAGCAATACTGGGTGCTGCAAGCTGTTCGCCTGTTTTTAAATAATGTGCAATTTCACGAAAAATCCAAGGCCGGCCTTGTGCAGCACGTCCAATCATCACAGCATCGGCACCCGTATAATCGAGCACATATTTGGCTTTTTCAGGGCTGTCGATATCGCCATTGGCAATGACTGGAATATTCAACATTTCTTTGACTTCTTTAATCAAAGAATAACGTGCTGTATTCAAGTACATATCTTCACGGGTACGACCATGCAGTGCCAATGCGGCAATCCCGGCTTCTTCGGCACGCTTGGCAACCCGCAGGATATTTTCATGCCCATTTAGATATCCTAAACGGGTTTTTAAAGTGACAGGGACATCCACTGCAGCAACCACAGTATCTAAAATGCGTGCCACGAGATCTTCATCTTTTAATAATGCAGAACCTGCCAATTTATTACAGACTTTTTTGGCCGGGCATCCCATATTGATATCGACAATCTGCGCCCCATTCGCCACCTGATAGCGTGCCGCTTCCGCCAACTCGTTGGGTTCAGAACCCGCAATCTGCGCAGAAATAGGCGCCAGTTCGCCGTCAAAATTGGCCCGGTACAGACTTTTCTTGCTCATGCGTAAGGTCTGGTCTGAAGTCATCATTTCGCTGACCGCATGCCCTGCACCAAAATATTTACACAACGTCCGGAAAGGACGATCCGTAACACCTGCCATGGGAGCAACAATTAAATTATTTGACAGTTGATATGGACCGATATACATATAAATTCATCACTTTTTCGACTGACATAGTATACTGCATCTGCTGTATAGGCTCATCCTTTTGGAACATGTTTTCATCATTATGAAAAAAACTCTTTTTACTTCGTCCCGGTTTAAATCTTTGAGTATTCTGGCTTTGTCTTTGAGCCTGGTGGCATGCGGCGATGGTTCTTGGTGGTCAAAAAACAATGAACCCACACTAGAAGAAGATCAGGTCAAACGTCTTATTCCACCCCGCGTCAACGATCGTAGTTCTTGGGCCAAGGATATTTACGACATTACCGATCAGCTCGGTATTCCTCAAACCAAAGAAAATATTTGCAGTATTGTGGCCGTCGTCGATCAGGAATCCAACTTCGTAGCTGACCCGCAAGTTCCCGGTTTAGGCGAAAAAGCGGTGAAGGAAGTTCAAGATCGTCTGGATGAAAAATTTAAAGATAAATTAGGTGATACTATTGGTGGAACAGTTGCAGGATATTTCCAACAAGTTTTAAAGAATCAGCCCAGTCCTGAAAATAATTATTTAAGCCAAATGCGTCGTGTAAAAACCGAGCGTGAATTAGATGAACTCTATCGTGAAATTTTTGACTATATGTCAAAACATTATCATGTCAGTGCCTTAACCGGTGCAGCCAAACTGGTCGGTCAAGACATGGGCGAAAAATTAAATCCGATTACAACTTTAGGTTCTATGCAGGTTCATATTGGCTATGCCAAAGAACATAAACGCCAAGGCGGCAATATGGCCGAATTACGTACCGACTTATATAGTCAATATGGCGGTTTGTATTATGGCATCCACCGTTTGATGATGTACCCTGCCGATTATGATAAAGCGATTTATCGTTTTGCAGATTATAACTCTGGCATGTATTCAAGCCGCAACGCAGCTTTTCAAAGCATGCTCAATGACTTGACGGCAACAGAGCTTGATCTTGATGGCGATTTGTTGCTTTACACCAAAGATGGTTCAATCCGTTCTGCAGCCAGTCAGTCTGAACGAGAACTGATCAGTGTATTTGCAGCCAACAATATTCTGGTGACACCACGGCAAATTCGTTCTGACCTGAAAAAAGAAAAAGAGAAAAGTTTCGAAGATACGGCAACTTATCGTGCTGTAACCAAGTTATATCAAGAGAAAATAGGCAAAGATCCAATTTATGCTATCATGCCTGAAGTGGTCATTTCTGGTCCTAAACTGAGTCGTGATTATAATACCAACTGGTTTGCAACACGCGTAAACGGAAGATATCAATCATGTATGCAACGAGCAAAAAGAATAAAAATTTAGCGCTCTTTGATTTTGATGGAACCCTGTGTAAAAAGGACAGTTTTACAGGGTTTATCTTTTACGCCTTATCTAAACGCCATATTGTCAAACAAGGCATTAAAATTTTGCCCTGGATTCAAGCTTATTATTTGAATGTCTATTCTGCACCTGCCATGCGTTCCAGATTGTTTCGTGCGATGTTTAGCAATGCCAATGCCTTAGAACTGCAACACATGGCACGAGAATACGCAACAAGTTTAATGTCTCAATTAAATCGGTCTTTGCTTAAGCAGCTTAAACAGCATCAAGCCTTAGGTGATGATGTGGTTTTGGTTTCGGCATCCGTCGATGTCTATCTCAAGCATGTCTGTGAGCTACTCAATATTGATTTAATTTGTACCCATACTGAACAAATCAATAATATCTATACGGGACAATACACCACGCCCGATTGCAGTTCGGAACAGAAAAGACAACGAATTTTAGAAAGATATCATTTAGCTGATTATGCTGTGATTTATGCTTATGGTAATAGTCATGAAGATCAAGAGATGCTCGCGCTTGCTGATCATGGCTACATGGTGGGTGGGTCTGATCATTTGCCAAACATTTTAAATCATAAAAAATTGGCTTAGTTTTATTTATAAATCATAAATAAAAAACCCACAATTCATTGTGGGTTTTTAGCTTTTGAAAAATTACATGTAGCGGATGCCGCCAATACCAAAAGTCTTTTTATAGAAAGGTATCACATTTCCTGCAGCTTGGGCATTGGTTAATTTCATACTAAAATCACCCAGCATTTCAGTCATGTCAGCTTCTCCTACAACCATGACATTCCCACGAATATTCAAGACTCCAGTGCCAGTAAACTTACCTGAAGGACTGCCTGTTCCTCCAGATGTTCCGTTCGCAATTAAGTTCCCATAATAATTAACCACAATATTATGCTGTTTTTCTTTACCGGCAGCCAATTCCAAAGATTGTGATAAAAACAGAATATTAGATATTGTCGCTGGTGACTGAGCGATCAGAGTATCTGATTTCAACTGCCCGGCAGCCTGACAATATTGTAAAGGATAATTGGTAGGACAAATTTTTTGTGCCCGTGTAGTTTTTTGTTCATCGGTAGCGGTAATGTAATAATGGTGAGGTGCAAAAGCATTATAAACAGCATCTTTGGACTCGTCTAATAATTCAGTTTTGATTTTTTGAGTGGAAATTACCGTATTTATAAAGTCGGCGGATTCAAGCGGCAAGTGCAACAGTATAAAAACCAGCCATAACTTCACTCGGTGTATGCCAACCTAGTGTTTTTCTAGGACGATGGTTGAGTGCAAATTCTATCTGCTCTATTTGTTCGTTTGACACGTCATCAAACGATGACGATTTTGGCAGATATTGCCGGATTAAACCATTCGTATTTTCATTTCTAGCTCGCTGAATAGA